>CALWBH010000126.1 GCA_944376015.1 uncultured Clostridia bacterium
CGAGGTGTTCGGTATAATACCCGAAGAAGACGAACTCAATCTGCTCAGTAATTCGCTCAATTACGGACTTAGCGAAGGGTATGCCGCCTGCTGTGCGTTGGCGCGCGGAATACTTTCCGGAACTCCGGAACTGTACGACCTGACTAAAAAATACAGAGGACTTTTCGGAAGGATAAGAAGGAATATCAAGCGGAAGATTTAGCCACAAAGGGGGGGGAATATGCGTTCGACGGTATCCGAAAATCTGAAAAAATATCTGCTCGGAGCGAAAGTGAGATCGCTTTCGTCGCTGCTTTTATTGCTTAAAAGCGACCTGCGCGCTTTGCTCGGGGAATATATGAAATTGTCTGGCGAACTTAAAATGCTTGCGGATATAGACGAAAGCGGCGGAGACGTAATGTTTACGCTTTCTTTCTCCGCTTCCGAAATTTACGAAACGGGACAGCTCTTGCAGTAAAACAAATGGGAATCGCGCCGCAGTAATATCCTACCGTCGAGTAGCGTAAATATAAACGTGCGGCGTTTATACCGAAAGGAAAAAGAGGGTATTACTTTATCGCTATTTACGGTGATAACGGCGGCGGCTTTGACGGTTATGGGATACGGAGTCGCCGTGCTTTCCTATGCCGCCGCATTGATATTGCACGAATTTGCGCATGCCGCGGTAAGCGAAAAACTCGGATACGGTCTTAAAAACATACATATAGCTCCTTACGGAGTTTCCATAAAAGGTGATTACGATTACGTCAAGCCTTCCGACGAAATTAAAATAGCCGTAGCCGGTCCCGCCGCGAACTTTGTGTTCTGGCTGCTGCTTACGGGCGCGTGGTGGTTGTTTCCGTCGTTGTATACGCCCACTCATACGATAGCGGAAGCGGGACTTTTTACTGCCGTAATAAATCTGCTGCCCGTATATCCCATGGACGGCGGCAGAGTGCTGCACGGTATGCTTTTATTGCGTTTTTCGCATAAAACAGCAAGTACTATATCACGCATAGTAGCTATTTTAGCGTCCGTGGCGGCTGTTTCCGTGGCTTTGACGATGATAATTTTGGGAAAAAACTACACGTTTGCAACGCTTGCGGTGTTCATAATAGTCAGCGCGGCGGGAGAAAACGGCGGTAAGTATGAAAGGATATATTCTATGAACAGTCGAAAAAAACGGCTCGGCGGCGGGCTTAAAGTAAGGGAAATACTTGTAGGCGAAGACGTTACGTTACTTGCGCTTTTCAGAATGCTTAAAGCCGACGTGTATACGCGTTTCAGCGTTGTTGACGGGTCAATGAACGTGATGTTCGTGCTTACGGAAACCGAACTTGAACGACTGATGCCGCAATTTAATTGTACCGATAAGGTCATTTCTGTTGCAAAATCGATTTAAGTATGTTATAATTTGACGGTTATGCAGATAAAGAATATAAATAACATAATTTTAGTCGACAGTGAAAACACCTATACGACCGTGTGCCTGATCGAGAACGGCAGGCTCAGCGAATTATACAGCGAATCTGCGGAAGAAAGACAAACATCGGGAAATATATACAAAGGACGAGTGACCGACGTAGTCGACGGTTTGCAAAGCGCTTTCGTGGACATCGGTCTGAACAGGACCGGATTCTGGTACATAGACGAAACGCTGGATCATAAATCCGTGCTCGGCGAGCAGAACGCTTTGCCTCATAAAATACTTGCCAAAAAAGGCGATTACGTTATGGTGCAGGCGATAAAGGAAGGAACCGATCTTAAAGGTCCTAAACTTTCGTCGAATATTTCCATACCCGGTCATTACGTCGTATATCTTTACAATCTTGATTTTGTCGGAGTATCGAATAAGATAACGAATATCCCGCTTAGGGACAAGCTTATCGAATTGCTTAAAAGTCTGGCGCCCGAAGGCGGCGGATTTATCGCGCGCACTAACTGTCTGACAGCGACGGAAGACGAGATAAGACAGGAAGCGGAATTTCTTATCAAAGCCGGCGCCCGTATACAAAAGCGCTGGGAAGAGACGGACGGAGTCGCTCTCATCCACAACGAAGGGAATATCCTTTACCGCACAATACGCGATATGCTCAGCGATCGCACGGAAAGAATAGTTTGCAACAACGAACAAATGGCGAACGACATTCGCGGCATGGTGGAAGTTTTTTGTCCGTACTTTAAAGGCTCTGTGGATTTTTACGACGAAGAAGAGGACATTTACGATCATTACGGCATAGGCGGAGATATGGCTATGATATATTCGCCGAGAGTGGATCTTCCGAGCGGCGGATTTTTAATGATAGAAAAGACGGAAGCGCTTACGGCGATAGACGTCAACACCGGAAAATTCGTAGGTACCGACAATCGCGAAGACACGGTTTATCAGACGAATCTCGAAGCGGTCAAAGAAATAGCCAGACAGTTCCGTTTGCGCAATATAGGCGGTATAATCGTAGTGGATTTCATCGACATGCTCGATCCCGAACATAAAGAATCGGTAGTCGAAGCGATGAAAAACGAACTGTTCTTCGATAGAGTTAAAACGCGCGTGCTCGATATGTCAGGGCTCGGACTTGTGGAAATAACCCGTAAAAAAGTAGGGAAGGAGCTCGGTTCGGTCAGTCAGGATAAATGTCCTTATTGCGGCGGTACCGGAGTGTTGATGCTCGACGCGTACGTGTCGCGCGCCATAAAGTACAATCTCAAAAAACTCTTTATGAATCATAACGTATCGATAGCGCTTATTTACGCTCATCCCGAGCTTGCGCGACATCTCGTCGATCGCCGCGTGTTCTCCGAAGAATGTTCTTACGGAATATGGTCGCAGAAAAGGATATACGTAGTGCCCGACGAAAATATGGATTTCGGCGCTTATAAAGTTTTATCGGGTATGGGCGGCGTGCCTTCGGGAGCGGAGCTGCTTACGTAATCGTCATTGCGTCGACTTTCGTCGTTGCTCATAATTATCGTTTATCCGCGCAAAAACAGATAACGGAACAGATAAAGAAATATAGCAAAAAAAGATAACAGCAATCGCCGTTATCTTTTTTTGCGTATTGAAATTTTTACGGTTTTAGTATGTCGATATTTAATCCGAGCGTTCTGTGCGCGCCTTAGCGCACAACGTACGCTTTCGACATTTGCCGATCGGGCGCGTAGATTAATACATACCGCCCATACCGCCGCCCATGCCGCCTGCCGCGGGAGCTTCGGGAGCGGGAATATCCGTCACGATGCTTTCGGTGGTAAGCAGGGTAGCCGCAACGCTGGACGCGTTCTGAAGAGCGCTTCTCGTAACCTTAGTCGGGTCGATGATACCTTTTTCCACGACGTCGCAATATTCGTTTTTGAGAGCGTTATAACCGTAATTGGTTTTGTTTCTTGCGGTAAGAATGGTGTTGACTACGACTCCGCCGTCTATGCCCGCGTTTGTCGCTATCTGACGGATAGGTTCTTCGAGAGCTCTGAGCACTATGGACGCGCCGGTCTTTTCGTCGCCGTCAAGCTTTCTGATAAGCGCTTTGACGGAAGGTATAGCGGAAAGCAGAGCCACGCCGCCGCCGGGTACGATACCTTCTTCGACTGCCGCGCGCGTAGCCGCGAGAGCGTCTTCGATGCGGAGCTTCTTTTCTTTCATTTCCACTTCCGTAGCCGCGCCGACGCCTATGACGGCAACGCCGCCGGCAAGCTTGGCGAGTCTTTCGGAAAGCTTCTCTTTGTCGTAATCGCTCGTAGTGGTTTCGATCTGAGCCTTTATCATCTTGATACGATCTTTGATCTTATCGGTATCTCCTGCGCCTTCGACGATTGTGGTGTTTTCCTTGCTGACCTTGATCTGCTTTGCTCTGCCGAGCATATCGAGTTTGGCTTCTTTAAGCTCGAGACCCGTTTCTTCGCTTATCACGGTTCCGCCGGTAAGAATTGCGATATCCTGCAACATCTCCTTTCTTCTGTCGCCGAATCCGGGAGCTTTTACCGCAACGCAGTTAAACGTGCCGCGGAGCTTGTTAACGACGAGAGTGGCAAGCGGTTCGCTTTCGATATCGTCGGCGATGATCATGAGTTTCTGACCGCTTTGTACGACCTGTTCGAGCAGGGGAAGGAGCTCCTGAATGTTGGATATCTTTTTATCGGTAATGAGAATCACCGGGTTGTCGTAAACGCATTCCATTTTGTCGGTGTCGGTGACCATATAGCTGGAAGCATAACCTCTGTCGAACTGCATACCTTCAACGACGTTGAGCACGGTATCCATGGTTTTGGACTCTTCTACGGTTATAACGCCGTCTTTACCGACTTTTTCGAAAGCCTCCGCAATGAGCTGACCTACCGTTTCGTCGCCTGCGGAAATGCTTGCGACCTGCTCGATGCTCTTCTTGCTGTCCACTTCTTTGCTTATGCTCTTAAGATAGGCGACCGCTGCGTCGGTAGCCGCCGCGATACCTTTCTTGACTATCATGGGATTGGCGCCGGCAGCGACGTTTTTAAGACCTTCTTTTATGATTGCCTGCGCGAGTACGCATGCGGTGGTCGTTCCGTCTCCGGCAACGTCGTTGGTCTTTACCGAAACTTCCTTAACGAGCTGCGCTCCGAGATTTTCGAACGGATCTTCGAGCTCTATTTCTTTCGCTATGGTTACACCGTCGTTGGTTATGAGCGGCGCGCCGTATTTTTTGTCAAGCACGACGTTTCTTCCCTTGGGACCGAGCGTGATCTTGACGGTATTTGCGAGCGTATCGACGCCCGCTTCGAGTGCCTTTCTGGCTTCTTCTCCGTGTTTAAGCTGTTTTGCCATGATGTTTTCTCCTTATAAATTATTCGACTATCGCAAGGATATCGCTTTGACGGAGAATAGTGACTTCTTTTCCGTCTATCTTGAATTCGCTGCCCGCATATTTGGAGCAGAGCACTTTATCTCCCACTTTAACGTTCATAACGACTTCTTTTCCGTCGACCGCACCGCCGGGACCAACCGCGACTACGCGCGCCATCTGGGGTTTTTCCTGGTCTTTGGCAAGCAGTACTATGCCGCTTTTAGTGGTTTCTTCGTTATCGATCATCTCGACAACTACTCTGTCGAACAAAGGTTTGATTGTCATAATTAGCCTCCTGTGATTTACCGAAATATTTTAATATGCCGAATATACGTTTGTCAAGCGCATAGGCACGTTTTTGCATTATTAGTAAGGTTTTTTGCACATTACTCATATTGTTTATGCACGAACGGCGACGTTTTATGTATATAAAGCCCGCAGTTTGTGCAAATTTCCGATATTTTGCCGCAAATTCTTTGTATTGCCGCAGAATGCCCGCAAAGTGTTTGACTTTCTTTGACCTTTTATGCGTATTATAGTACCGAAAAAAGGGAAAGTCAAGAGTTTTGCCTAAAAAAAGTAAAAAATTTTTTTTAAAAAACTTGCGCGCGATTAAGCGTTTTGATATAATTATTAAAAAGGAGAATTCAAATGGCTGAAAAGTTCGATAAATGGGATAAACGGTTTATGGAGCTCGCCGAAACGGTCGGTTCGTGGAGCAGTTGCTGGCAAGAGAACAGACATGTGGGGGCGGTCATCGTAAAAGATAAAAGAATAATGACTACGGGATATAACGGAGCGCCGAGCGGTATAAAAAGCTGCGCGGAAAAGCAGGTATGTATGCGCAGGGAAATGAACATCCCGAGCGGAACGCGGCACGAGCTTTGCTATGCCGTTCACGCCGAACAGAACGCAATTACGCAGGCGGCAAGAATGGGGATTAACATTTGCGGTGCGACGTTGTATTGCACTCATCAGCCATGCATAATATGTACGAAAATAATCATTAACGCAGGTATAAAACGAGTGGTGTATAAACACGGTTACCCGGACGAGTTTTCTCTCAGACTTCTTGAAGAGGCGGGTATAGAGCTTTTGCAGATGTAACGTTTGCGCGTATACGGCGTCGTAAAGGGAAGAGATGATTGCGTAACGCATTGGAAGTTGAGAGTGTACGAGCTGTTAATTTTGTCGGAAGACAAATAAGAATATTTTACGGAAGATAAAACTTATGTTCAAAAAAGCGGCGGTAATCATTATTTTTGCGGTGATTTTGTGTTGCCTTTTGTTTTCGTCTTGCTCGTCGGACGGCACCGACGACTTAGACGGCACGCACGGCGGTTTGGAGCAGACCGTATATTACCCCTGCCGTTTGTACGACGGCGTAAGCGGAGCGAATATAAAATTAGACTTGTTGGCTGAGGGCAGTTTACTTGCCGAGCCCGCTCACAAAGAAAAAGCGCACTACACCTTTTTAGGCTGGTATACCTCCGAAGGTGCCGCCGAATTTCCGATTACCGTAGACGGTGAGATTTCCCTGACCGCGGTGTACGATAAAATTACTTACAGCATTTCGTACGAGCTTTGCGGGGGAACGAACGCGGACAATCCCGCCGTATACGATATAGACGATCCGATCGCGGAGCTGAAGCCGGCTACTCGCGATTGTTTCGAGTTCGGCGGATGGAGAGATCCCGACGGTAACATTCGTACTTCCGTTAATATTTTTTCGGATGGAAACATAACGCTGAAAGCGGAATGGATAAACGAATCACACGTTTACGGAGAAAATCACGTCTGTACGGTTTGCGAAAAGGATTACGGTAAATACGAACACGAATATATCGACGACGTTTGCGTAATATGCGGAAAGAAAAGGGTATATTACGATTGCGTTTTCGTGGATTCTCTCGACGGGCAAACGTTTTATTCTTATAAATGCGCAGAGAATACGACGGCGGTTTTTCCCGAAGCGCCGAAGCACGACCATTACCGATTCGCGGGTTGGTATGCGGACGGAGCGCTTTGCGACGAAAATTATATCCCGGAAAAAGATACTACGTTCACCGCAGTATACGAAACGGTGAAATATAAGATCGAATATGTACTCAACGGCGGCACTAACGATCCTTACAATCCGTCCGAGTTCGATGTGCTTACGGTTCCGGTATTAAACGCTCCGACGCGCGCTTGTTATACCTTCGGCGGTTGGTATTTAGACGAAGAATTCGAGATTCCGTTTTTTGTTCCCGATACGTTGGGAGACATTAAGGTGTATGCCGAATGGATCGATCCTTCGCATTCGTATGACGACGAACATATTTGCATGGTTTGCGGTAAGTATTACGGTTCAGCCGAACACGAGTACGATGAAGATCATTTTTGCGGCGTTTGCGGAAAATA
>CALWBH010000127.1 GCA_944376015.1 uncultured Clostridia bacterium
CCTTTAATTAATAAAAAAATTATACACCTTTTGAGTGTATAATTCATAAGTAACGCCTGTCGGGCGTATAAAAAAATTATTAATTTAATCCGTAACGCAAAGGATGTAGTTTGCGTCTTCGTCGAGCAATTTACATAAATTAGCAAACGTGTCGAGAGCGGGAAGTTTTTTCCCGAGCAGGTAACAGGAGATCTGCTGATGCCTTACTCCGAGTTTTTCCGCGATTTCGGTTTGAGTCATTCCGCTTTGCCGTATGGCTTCGGCAAGTCTTTTCTGTATTTGTTCGAGCGTTATCATTATAATACCTCCGTAAATATATTTACGATAGTATTTTTTCACCCTATGGATGCAATAAACATGAATTGCATCTAATGGGTGCAAATTACTTGACTTTATCCTATACGGCTTTTAAAACAATTATGCATCCGATAGGTGCACGCAATTAAACATAAGGCGCGGGTTGTCGAATAATGTTTAAGATAGGGGGAAATATGTCGGAAACGGAAAATAACGAAGAATACTTAAAATTTATCGAAGAGTTGAAAGCCAAGAGCAGACGTTGCGACAAGTGCGGTTATTTTCACGAGTATTATATCGGCGACGTCGGATATTTGCAAAAGGCGGAATTCGGCTGGTGCGGTTTACTGAAAAAAGACGTTAAGTATTCGGACGGTTGCGAACGTTTCGATTACAGACGGTATAAAAATTTAAGTTTATTAGCCATTGACAAAAGGCTGTGCGAAATGATCGAGGAATTGACCGAGATACGCAGGATAATAAAAGAGCAAAGCTGATTTTTGCGGCAAGCAAAAAGGAGCTCCGAAGTCCGGAACTCCTTTTGTTTTTGCGTTTATAGTGCCTTACGCTTTGCCGTTGCAGCCGAGCACGTTGACGAGCTTGTGCTTTACGCACTCTTTGATAAGCGCGCGTGCGTCGGTGAGATACTGACGGGGGTCGAAGTGCGAAGGGTTCTCAGCGAAGTGCTTACGAACAGCCGCGGTGAACGCCATACGAAGGTCGGAGTCGATGTTGATCTTGCAGACAGCCATGGAAGCGGCTTTGCGGAGCAGATCTTCGGGAACGCCCTTAGCGCCGGGCATCGAACCGCCGTAGGTCTCGATCGTCTTTGCGTATTCGGGGATAACCGAGCTTGCGCCGTGAAGGACGATGGGGAACATGGGAAGTCTCTTGGAAACTTCTTCGAGTATATCGAAACGGAGTTTAGCTTCGCCCTTGAACTTATATGCGCCGTGGCTGGTACCGATGGCGATTGCAAGGGAGTCAACGCCCGTTCTCTGAACGAATTCTTCGACCTGGTTGGGATCGGTGTAAGCCGCGTCCGCGTCCTTGACTTTGACGTCGTCTTCGATACCCGCGAGCTTACCGAGCTCCGCTTCCACGACAACGCCGTGATCGTGAGCGTACTCGACGACTCTCTTGGTTATTTTGATGTTCTCTTCGAAGGGATGAGAACTTGCGTCGATCATGACGGAAGTGAAACCGTTCTCGATGCAGTCCTTGCAAAGCTCGAAAGTATCGCCGTGGTCGAGGTGCATAACGATGGGAAGACCGGTATCTTCGACAGCCGCTTCTATAAGGTGGCGGAGATAAATGGGGTTAGCGTACTTACGCGCGCCGCTCGATACCTGAAGAATAAGGGGAGCGTTTTCTTCCTTCGCTGCGGAAACGATACCCTGAATGGTTTCCATGTTGTTCACGTTGAAAGCGCCGATAGCGTAGCCGCCTTCGTATGCTTTCTTGAACATTTCGGTACTTGTTACTAAAGGCATAAAAATTCCTCCATAGAATTTACGATATTTGACCTTATTGTCAAGGTTTATTATACTACTTATTCCGATAAATTTCTACTGATTTAACCGCTATTTTGAAAAAATTTAGTAGACTATTTATAAAAAGTCTGCTAAACTTTTATCGTAAATGCTCGGATGTGCGAAACATACGGCATAATCGACGGGCATTTCCGCATAATAACTTAAAAAAGGAAGGCGATTTATGATAGATCTCAGAATGAGCCTGCTCGCGCGCAATCTCGTTAATTACTCGGTTGCGGCGAAAAAAGGCGATAAAGTGCTTATAGAAGCGACGGACGTTCCGACCGAATTCGTCGGAGAACTGATAAAAGAAGTTTATGCGGCGGGCGCATTCCCGTTTGTGGAAACCTATAAGGGCAAAGTAAACGCCGCGCTTCAAAGCGGCACGAGCGAAGAGCACTGCCGTTTGCTCGCCAAGTACGCGAAATACCGTATGGAAGATATGGATTGTTATATCGGCGTGCGCGGCAACGAGAACGCCTACGACCTTTCGGGCGTGCCTACCGACAAAAAGGACGTTTATCAGCGTTTGTATTCCTATCCCGTTCATCACGAAATACGCGTTAATAAAACGCGTTGGGTGGTGCTCCGTTGGCCGAACGATTCCATGGCGCAGCTTTCGGGCGAGCCTACCGACTCTTTCGAAGATTTTTATTTCAACGTGTGCTGTATGGACTACGCGAAAATGGACAGGGCGATGGACGCGCTCAAAGCGCTCATGGACAAGACCGACAAAGTCCGTCTCGTGGCAAAGGATACCGACCTGACGTTCTCGATAAAGGGGATCGGCGCCGTCAAATGTTCGGGACACATGAACATACCCGACGGCGAGGTGTATTCCGCGCCCGTCAAAGACAGCGTTAACGGAAAGATAACCTACAACGTGCCGTCAATCGAAAACGGCGTGAAGTTCGAGAACGTTTCGCTCACGTTCGAAAACGGAAAGATCGTTAAAGCCGACGGCAATTTCCCCGATAAAATCAACGCGATTTTCGATACCGACGCGGGTGCGCGTTATGTGGGCGAATTCGCGATCGGCGTTAACCCTTATATCACCAAAGCGATGGGCGATATACTCTTCGACGAAAAAATATCCGGTTCGATACACTTTACGCCGGGCTGCTGCTACGAGGACGCAAGCAACGGCAATCAAAGCGCGGTGCACTGGGATCTCGTGCTCGTGATGACGCCCGAATTCGGCGGCGGCGAGATCTGGTTCGACGACGTGCTTATCCGTAAAGACGGTCTGTTCGTCCTGCCCGAGCTCGAATGTCTCAACCCCGAAAACCTTAAAGGGTAAACGATTTGAAATTATCGAATAAATTAACCGTTTCGCTCTTTTGTTCGCGAAGCGGTTTTTTATTTAAAATTTTTCTAAAAACCCTTGACAAATTTTTAGGCGTATGATATATTATTGATAATAATTATCAATAAAGGAAATTATGAAACGAAATACGATACAAAAAAAACAGGTGCTCGGAGCTTTAAGAGAGCTTGAAGGGGTACATCCCAGCGCGGAACAGGTATACGACGCCGTGCACGCGCTATATCCGACCGTGAGTAAGGCTACCGTATATCGCATACTCAGGGAAGAAGCGGACGGCGGCGAAATAATAGGCGTGGACGTTCCTCACGACGTGAACAGGTATGACAGCAGGACGGACAGACATTATCATATACGTTGCCGTATCTGCGGAAAGGTGGCGGATATCGAGCCGCGCGGAAATTGCGAATTTGACGATTTGTACGTCAACGACAGCGGTTACGACATAGAAAACGTAAACCTCGTATTTTCGGGCTTGTGTCCGGAATGCGTGAAAAATATGAAAAACACGGTAATGCCGAAAGGAGAGAAAAATGAAAGAGCTTAAAGGAACCAAAACGGAAAAGAATCTGATGACCGCATTTGCGGGTGAGAGTCAGGCAAGAGTCAAGTACGGATATTACGCGTCGCAGGCTAAAAAGGACGGATTCGTACAGATCGCCAATATTTTCGAGGAAACTTCGGACAACGAGAAAGAGCACGCTAAACTTTGGTTTAAATATCTGCACGGCGGCAGCGTTCCCGCAACGATAGCAAACCTCGAAGACGCCGCTTCGGGCGAGAATTACGAGTGGACGGATATGTACGCGACGTTCGCAAAGGAAGCTCGCGAAGAAGGTTTCGAAGAGATCGCGGCTAAATTCGAGCTTGTCGCGGCTATCGAGAAAAAGCACGAAGAGCGTTACCGCAAACTGCTCGAAAACGTCAAAGGCGGACTTGTGTTCACGAAGGACGGCGACGCGGTATGGCAGTGTCTGAATTGCGGACATATTTACATAGGCAAAAAAGCGCCCGAGGTATGCCCGACCTGCAATCATCCGCAGTCTTATTTCCAGCTCAGAGCGGAAAACTATTGATAAATTCTATAATAAATTGAACATCTCTAACGCTATACTGCCGCAAAGGAAAAGCCTTTGCGGCTTTTCCTTTGCTGCTATGCAATGATTTTCCGCGTTTTATTTCTGTTGCGGTTTAATCGTAAAATACGTAATATTTCACGTACGCTGCAAGAAACGTAACGAACAGGGAAACCGCCGAAAAATATGGTATTGACAAAAAGACGTATTTGTATTATCTTAATAGTAGGTGTTATGATCCGGAAGTCGGAAGATTATTGAGCGCGGACAGATTTGATTATCTTGAACCCGAACGCATTAACTGTTTTAACGGCTACGTATATAATTTAAGGTCATAGGGGGTATTTTAATATGGTTGATTTTTCTTTTTATAAAGAATTGTTGAATGGTGCGAAAATTATTAATATAAACAGAACATGTGATATGGTGTACTTTGATTTTGTTTCCGAAAAAGGAAAGAAGTTTTATTTGCATGCGCAATGTTTTATAAGAATATATGATCATGAAGATTTAATAATCTGTTCGCAAGATATGTTAAGAAGAAGTGTAAAGTTAAAAAAATGGCAGCGTTTTAATTGGGCTAAAACAGGAAAAACATTATTTGATGATACGGTATCTGAAAATAAAGAAAAAATATGTTCAAGCAAAATAATTTTTGCAGAAATTAACGAAAAAAAAGATGTTGTTTTGAATTTGGAAAACAATATCCGTTTAGAACTGTTTACTCAAATAACAACTTCAGATGATCCACTGTACAGCGAAGATTATAGGTTTTTATGTGATGACGAAATAACCGATCATTTTGTTGTGTAATTTCAATGCGGAGAGAATTTAGCTGTTGTAAGAGAAGATGTATTTATGCAACGTCCGTATATTTGGGTGTTATATAGAGACGCTTGTTAAAATAAGGGCAATGAGATTATACTCGTTGCCCTTATTTTATATAAAAATAATTGCAATTCAATCTTGACAAAAAGACGGATTTATATTATCTTAATAGTAGATATTACGATCCCGAAATCGGAAGATTCTTAAGCGCAGACAGCCTGGATTATATTACGGTACTCGGATTTGATTATATAAACGGATTGAACGGATATGTGTACTGTTTGAATAATCCGGTAATTTATTTGGATGATGGCGGAAAATTCCCGAAACGGGCAAGTAAAGGTCATCAGAGCGGAAACGGGTTAAGTGACTTCTATGACGTTAAGTTGGAAGACATTGAAAAGGAGTTGGATTCATTATTAAATTTGATGTAGTTGGATTAAAACAATTGATCAGTGATGAATATTTGGATTCCGATTGAATATAAAAACAATTATTCGGAGTTGCCGATAAACGGTTTGGAACTCTGTTTTGCGGATGTTGAAATCGACGAAGAATTAAGACGTCAATATATAAAGCTGTGCCGTTGGCTAAGACGCAATTATTGGTTTCCGATAAAGTGTAAAATAGTATTTGAATATTATACTTGTTACATGGATAGTGAAAACAAGAGTGATCGGGCAATTGCTATCTTTTATCCGCCCGAAACGGATAAAAACGGTTATATGACGGCATATCCTCGTATCAAAATTGCCGTAGCGGATTTTGAAAAAGATAAAAACCGTTACGGCCTGGATGACGCTTTGGAATATTATTGTAATATTTTAATTCATGAACTGACTCATTATTATCAATGGTATTTTTATGAAACGGAACAGCGTTCCAAGCGATCTTTGGAAATAGAGGCGAACAGGTATGCCCACGATATAATGTGTATATGGTTAAAAAATAGCAAACGAAAAAATTAAATTTGTTACTGATTGAATATCGATCTTTTCATTTTATAAAGTGAAACGACATAAACGGGGATTGCATTTATTAAAAACCGTACCGATCGTTTTATTTGCATAAAGCGCGCCGAAGTGATATAATAACACATATGATAGATACGCATTGTCATCTTACCGATCCGTTTTACGCGGGCGGGGAAGACGTAATAAAAAATATGAAACGCGACGGTTTGGAAGCGTTGGTCACGGTAGGCTACGACACCGCGACGAGCGTTGAATGCGCGCGCCTTGCCGCCGAAAACAAAGGCGTTTATGCGGCGGTCGGACTGCATCCGAGCGAGCTCGACCACGAAAACGGACTTGACGGCATATTGCCGCTGCTGAATGCGCCGAAAGTAGTCGCGCTCGGCGAAATAGGGCTTGATTATCATTGGGATAACGTTCCGCGCGCTCGCCAGAAAGAGTATCTTTTGCTTCAACTCGAACTTGCCTGCAAGTGCGGAAAACCCGTCATAATCCACTCCCGCGAGTGCGACGGCGATATGCTTCCGATACTGAAAAGCTACGCGAAAAAACTTACGGCTCCGCTTGTCATGCACTGCTTTTCGTCGTCCGAGGAGATAGCGTGCGAATACGTGAAGCTCGGATTTTACATTTCATTTGCGGGAACGGTAACTTTCAAAAACGCGAAAAAAGGCGACGTTATACGCGCAGTACCCGACGAGCTTTTGCTTGCCGAAACGGACGCGCCGTACCTTACGCCCGTGCCGCACAGGGGAGAACGGAATTATCCCGCTTATGTGCGGTTTACGATAGAAAAAATTGCCGAAGAGCGCGGCAAATCTTTTGACGAGATAGAAAGGCTTACGAGCGATAACGCGCGTCGGTTTTACGGAATAACGGAGTCATTATGAAAGCAGTTGTACAAAGAGTAAAAAGCGCTTCGCTGTCGGTCGGCGGCGATACCGTATCCGAAATAGGGGCGGGACTCGTCGTATATCTCGGCGTAGGCGTAGGCGACGGCGATAAGGAATGCGAGATAGTTTCGCGTAAAATCTGTAATATGCGTATATTCGAAGACGACTGCGGAAAAATGAACCTTTCCGTCAAAGACACGGGCGGAGAAGTCCTTCTCGTCTCGCAGTTTACGCTCTACGGCGACGCGCGCAAAGGTAATCGTCCGAGCTTTACCGAAGCGGAATTGCCCGACCGTGCGGAAAAACTGTATCTTGACGTACGCGATATGATCGCTTCCGAAGGGGTAGGCGTGAAAACAGGCGTATTCGGCGCGGATATGACGATAAATCAGATTAACGACGGACCTGTTACGATATTGCTTGATTTTTCGGCGCATAACGATTAAAAAAGCGGGTATTATGTGTGACATAACTGCTTATAAAAGGCGCTAAAAGGATTGTTTGCATTCGGATTGTGCGACAGTCCTTTTCGTTATAAGCGAAATATGCCGTAAAATTTATGTTTTTTATGAAAAACAAGTCGATACGGATTGCGGTCGATATGCTTAACTCGGGTAGCTCCGAGTTAAAAAAAAAAAAAAAAAAACACCAATATTTTAACATAAGCCGTATAAACGCATTGACAAGCATTCTTAACGTATGATATAATCAATATCGTGGCAAGAACCAAGACAGATGTGAGCGGAAAAGGCTCCAAC
>CALWBH010000128.1 GCA_944376015.1 uncultured Clostridia bacterium
ATATTCGCCATCAATATGGCAAGCGTATCGGACGGTGAAAAAGAATCTTACGAGAGCTATAACAACCTGATAATTGACGAGCTCGGCCGCATCCGCGACGAACTCGACTCGGTCGCAGGTTCCGCGAAGGGCGCCGATAACGAAGCCATAGCGAGACTGGAAAAAGAAATAGCGGAACAGAAAGATATGCAGGCGTCGATAATCGAACTGCTTAACCGCACTCTCGAACAGTTGCAGAAACAGGAAAAAACGCTTAAAAGCAGAACGGACAATATGGCTGCGGAGATAGCTTCCACTTTGGATAAGGAATCCGAAAAGGAAGACGCAAAACAGGCGAAAGTAATGAGCGATATAGAAAACATCAAGTATACGCTCGGCGTTATGCAGGGAGCGGATAAAAACGACGACGCAGACCTCGAAAAGTCCATAGAGAAGCTCAAAGAAGAGCTTGCTCAGGTTGCGGGCTTAATCAAGGGCGATAAAAAGAAAAAATAAAATTTCACTGTTTATGACACCGCCGCGCGGACAGTTTCCGCGCGGCGGTGTTTTCATATATGCGTGACATTATGAATTTTGCGTTCCAGTCGATTTACGCCCGACGGCGGAAAGACGGATTGAGATTTGGCGCGCATTAAATCTGCCCGTAAAAACAAAAAGCGACGTACGGCTGTTTGCGGTTTGTCGCCGCACAATTTTCTTTATAGCGGCATAGCATAGAGTATAGCGAAAGAGGCGGGCGTTACATAATGATCATAGTGGCGATACTCGCCGTCAGTATCGATGCGTACGTCGCGGGACTTTCCATCGGTTACGGACGTGCCGGAGAACTGAAAATATTATACATAGCGGCATTTTCCTTCGTTTTACCTTTGTTGTTCATCACGGCGATACGTGACGGAGAATGGCTTAATAAAGCGGCGGCGTGCATATTGATAATATTGGGGCTGAAAGGGCTATACGATCGTGAGAACAAAGCGACGTTATTGACCGTTTCGCAGCGTAAAATGGGTGTGGCGGAAGCCACGATGCTCGGCATATCGCTTTCGATAGATTCCGTGTTCGGCTCGGCGCTGTTTTCCGGCGAGTACAATGTATTGACGATGTGCGCGGCAGTATTTTGCGCGCAGTACATAATGTTGACGCTCGGAAGACTTACTCTGCGTTTACGTACGGGCGTAAAAATATTCTCGCCGATAGCGAGTCTTGTGTTGATATTGATCGGGATATCCCGTTTGTTCTGATCAGGGAGGGTATATGAAAAACGAACCGCAAAGCGGAGCATACGTTATAGACGGCGGCTTCAAATTATACGGCGAAACGGAAATAATGTCGGCTAAGAACGCCGTATTGCCGATAATAGCGTGCTGCGCTGCGGTACGCGGCGAAGTAAGACTCGGAAGATGCGAGCAAACGAGCGACGCCATGGCAATGCTCGATATCCTGCGCAGCCTGGGCGGTAAATGCCGTTTCGAGGGCATGGATATTTATATAGACTGTCGGGGGCTTGATAAACATACGGTAAACCGTTCGCTTACGAGCCGCCTGCGTTCTTCGGTGTTCATTCTCGGACCGTTGGTGGCGGCGCTCAGAAAAGCGGAAATAAGTTATCCCGGCGGCTGCGATATAGGCGTGCGACCCATAGACATACATACAAGCGGGCTTGCCGCGCTCGGAGTGAAGCTTACGGAAGACGGCGATAAAATCGTGTGCGACGGCAGAGGATTGCACGGAGGGGAGACGGTTTTGCCTTTTCCGAGCGTAGGCGCTACCGAAAATCTTATGATGGCGGCGATGCTTTGCCGGGGCAGGACGATCATCCGCAACGCCGCTCAGGAACCGGAAATAGCGGATTTGCAGAATTTCATAAACGCTTGCGGCGGTCGCGTGCGCGGCGCGGGCGGAAAGGTAATTACCGTTGAAGGAACGGACTCTCTTCACGGTACCGATTACGTGCCCATTGGGGACAGAATAGCCGCCGGTACTTTCCTGATTGGCGGCGCAATGTGCGGCGGAGAAGTGACAGTAAAGGGCGCGGACCCTTCGCATCTCGGAAGTCTTACCGAACTGCTCTTGGCGGCAGGCGCCGAGGTTACGGAATATACGGGCGCGCTTACCGTCAGCGGCAACGGAAAGCTTAAAACGGTGAAAAAAGCGGAGACTCGCCCTTATCCGGGATTTCCCACCGACTTGCAAGCGCCGGTTACGGCTATGATGGCGGCGGGAGAAGGTAAAGGTTACATAATAGAAAACTTGTTCGAAAACAGATTCCGTCACGTTCCCGAGCTTCGCAAAATGGGGGCGGACATAACGGTATGCGGCAGGGCGGCTACCGTAAGAGGGCGCAGACTTCACGGCGCCGTAGTGACTGCGGAAGATTTGCGCGGCGGCGCGGCGCTCGTTCTTGCCGCGCTCAAAGCGGAAGGCAGAAGCGTGGTAAAAGACATCTACCATATCGATCGGGGATATTACGATTTTGACGAAAAGCTCCGTGAGCTGGGAGCGCACATACAAAGAGAGAAAGTCTGACCGTTGCGGTAAAGCGTTTTATAAAATAAGTAAATCAATAAATGCGGGCTATTTTATAAATACACTTGATTTTAAGCGAGCGGTTTGATATAATAGCCTTATGAGAAATAAAAGACTGATAATTTTACTTTCCGTTCTCGGCGGAATAGCGGTGCTTATCATCGTCATGAGCGCGGTATTTACCGTGTACCATGTCGAGGCGCATTGCCTGACGCCGTATTCCGATCAGGAAACGGTAGCGTCTATCAGCGCGGAAGTCGCGCAGGCGGCGGAAGAAGAAGTGAAATATCAGAACATATTTCTTTTCGACGAAGAAGAATTGCTCGACCGGGTCAATATGAAAGTGCTTCGCGCGGAAGCCGTCGATGTGGAATGTAAATTTCCGAATACCGTTCAGGTCAAGTACAATCTTGTCAGCGAAGACGTTCAGATTAAGTTCGGCGACAAATATCTGGTCGCAGGAAGCAGCGGCAAGATAATAATATCCGACGATATCGACAGGACGGACGTGTCGGCAGGGATAGACTATATCGATTCACTTATTTCCGTAATCCCTTACGCGTCGCCCGAAAATTCTTCGGTAGGCAAATATCTGTATAACGACAAAAGCGCATACGATCTCGTTGCGCTCGACTTGCTTATCGAGTATGCCTCTTCACTCGTTGATAAGGATACCGAAGAAGGCGTTTATCTTTCTTCTTCTTATAAAAGCATAAATCTTTCGGATACGCGCAAAGTTGTAGTGAAGATGGAACGCGGGGTGACTTTCGAACTCGAATCGCGACTTTCTTCGCGCTTTGACCGTGACACCGAGTCGCTTAAAACGGCAGTCAGGGAAATGATAAGCTGGTATGTGTCCGACGAAACGCCGGAGGCATATAAGGAAAGCGGTACGGCGAGAGTGGCGTATTCGGACGAATTCGGTAAATATGCGGTGTTTTATACGGCTTAAGCCGTACGGTACGTATAATATCAGGAGCCATATAAAGTGTCACAGGAAGTAGCAATTTTAGACATCGGATCTTCACGCATGACGGTAATGATAGGTCGTCGCGGGGTAAACAACACGATAAACGTACTCGGAACGGGCGAATGTGAGTACGCCGGTTACGAAAACGGTGAATTTTACCGCCCCGAAGAACTTATCAACGTAGTCGCAAAAGCGTTGGAGGACGCCGAAAACGAAGCGCGTATGAAAGTACGGCATATTTTCATAGGCGTTCCGGGGCAATTTTCCGTCACGCAGTGCAAAGACGTTACGATGTCGCTCAATCGCAAACGTAAAGTCACAGACGAGGATGTGGACGAGCTTTTCGCAATGGGCAACAATTTTGCGGACAGCGACAAGTATGTGCTTATAAACAGTCAGCCGGTGTTTTTTACTCTCGGCGACGAGCGTAAGCTTATACAGCCCGTAGGACTTACCGCGTCCCGATTGTCGGGTTACATATCCTATATACTCGCGGAAAAAGAATTTATCACGCTTTTCGAAAATTTAATAAAAGATCTCGGTATCGAATCGATGGATTTCGTAAGTACGGTGCTGGCGGAAACGCTGTTTTTGTTCGACGACGTGACTCGAGACAGATACGCCGTGCTTGTGGACGTGGGTTATATCGTCACCGATATCGCGGTGGCGCGCGGCGACGGCATCGTACGTCAGTTCAGTTTCACTCTCGGCGGCGGACATTTTACCAAAGATCTGCGCGACGACCTTAGCATACGGTTCCAGCTCGCTGAAAGTCTTAAACGGAAGGTTGTGCTCAATCTCGAGTTTTCGGATACCGACACTTATGACGTAAACGTGAAAGAACGGGTAAAATCTTTCCCGGCTCGGCAGGTTAACGATATAATCGTCGCGCGGCTTTCAAAACTCGCCAAGGTGATAAACAGATGTCTCAGTTCCTGCGATCTTCCGCCTACGGCGACTTACTGTCTCACAGGCGGCGGCATATCGTATATGACGGGAGTTGTCGATTACCTTTGCAAAAAGACGGACAGGCAGTTCGAGCTTGCCGCGCCCGATTTACCGCAGATGAATAAACCGCATCTTTCGTCTTCGCTTGCGCTAATGGATATGGTGCTCGGCACCGTTGCACCCGAAAGAAAAAAAGGCTTATTCGCCAGACTTTTCGGAAGATAAAAGGAGAACAAATGGCTAAACAGATTTTCGGCAGCGAAGCGCCTTCGTCAAGAATCGCCGTAGTCGGCGTCGGCGGCGGTGGCGGCAATGCGCTAAACAGAATGATCGAAAACGCTTTCGACGGCGTGGATTTTATCGCTATCAATACCGATATGCAGGATCTTCGCAAATCGAAAGCAAAATATCGCATACAGATAGGTGAAAAACTGACCAAGGGTCTCGGCGCGGGCGCAAATCCCGAGATAGGTCAGCAGGCGGCGGAAGAGAGCCGCAATATAATTAAAGCGTTTCTCGAAGAAGCCAATCTCGTTATCATCACGGCGGGAATGGGAAAGGGAACGGGAACGGGCGCGTCGCCCGTAGTCGCGTCCATTGCCAAGGAAATGGGTAAGCTGGTGGTTGCGGTAGTAACCAAACCGTTCTATCTCGAAGGCAGACATCGCATAGTAAACGCGGAAATAGGCATCGAAAATCTTTCCAAAGTCGTCGACGCTTATATCGTCGTGGCAAACGAAAATCTCGTTACTCTTTCCAATAACGCCACGATGAAAGAAGCGTTCGAATATGCCGACGGAGTGCTTCGTCAGTGTATTCTCGGAATAAGCGACGTTATCATCAATACGCAGACGATGAATATAGATTTCGCGGATCTGCGCACGATACTGAGCAATATGGGCAGAGCCTATCTCGGTATAGGCAGCGGTAGCGGCAAGGACAGGGTGATCAAAGCCGTTCAGTCCGCGGTCGCGATACGGTTGCAGGACGTACGCATAAACAACGCCACAAGCGTCATGCTTTACGTAAAAGCCAAGCACGAAGTGACCATAGAGGAAATAGATCGTGCCGCCGTGCTGGTGCGCGAAGCCGTACATAAGGACGCGAATATAATATTCGGATTCGATTTTCGCGACGATCTGCCGCACGACGTCGAGATCATGCTGATAGCCACCGGCTTCGGCGTACAGCAGAATATCGACCGCGCGCGCGTTTCGCCCTCTCTTCCGGCTGAAGCGAAGGAACTGCCTGCAAAACCGGATATCTCCGAGCGGACGGACAGCCGCCAGCCCGAACGAATAGAGCCGAGTATCGTTCACTTGACGGAAGACGACGATGACGACGATGACGTAGCTCCGTGGTTGAAAGAAACGCGTAACAGAAAACGCAACAAATTCGAAGACGATTGACGAAAAAAAGAGAATAATACGAAAAAAGCGCTTAATAACGATTAAGCGCTTTTTTCTTTTACTTCGACAATTTAGTCGAATACTCTGCCGAGAGTTTGTGTTACAATATCGCAAATGAAAGTTTATATCGAATTATTCATTATCGATAATATAGCGACTTCGCTTGCGGCGGCGTGGTTGAGTTATTCGTTTTTCGGAATGAGACTGCATATAGCGCGTACCACGGCGGCGGTCGCGGCAGGACTTGCGGTCAGTATAGTTTATCCGTATTTCCGTTTGCCGTTATATATTACGATACCCGCAAAATTTGCGGTGGGAATATTGTTGTCTCAAATACTTTTTTACGGACTGAAAAAGACCGTACCTTCCGCTATGGCGTTTTTTGCGGCTACCGCGCTCATAGGAGGCGCGTGTTTCGCGGCTTCCTGTCTTGCCGAAGACGACTCATTGCCGTACCTTGTGCCATCCCTGATATCCGCGGCGGTGGCGGTACTCGTAAAACTGCTGATCGGCGAAGCGCGTAAAAAGTATGCCGAGATGAGATTCAGTTGCGAAACAGATATAATATTCGGCGAAAAGACCGCGAGATTTCGCGGGTTTATCGACAGCGGAAACGGACTGACCGATAACGGAGTGCCCGTCGCCGTGATCAAAATGTCGGCTTTTGCCGCGGCGTTCGGAGTCGAAGAGCTTTCTCGATCGTCGCACAGGAAAACGGATCGCGCTCTTGGCGGCGGCGAGCAGCTCATACTCGTAAAACCTTGTAAAATAAGATTATATTACGGCGAAAATGCGAATATATATAAAGATGTGACGTTGGGGGTATCCGCTCTCGGTTTCGATCGGGAAGAAGACATACTGCTTCCGTCATCCGTACTTGGAGAATGATATGCTGGAAAAAATCAGATCGTTAATCAAAAAACTATTCGGAGCGGAAGAAGACGAAAGTATTTATTACGTAAGCGGCGGAGAAGCGCTGCCCGTTCCCATGACTCCCGACGAGGAAAACGTAGCGCTTGCGGAAATGCGAAGCGGTAGCACGGCGGCAAAATCGCGGCTGATAGAACGCAATCTTCGGCTTGTCGTGTATATCGCGCGCAAATTCGACAATACGGGAGTCGACGTGGAAGACCTTATAAGCGTAGGCACGATAGGTCTTATCAAAGCGGTCAATTCTTATAATTTCGAAAAAAACATAAAACTTGCCACTTACGCTTCGCGATGTATAGAAAACGAAATACTTATGCACC
This sequence comes from uncultured Clostridia bacterium, assembly GCA_944376015.1. Taxonomy (GTDB): domain Bacteria; phylum Bacillota; class Clostridia; order Christensenellales; family Pumilibacteraceae; genus Protoclostridium. The sequence goes on from CALWBH010000128.1 coordinate 7,104, forward strand.
TGAGACGGGTAGTACGCATGCGTTGCGAAGTGTCGCTCGACGAACCGCTGAACGTAGACTTCGAAGGAAACGAACTGCTTATCTCCGATATTCTCGGTACGGAGCCCGACGTAGTGAGTCGCAATCTCGAAACAAGCGTGGAAAAACAGCTGCTTCGCGACGCGGTAAACAAACTGACCGACCGCGAACGCGTTATAATGGAGCTGAGATTCGGGCTGAAAGGCGACGAAGAGAAGACTCAGAAAGAAGTCGCCGATATGCTCGGTATAAGTCAGTCGTATATATCCCGTCTTGAAAAAAAGATAATTCTCAGACTGCGCAAAGAGCTGAATAAATCGGGACTTTACGCATGAACGACGGAGCTTGCGTTTATACGTGTTTCGCGTAAAGCGATTGTTATATAATGCGATCGGTGTGTAAGCGCCGCGGCAAAAGTTTGCCGCGGCGCTTTCGCGTTGCCGTTTATGGTTTATACGATGGGTTTTGGCTCTCTGACAAGGCAGTACTCGGTAAGCCCGAACTCGCCGCTGAATTTATCGAACAGACAAAAGCCGTAATGTTTGTAGATGTCGAGATTATGCGCGTTATGAGTTTCCAACGCGACTTTGAGTCCGCATTTGTCCGCGTATTCGAGCACGGGAGAAATGAGTCTGTGAGCAAGCCCGGTACCGTGGAACGCTTTTTTCACTGCGAAATATATGATATGTATACATTCTCCGTCGATACGTTTTATCCAGTCGGACGACAGAAAGTCTTTGGCTTTGCGGAAGTTCTCCGCGGTTATACCCGTTTCGTCGTCTTCGGCGAGACGGTTTTCCGTAACATATTCGAAATATCTCTCGGCTATCAGTTTTCTCAGACTCTTATGTTCCGTCGGATCTTCAAGCATTATAAGCCCGTTCACTTTTTCCGAATCGGCGTACATGTCGCAATACTGCGATATTTCGTTTGCGTCGCAGTCAAAGACGTCGGGAAGTATTCTGCGCCTGAGCGCGGGCGAGGGAATGAGCGCACGGTACAGCGGATCGTCGTAAAAACACTCCGTAAGCGTTTCCACTACGGCGTCGAAATCTTCCGTTTGCAATTTGTATAAAGCGTTTATTTCCATGAATTGAGCGATCCGACCGTTATTATCGCATTTTTCAGTTTCGCGTTCAATGCGTTGAGTCTGTCCGTTTCGGATTCTATCAATCGACCCAGATTCTTACGCTCCGATTCGGTTTCTGCCACCAATCGGTATGTCTCTGCGGTAAAGCACGCGTCAGGATCTTTTCTCTTTGCGAGTAAAGACCGTATAACGTCGAACAGATCGATATGTCCCGTGATTCTCCCGCTGCCCCAACTTCCCGTATCGGTAAGCGCTTTTGCGGAAAACCGTGCGGTGACCGTTCTGTCGAACGCTTCCGCGTAACTGTTGTCGTCCACTTCTATGAGTGCGTTTTTTGCGCCGTCTGCGTCTTTGTCTCGCAACGCGGCGAGCGCTTTTGTCATATATTCGATGTTCTTTTGCGCCGTTTCGTGAGGGAACACCGACTTTTCATACCAGTCGAGCGCCACGAAATTTTTTTCGCAGAACATAAACGCGTCGAGCAGTACGGCAGCGGCGGCGCCTGCGCGTTCTTCGGGAAGAGAGGAGGCGTTAATTTCGGAAATAGCCGTATAAAGCTCTTCCGCGGTCTGCGCGGCGGTTTCCGCCGCACGTAAGAAATTGCCGTATACTTTTTCGTCGCACATATCCTTTCTGACGCTTCGGAGCATTTTATATATCCTTGACGAAAAATCGAGCGGCGGCAGGACGCAGCGGTCAAAGGACAGAAGCAGACCGAGATAAAGCCTGTGGTGAAACATATATATTTTTTCGTTATAAAAACGGTCGTCGTCGAACTGCGAATGGTAATGCGTTTCCATAAAGCTGCCGGAAGTAAAATCGTTCACAAGTGAAGGTACGCCGCTTACCGCCATGGAAAAATCGTCGGACCAGGTCTGAACGGGGCATACTACGTCCGCGCCGTCGGGATAATTTTCATCGGCGCAGAATGGTTGCCTGAGAATTCCGCGTAAAAAATTTTTATATTCGTATACGCTTCTTATGCAATGCTTTTTTCCGTGGGCTATCGCAGGCAACTCGAGATTGATATCTACAATCATGCGCCCGCGCCAATCGTTAACGTTTTGCGACATTTCCGCCCATGCGCCTGCCGACCAATCGTAACGCGAATCCGTCCGACCCCATTCTTCCGCCGCAAAAGCGACGAATACCAGCGTTTTCTCGGGAGTATAGCCCGAACGGACGAGCGCGCGTGCAAGGGAAAGCATCATGGATACTCCGGTATTGTCGTCTTCAAATCCGCAGAAATAGCTGTCGTAATGCGCGGAAACGGCTATCATCTGAGAGGTTTTGCCGGGCAGTATACCTGTTATATTGTATGCGGTAACGTTTTTTCTGACCTGCGAATCGGCGGTGACGGTAACCGATATCCGTCCGTTTTTCATGGCGCCGAGAATATCGGTCATATCCGCTTTTGACATCGAAAATGCGGCGGCTTCCGGTATGCCGCAAATATCCTGCGCGTTCAGCGCCTTCGGATCTACTTCGCCGTAACCTTTATCTTGAACCGCGATAACCGCGATTGCGCCGGCAAGGTGCGCTTGATACGCCGGGTAATTAATCCACCACTCGTCACGTTGATTTATGCGGATAAGCGCGATTTTACCTTTTACGTCCAGTCCCGCAAAATCTTTTTCGGTGCCTTTGCCGGCATACACAAGCTCGGTTTGAAGCGAGTCTGCCCGAAAGTGCGTTTGATATCCGCCGAGCCTCACCGTTTTTTTGCCGTCGCGGTTCATATAAGTCAGGGTAGCGCCTTTGAATTCCCAGCCGTCTACGGTAACGGCGTGTTTTTCCGTTATCAGACCTATGCGGCGCATTTCTTCGCAAAGGAAATCGCCGGCATTCTTTTCGGCTTCGCTGCCCGCCGTTTTGTAGCCGAGTATCCGATCCGATCTGAACGCTTCAAGCTTTCGCGCCGTGGTATAAGAGTAATGTACGTCTAATTTTTCCGCGGCATTACCGTATATATCGGAAAAGTTGTCTTCTTTATTTTGTTCTGCTTTCATTTTTGTCGCCGTTTTTTTGTGATTATACACCCGCACTTTAAGTTTGTCAAACAATCAGCGGCGCGCTTACTTTAAAAAAACTATTGCAAAATAAAACTTAAAGTAGTATAATTGAAAAAAAGATAAGGAGAAATACAATGCTGGGAAATTTTACCTATTGCAATCCTACGAAACTTTATTTCGGCAAGTCCGCCATAGACGGTCTTAACGAAGAATTACCGAAATACGGCAAAAACGTATTGCTTGTTTACGGCGGCGGTTCCGTTAAAAAGAACGGAATATACGATAAAGTCATAAATATTCTCAAAGCGTGCGGAAAGACCGTTTACGAAGACGCAGGCGTTATGCCGAATCCTACGGTAGAAAAACTTTACGAGGGCGTAGAACGCGCGAAAAAAGCTAAAGCGGACCTTATACTTGCCGTCGGCGGCGGCTCTGTCTGCGATTATGCCAAAGCCGTTTCGGTGTCCGTTAATTGCAAAGAAGACCCTTGGGATAAATATTATCTCAGAATGGAAGACGTCGAATGCGACGTTATACCCGTCGGGTGCGTGCTTACCATGGTAGGCACGGGCAGCGAGATGAACGGCGGATCGGTCATAACCAATTATGCGCAAAAGCTTAAAATCGGGCACGTGTTCGGCGAAAACGTGTTTCCGAAATTTTCCGTACTCGATCCCGAGTACACGTACACGTTGCCTAAATATCAGATGATAGCCGGTTTCTATGATATAATGTCGCATATTCTCGAACAGTATTTTTCGGGGGAAGACGATAATACTTCGGATTATATAATGGAAGGGCTGCTTCGTTCGCTTATCCACAGTTCGCTCATCGCAGTCAAAAATCCCACGGACTACGAGGCGCGTAGCAATATCATGTGGACGGCTACGTGGGCGCTCAATACGCTTGTCGCGAAAGGCAAAACTACGGATTGGGAAGTGCACATGCTCGGACAGGCAGTAGGCGCGCATACCAACGCTACGCACGGCATGACTCTTGCCGCGGTTTCTATGGCATATTACCGTCATATCCTGCCTTACGGTCTTAAAAAGTTTGCGCGCTATGCCGTTAACGTGTGGGGCGTGTGCCCTGACGGTAAAACGGACGTGCAGACAGCCGAAGCGGGGCTCGAAGCAATGGAAAAGTGGATGAAAGAGCTCGGACTCGTAATGAATATATCCGAACTCGGAGTGACGGCGGATATGATAGACGGGGTAGCGAAGAGCACGCTTATTATGGACGGCGGTTACAAAGTATTGAGTAACGACGACGTTAAGCAAATACTCAGAGACAGCCTGTAACTTTTAAAAAGCTTATCGGTTATTTCCGATTTTAAGGAGTTATCATGAAAAAAGTATACGCATTTATCGCAAACGGAACGGAAGAAGCGGAATGTCTTATCGTTGTCGATCTGCTTCGGCGCGCGCATTTCGATGTCACTCTCGTTTCCGTCGAAAGCGAAAGGGAAGTGACAAGCTCCCATAATGTAAAAATCATTGCCGATAAAACGTTCGGAGAATGTGAGTTTAATGACGGCGACGCGTTCTTTCTTCCGGGCGGTATGCCGGGAACCAACCGTCTCGCCGCGCACGGCGGACTTTGCGAGCTGCTCGTTTCGGCGAATAAGACAGGGAAAAGGCTTGCCGCCGTTTGTGCCGCGCCGTCCGTTCTCGGTAGGCTCGGATTGCTCAAAGGCAGAAAAGCCACTTGTTTCCCGGGATTTGAAAATTATCTCGAAGGTGCGAAACACCTTTCGGACGGCGTAGTGACCGACGGGAATATTACCACCGCGCGCGGTCTGGGATTTGCCGTCGATCTCGGTCTCGAGCTTATAGCTTTGCTCGAAAGCAGATCGGCAAGCGATAACGTCAAAAGCGCGATTCAATACAGCTGAACAATAAGCAGAAATAACGTAAAGGCGTCCGCAAACGATAAATGCGGGCGCTTTCGCTATTTTTATTGCGGCATACCGTTACGGAAGAAACGACACGCGCGGCGGTAAACGAACGTTATGCGCGTATTTGCCGGCAATCCGCGATAATGTTTTCGCCGTTTACGGGTAAGCGAAGGAAACTTCCCGCAGACATTATAAAATCAGTGACAAAATACCGTAAATTATTCTTGACAACGCCCCCGCTTTTTGCTATAATCTTTCTTGTTTTGGAGAAGTACCCAAGTGGCTCAAGGGGCTCCCCTGCT
>CALWBH010000129.1 GCA_944376015.1 uncultured Clostridia bacterium
CGATAAGAATTTTTATAAGCGGATTGAATAATGACGAAATTCCAACCGTAAGGATGAATGAAATTATTATAAACCAATAGCCGCGAAACCTGCGCCGCATAAGAAAACGGGCAAAAATATATGCGCCGACAAGTATCCTGGAACTGTATAAGCCTTCATATAAATAATCGAGAACGTTTTGCCACATCAGTTAAGACCCCCGGCGTATCTTCCGAATTTTTCCATAAAAGCGTCGCGCTTGGTTCTTCCCATATAAATCACGTCGTTCCCGACGTATATTTCCTGCCCCTTTATTCTCTTGACGTACATAAGATTGACCAGGAAACTCTTTGCCGCTCGCGCGAAGCCGAAAGACGAAAGCATGCTTTCCGCTCCTCCTATCGTGCCGCGGCTTTTATATTCTTTTCCGTCTTTGGTGTGGTATACCAGATAATGCTGTATTACTTCGACATACAAAACATCCGAGCTGTATACTACCGCGCTTTCGGTTTCTGACAGCTTTAAGGTTATCTGTTTCGAGGAAAACTTACTGCTGAATCCCAGTATTTTTTTAAATTTTAAAACAAAATCATAATAATTTACGGGTTTGACGATAAAATCCACAGCGTTTACTTCATATCCGTTTATAGCATATTGAGCCATATTGGTAACAAACACAATCGACACGCCCGTATTTATTTCACGCAATTCCTTCGCCGTTTGAAGTCCGTTAAGTCCCGGCATATCTATATCGAGAAAAACTATATCGAAGCCGGAAGGAAACGCTTTTAAAAATTCGTCGCCGCGACTGAAAGCGTGCGTTAAAAATTCCGCGCTTCCGCCCACGGCGCCCTGCGCTTTAAAATAATCGTTTATGTAATTTTTAAGAGTATCGGAATCGTGTTTATCGTCGTCGACAATCGCAATATTTATCATCTTTCCCCCTAAATACAATAACATTATATAAAAATTGCGTACGATTGTCAATATTGAATTTTGAGTCTTTTAAAATTTCTTTTATAAACACGCACCGAAAGCCTGTCGGCTTTCGGTGCGCATAGCGTTTACTTATCGTTATTGACCTTAGCTTATTTAATATGCCATATATCGTCCGCATACTCGCGTATAGCGCGATCGGACGAGAATTTACCGGCATTGGCAAGATTCATTATACTCTTGACATAAAATTCGTCCGTGCCGTAATCGGAGTTGGCGATTTTCTTTACCCTTACATAGTCCTTGAAATCGTAAAGACTCATATAATTGTCTTCGCCGCGCAGTTTATCGAATATAGAGCGAAGCATTCCCGTACCGTTGTCGTTGAACGTGCCGTCTACAAGCGTATCCATTATTCGGTGTATCACGGGATCGTTGTCGTAATATTCCCAAGGATGATATCCGGGGCGTTTTTCGTGCGCTTCTTCCACGCTTGCGCCGAATATATAATTGTTTTCTGCGCCCGCTTCCTGCGCTATCTCTATATTTGCGCCGTCCATGGTGCCGAGCGTTACCGTACCGTTGAGCATGAATTTCATATTACCTGTACCGGACGCTTCCATTCCCGCCAGCGATATCTGTTCGGAAATGTCTGCCGCGCTCACTATATATTCCGCATAAGACACGTTGTAATTGGTTACGAATACCACTTTCATTTTATCGTGCATGTCGGGATCGCGGTTTACCATATCCGCAATGCAGTTGATAAACTTCATTATCGCCTTTGCGTGATAATAACCGGGCGCCGCTTTTGCCCCGAAAATAAACGCGGTGGGTTTGAAATCGGGCATTCTGCCTTCCTTTATTTCGAAATAGAAATAAACAATGGAAAGCGCGTTGAGAAGCTGACGTTTGTATTCGTGCATGCGCTTTACCTGTATGTCGAAACAGAAATCCGGATTAAGCTCCACTCCTTCGTGCTTCTTTATATATTCGGCAAGGCGCTTTTTGTTTTCGTACTTTACTTCTTTGAACTGCTTTATAAATTCCGGATCGCGCGCGTACTTTTCCAGCCCTTTAAGCTCTTTAAGGTCTTTGATGTACCCTTTACCTATCCTGCTTTCGATAAGCTTGCAAAGGTTTTCGTCACAGAGACTGAGCCAGCGGCGCGGAGTTATTCCGTTGGTAATGCTACGGAATCTGTCCGGATACATCGCATACCAGTTTCTGAACACGTCGCGTTTCAGTATTTCGGTATGCACTGCCGCGACGCCGTTGGTCATGTGGGACACGTATATCGCGAGACGTGCCATGTGTATTCTGCCGTTATCCAGAATATTATAATTCCACGTGTCGGGAACGCGCATCGCGCTGAGCTCGAAATTCAGTTTGTTCTGTATTTCTTCTATAACGGCGTACACTTCGGGAAGTATGCGTTTAAACAGATCGATGTCCCACTTTTCAAGCGCTTCGCCCATTATCGTGTGGTTGGTGAACGAGAACGTCTCGTGAGCTATCGCAAACGCCTCTTCGAAACCGAGCCCTTCGTGTTCGAGATTGAGTATGAGTTCGGGTATCGCGACGACGGGATGCGTATCGTTAAGCTGCACCGCGCAAGTTTTGCCGAAGTTTTTAAAATCGTTTCCGTGCTTTTTCTTGTAATTCTTGATAATATCCTTTATCGACGCGCTGACGAAGAAATACTGCTGACGGAGACGAAGCGTTTTGCCCTCTATGCGCTCGTCGTTGGGATAAAGCACGTAGGAAATAATTTCCGCGGCGTTCTTTTCCGCAAGCGCATTTGCGTAGTGCATATTGTTGAACTCAATGTAGTCCAGCTTGTTTATGGGCTCGCTCTGCCACAGTCTGAGCGTATTGACGGTTTTTCCGCCGTATCCGATAACGGGAAAATCATAAGGCACCGCCTTGACTTTCATATCCGCAAACGAGATTATCTGAGTTTCGTCGTCGTGGCGTATCGACCAAGGATCGCCGCACGTCGTCCAGTCGTCGACGCGTTCGACCTGAAAGCCGTTAACGAAAAGCTGTTTGAAAAGTCCGTACTTATATCTTATCCCGTAACCGTTGAGCGGCAAGCCCTCAGTCGCCGCCGATTCGAGATAGCACGCCGCAAGACGTCCCAATCCGCCGTTACCGAGCGCCGAATCGGGTATTTCTTCGAAAGACCTTATATCCACGCCGCGCTCTTTGAGCAGTTTGTCTATTTCTTTAAGCTCGCCGAGATTGAGCAGGTTTGCGAATATGGATCTGCCGACCAGATATTCCGCGCTGAGATAGTAAGCGCGCTTTTTCTTATACTGATTTTCGTCCGTTTTGAGCCAAAGCGGATTGATTTCTCTCATCACCGCTTTCGAAAGCGAATTGTATAACTGCGTAGTAGTGGCTTTTTCTATCGTAGTCGCATAGTCGTACGATAAAATATCTTCCATTTTATCGATAATTTTGTTTGACACCTTTCTCCTCTCCTTAATGCTGTTCTTTATTTCCTACCTGCCGTAACGTTCTGTCAGGTCTTTAATCCTTTTCTGCAAGCCGAGTTTCGCGTAATCGGGCGATATACGGTAGCTCCAATTAGCCACGGAAAGCACGCTCGGCATGTTTATCCTGCCTTCTTCACCCGTTTTCATCCAATCCTGCATAGGTATTATAGCACAATTCGCCGCGGAAGCATAGCACAATTCTATTACGGAATCGCACATTTCTTCATCGCTTCCTCCGCACCGCGGTAAATTCATTAGTTCGAGTTCACGGTCGAGCGCAAAAACAAAACGCTCTCTACGATCGCCGAGTTTACGAATGAAACCGAGAAGCGTATCGTTATCGTGCGTGCCCGTATATACTATGCAATTCCCGTCCTTATAATTATGCGGCAGATAATCGTTATCGTCGCCGCCGTCGAAAGCAAACTGCAAGATTTTCATTCCGGGATAGCCCATTTCGGCAAACATTTCGCGAGCCGAATCGTCGAGTATTCCGAGATCTTCCGCAATAACGTTCATTTTTCCCAAGCGCTCTTCCGCCGCTTTGAACATTGCCCTGCCTGCCGCGGGTTTCCATACCCCGTTTACCGCCGTTTCTTCCCCGAAAGGTATTTCGTAATACCTGTCGAAGCCGCGGAAATGGTCTATTCTCACCACGTCGTAAAGCTCGAAACACTTTTTTAAACGCGCTATCCACCACTCGAAACCGCTACGTTCCATGTATTCCCAGTCGTATACGGGATTACCCCAAAGCTGACCGGTATCGCAAAACGCGTCGGGCGGACATCCGGCAACGGCAACGGGCGCGAGATCTTTATCCAGTTTGACCATTTCGGGACGAGTCCAACATTCGACGCTGTCATAAGCCAGATATATCGGCATATCGCCGATTATTTTTATCCCGCTATCGTTAGCGCGTTTTTTGAGCTCCGACCATTGCTTATGGAATTCAAACTGCGCCCACTGCCAGAAGAGTATTTCGTCTGCATGCGATTTCTTAAACGCGGATATCGTTTTTTCGTCGCGCAGTCTGAAATCGTCCTGCCATTCGTTCCAGGCAATGCCGCCGAAACTGTCCTTTATCGTGCGGAACAACGCGTAATCGGCATACTCGCCTTTTTCCGTAAATCTGCGGAACGTCTCGTCGTTTCTATCGAAACGGGAAAACGCTTTTCTAAGCACGCCGTATCTCGTGTAATACAGCTTCTCGTAATTTATTCTGTCGTCATACGCGGTAACGCAGGCGGACAGCTCTTCTTCAGTAAGCAAGCCATCCGCTTTAAGCAAATCGAGATCTATAAAATATTCGTTATTGGCAGACGCGCAGCAGGACTGGTACGGAGAATCGCCGTAACCCGTGGGAACGAGCGGAAGCACCTGCCAATAGCTTTGCCCGCATTCTTTAAGAAAATCGATAAAATCGTACGCGCTCCCACCCAGTTGTCCGATACCGTATCTGCCCGGTAACGTAGCTATATGCAATAATATTCCGGATTGTCTTTTCACCTGATCGCACCCTTAATGATCAACACTTTACGCGTTGTTTATTTTACCATATAACGCTTATTATGTCAAATAAATACCGATATTAGCGAAGCTATCTTTATAAAATCGGACGGAAAGCCTTTTGCCTTCCGCCCGATTATAACAAAAGTGAATATAAACGGCTTTCAAGATATTATATTACGCCGTCTTTATGTGAGTTACTCCCGCGGTTATTCTGTTTACGGCAAACTTGAAAAGCATCTCCATGCCTATCGCAATCAGCACCGATAACACTACCCACGCGAAAAGCACGGGCGTTTCGTCGAGGAAATTATTGTAAGCGTAATGTATTCTCAAACCGATACTGTTGACAGCGTATACCAGCGTTTCCGCCGTTATCACCGCTTTGAGATTCATTCCGAACGTAGTCGATATATTCGACAGTATCTGAGGCAGTACGGCCGGCAGATACAGATTGACGAATCGGTAAGGAAACGACGCTCCCGCTTCGTCCATAATTTCTTCCAGCTCTTTCGGTAAAACCTTTACCGCCGTTTTGGAC
>CALWBH010000130.1 GCA_944376015.1 uncultured Clostridia bacterium
GTAAAATGTTTGTAGTTCATACAGATCTCCTCTTGTGTAAATTTTGTTTTGCAACTCTATTTTACCACAGATTTGTATGAACTTCTTTTCTTTCTTTTCCTGTTGCACTTAATAGTATAATTCACCCAGGTAAGCAAAAACGGCATACCTTTATGGTATGCCGTTTTTGCTGGCGCGCCGTGAGGAGCTCGAATCCCCAACCTTCGGTTCCGTAGACCGACGCTCTATCCAATTGAGCTAACAGCGCATAATTTTTGCCGACGAACGGAAAACGCTTTTCTTGGAAAACGCTTTTCTTTCTGTCAGCCTGTAAATTATAGTATTATTGCGGGCGATTGTCAAGAAATTAAGACAAGAAAAACAAAAAATGATAAAATTAGCTTTTCTCGGGTCAAGCGGGCGACGACTCTGCGCGCGCAAAACCTAAAATCGCGGAATGCGGTATTCGTACGGCGGTTACGTACAGGCGCGGAAGAGTAGCGATCGGCGTTGTTCGTGCGAGAACGGAAGGCAAAAATTTGTGTTAATTTCCCCCAAGTTATTGACTTAGCTTCGCTTTTTTGGTACTATATGATTATTCGGGAGGGATTTCTCGTGGCAAAGGTAATTGCAATATCAAACCAAAAAGGCGGAGTGGGCAAGACCACGACGTGCATAAATCTCAGTGCGTTCGTCGCGCTTATGGGGTATAAAGTGCTTGTGGTGGACATAGACCCGCAGGGCAATACCACGAGCGGATTCGGCATTGTGGGCGAAAGCAAAGACAATCTCAAACACACTATTTACGACGTTATGATGGGTGACGCGACGGTAAAGGAGACGGTGACGAAAACCACGGTGCCCGGTCTTGACGTACTTCCGGCTAACATCGAATTCGCGGGAGCCGACGTGGAGCTTATGAATCTTGAAGAATCGAGAGAAAAGGTACTGCGCCGCGCGCTTGCGCCCATTCGCGAAGATTACGATTATATATTTATCGATTGTCCGCCCTCTCTTAACGTGTTTTCGGTAAACGCGCTTACCGCTTCCGATTCGGTGCTTATTCCCATGCCCGGCGACTTCTTCTCGCTCGAAGGCATAGCGCAGCTTATGAATACGGTAAAGCTCGTGAAAAAACATCTTAATCACGCGCTTGAAATCGAAGGCGTGGTAATGACGATGTACGTAAAAAACAATCTTTCCAATCAGGTCGCGGAAGACGTCATGCGCTGGTTCGGAAAGAGCGTTTTCAAGACCCGCATACCGCGCAACGTTACTCTCGGCGAAGCGCCGAGTTTCGGACTGCCCGTCGTGCAGTACAATCCCACGAGCAAAGGCTCGCTCGCGTATATGGATCTGGCGGTGGAAATGCTTAAACGCGACGGTAAAAAGGCGAAACCGCTTACGGGGCTGTCGTCGTATAAATACAAACAGCCGCCGACGGGAGCGGGGAACAAGGGCGGTAAGGAAAAACCCGCGAGCAAGACGAAATAAACGGAACGGCGGACTTGTTTGGTCTGCCGTTTTTTAGCGCAAAGCGAAGCGCATGATTAATAACCCAATATCGGGCGTATAATATATCGATTTAAGAAAGGAGAGCAACACCATGTCAACGCCGCATATATCTGCCGAAAAGGGCGATTTTGCCCGCACTGTCATAATGCCGGGCGATCCTCACAGATCCGAATTTATAGCGCGCGAGTTTTTAAGCGGTGCGCGGCTCGTCAACGACGTGCGCGGTGTTAGCGGATATACGGGAGAGTATAAAGAAGTGCGCGTATCTGTGATGGCAAGCGGTATGGGTATGCCGTCGATGAGCATATACTCGCATGAACTGTACGCTTTTTACGACGTGGAAAATATCGTTAGGACGGGAAGTGCGGGCGCGCTTTCGGATGCGCTCGTTTTACGCGACGTCATAGTGTGCGAAAACGTTATGACGGATTCGGGCATAGTCCGCTTTCTCGGCGCCGAACCGATGACGGACATTCCCGCTTCGCGCGAGCTCGCGGATATAGCGCGCTCCGTAAAAACGTCTGACCGTACCGTTTTCGGCAGATTGCAGACGAGCGACGTTTTTTATTCGGACAGAGAGTATAAACTCGCATGGAAAGCCCGCGGCGCGCTTGCGGTGGAAATGGAAACCGCTGCGTTGTACGCCACGGCGTTGAAATTCGGGCGGCGTGCGCTTGCGCTTTGCACGGTGAGCGATAACGCGCTTACGGGCGAAGGGCTTACCGCCGACGAGCGCGAATCGTCTTTCACCGAAATGATAGCGTTTGCTCTCGAAACGGCGGTCAGAGCGGAAAAACTGCCGCGCCTTATATGATTTTTCGCTTTTGAAAACGACGAAATTTGTGTTCCGATATAAAATTTTTAAGTTTTTATCGTAAAACGCTTGACTTTTCGGGGGGGGGGTATAATAAAAAACGTTCCCGCTTGACGGGAACGAAAGCGCGGAAAAATTTTTGCGGGTCAATCGTCCGAAGCTTTTTCGGCTTCGGTCGGTTCGATCAGAACGTAAGTTTCGGTAAACACGGTGCGGCGAAGAACGGCAAAAACCGTGTATGCGCCGGCTAAAACGCTTGCCGCCGCCATTACCGCGATTGCCGCCGAAGTCCATTGAATACCCGTCGCCATACCTTCGGACACGAGAAGTCCGCCCGCATTATACAGTGTATGGACGATGACGGGAGCGATGAAAGAGCGAGTAAGCAGCAGGAGCGCGCCGAACAGGCAGCCCGTAAGGAAGGTATATCCGACCTGAAGAAAGGTAGCGCCTACGCTTGCGCCGCCGATAAGATTGAAAAGATGCGAAAGCGCGAATATCCCGCTCGAAGCGAGCAGCGCGATTATCGGCGAATATCGGTAATTTTTCATTGCCGTCATAAAGAACGGGATAAGGAACGCGCGGAAAGCCGTTTCTTCGAACAGTCCGATTGAAAGGCAGAAGCAAAGATATAAAACCGTTTCGCCTGCGGTTGCGGTATATGAAAGACTGCCTTCGCCGAAAGCGAAAAAGGGGAAGTTTGCAAGCGCGACCGCGAGCGCAAAAACAAAAGTTAAAATTCCGCCTTTAAAGCGCGGTATGAAAAGTTTTGCATATCCCGTTGCGGCGGTAACGCATACGAAGGATATAAAAAGACATAATCTTTCCGTTGCGCCTATAATAAGCGCATACGTCGCGTTTTCGTCAAACGTAGCGTTAAAAATCTGACAGAGTACGAGAGCGAATGCCGCCGCGGCAAATATCGCCGTAATTATAAAAAGTAACGTTTGCTTTTTCCGTGTCGTCATACAACGATTATACATCGTCGGAGCGGTAAAAGTCAATATTATTCGCGAAAAAGGACGCTAAGCGTACTAACGCTTGACAATGCGGATAACATTATAATAAAATTAACGGAGTATCTGCCGATGAACGGCGTTGCGGTTTAACTGCCGCGGGGAGAAAATATGGTAAAATTTACAGGCGTGACAAAGACTTATGCGGGTAATCCCGTCAAAGCGGTAGACGGACTCGATCTTACGCTCAACGTCGGAGAGATATTCGGTTTTCTCGGTCCTAACGGCGCAGGTAAGACAACGACTATAAAAATGCTTACCGGAATACTTGAAATAGACGAGGGGAGCATAGAGATCTTCGGTCACGATATCGGGAAAGATTCCGTCGAAGCTAAAAAACTGCTCGGCTACGTTACGGACAGCGGAGTGCTTTTCGAAAAACTTACGGGCAGGGAATTCGTGGACTTTATGGCGGACGTTTACGGCGTAAGTCTCGACGAACGCAGGGAACGCACCGAGCCTTTGCTCGACAGATTCGAGCTTCGCGGCGCGTTCGATAAACAGATAGGCACTTACAGCCACGGTATGAAGCAGAAGATTGCCATTATAGGCGCGCTCGTTCATGACCCGAAAGTGCTCGTGCTCGACGAACCCATGGTAGGGCTCGACCCGCAGTCGGTGCGCGAGTTCAAAGATATAATGCGCATGCACGCGGACGCGGGAAATATCGTGTTTTTTTCCACGCACGTGCTCGATATGGCGGAAAAGATATGCGACCGTATAGGCATTATAAATAAAGGTAAACTGATAATGGCAGGCGATCTCGACGAGATAAAAGCGGCGAAAGGCGACGAGTCTCTGGAAGATATTTTTCTTTCGGTCGCGGCGGCGGAGAGATGAAAATATGCGTAATTTTTTATTACTGACCAAAGCGCAGCTTAAAATGCTGTTCCGCAAAGACGCGTCGGGGCGAAGCAGATCCACCGCTACTCTTATGGGGTTTATAATTTGCGGAGCCGTGATATCCGTGGGTATAGCCATAGCCTGCGGTTTTGCCGGCAGATTCTTTTCGCAGTACGGTTTCGTTACCGAAATGACCGCGCTGATCCTTGCGGTCGATTTTGTGCTTACTCTCGTTTTCGGAACGGTTGCGATACTGTCGTATCTGTACTTTTCCCGCGATAACGAGTTTATGCTCGGATTACCCGTCGGTATAAATTCCGTGTTTTTTTCAAAACTCGCGGTGGTTTACGTCGAAGAAGCGATTGTGGGAACTTTACTCAGTCTGCCCGGACTGATAGTGCTCGGCATAACGGCTGCTCAGCTCCCCGTTTTCTATCTTATGATAGTGCTGTCGGTGCTTTTCCTGCCCGTGCTCGCTCTTCTCGTGGGGTCGGTAATTTCTTTCCCGCTTATGTATATCGTGGGATTTTTTAAGAACAAGGGCGCGGCGGCTTCCGTTATTCTGCTTCTGCTTTTTGCCGTAATAATGACGGTATACGTGCTTGTGGCTAATCTCGCGCCTCAGGCGGCGACGGAACCGTCCACTCCCGAAGCGATGTTCGAAGCGGCAAAGAACGCGGTCCGCACTCCGCTTTATATTATTTATCCCGTATTCTGCCTTGCGCGTTTCGGTACGGCGGGGCAGGGGCTTGCGTCTTCGCCCGCGCTGTCAATGACTATAGACCTGCTCATATTCCTCGGTACCGTCGCGCTTTCGGCGGCGATAGTCGTTATAATCAGCTCGCTTGTTTATAAACATACTATACTGCGCCAGACCGAAAATTCTTCCGTGACAAGCGGCGGAAAAAAGGAATACGAATCGTCCGGAGCGTTGAAAGCGATAGTTAAAAAGGATTGGAAAGAACTTTCGCGCAATCCCGCTTTTGCGTTTCAATGCCTTGCCGGCGCCGTGCTTTCGCCCGTGTTCGTTATAGTTATGGCGATAATCACAAACGTACGTATGAGCGACGGTCTCGAAGGAAGCGAGCTTGTCGGAGTGGCTTCGGAAACGGTCAATTGCATAGTGTTATGCACGATCGTGCTTATAATGCAGATAATGTCCGTCACTACGAATATTTGCGCCATGACGTCGTTTACCAGAGAGGGAAAGGCCTTTATTTACGATAAGATAATCCCGGTGTCTTATTCGGTGCAGATAAAAGCGAAACGATTGCTTTCGCTTATTCCGGCGGCGGTAAGCTGCGCGCTGTCTTTTGTCGCCGCGGTCGTTGCGAGCGTGATCGTTTCCGGTAAAGTCGACGTGCTTTCGCTGATAGGCGCCGCCGTCATGTTGCCGTTCTGCGCGCTCTTTTCCGCGGATTATTCGCTTTACAGAGATCTTAAAAAACCCAAACTGGATTGGGTTACTCCCAAAGAAGCCGTGAAGAATTTCGCGACTACCGGTATACCCACGCTTGTAGGACTGATTTTTTCTTTCCTTTCGACCGCCGCCGCGGTAGGCTGCGGACTTGCGTTCGCTTTGAACGGGCTCGGCGGCTCGGGCGCGGCGATAGGTTACGCCGCGGGAGCCGTAATGTATTTCGCGCTTTGGCTCGTATTCAGAAAAAAACTCAATGCGAACGCAACCGCGTATTACGAAAGAGCGAGTATATGATTGGTTGCGGACCGCTAACCTTTTCGGTTGCGGAACGCTAACGCTATCCTGCCGCGAAAGAAAAACGCTTTCGCGGTTTTTCTTTCGCTGGGTTGCGCAATATCATTTCCGCAAGCACTGCTGTCTTTGACTATGACTACTCGTTCTTTTTTATTACGCTTTATCAATGTACATAAATACCCGACGTGTTTTGCGCCGGGTATTTTATCGTATGTAAATTTTAGTATAATTCCGCTTGACGGGTCAAAGCGCGTTTTCGAGAGCGCAGATCATCAGTCGCATATCTTTGTAGCGATCGGATATCTCCGTTTCCATGGCTTTCGATACCGCGTCCTTCTGCGCTTGCGAAAGCCTTACTCGGAATACGGGTTTTTCGTGCGGGGCGCGTTTTACCGATTCGGGCGGGAGAGTGCCCGTTATACAGTAATAAAGCGTAACTCCCGCGGCGTAAATGTCCGCGCGGTTATCCGCGGAAAAATTTTTATCGTACTGTTCGGGCGGAGCGTAGTGGCGTTTTAACTCGGTGCTCTGTTTTTCGTTGCCCGCTTTGACCGCCGCGCCGAAATCGATGAGTTTGGCTCCGTTTTCGGTAAGGATAATGTTATCTGGAGAAACGTCGCGGTGCACCAGTCCGGCGTCGTGTATGAGCGCGAGCGAGCGTAACACGGGGAGAAGCAAACCGAGCGCGTCGGAATATGAAAGCCGATGTTTTTTCTTTATATAATCTTTAAGCGTTTTTCCGCTTAGGTGTTCCATGACGATGTAAGCGGTGTCGTTTTCGCTGAAAAAATCGAGTACGGCGGGTATGCCTTGAAGGTTTTTTATCGCCGCCATGTTTTTGGCTTCGTCCATAAACCGTTTTTTACCGAGCATGAACCGTTGGCGGAGTTCGGGTCTTTCGGGAAGGACGGACCCGTTTTCTCCGCGCACGACTACGGACGAAGGGAAGTATTCCTTGACGGCGACTTTCATATCGCGCATCGTATCGTAAGCGAGATAGGTGATGCCGAAACCGCCTTCGCCGATAGCCGACGACATTATATATCTGTTTTTCAGCGTTGATTTGGGCGGCAGGTGAGACGGGTCGTAAAATACGGGAGCGGAGATTTTTTTACCGCATACCGAACATACGCCTTTCGCGTTAGCCGCGCCGAAACAACGCGGGCATAAATTGTCGGTGTTTATTTTGCGCATCCGCTCTCCTTTTCCGCTATCGCGACGATGGCGGAGTAGTTGTCGTGCCCGGGCACAGCCTCTTCGAGCAGTCGTTTTTCCAATATTTCAAGTATACGCGCGGCGTCCCGTTCGTTCCGCACCGTTTCGGTCATAAGCGTTTCGGGTACGTATTCCCAGAATCCGTCCGAACAAATGACGTAAACGTCTCCGAAGTGCGGAGCGGGGAGCAGGTGAATGTCGGGGCGTACGAAATACTTGCCGCCGAGCACGCGCGTAAGTTTGTTCTGATCCTTATGCTTTCCGAGATCTTTGCGCTCTATCTTTCCGCGTTCGACGTCGCGTTGCGCCACAGAGTGGTCGGCGGTGCAGGATACGAGAACGCCGTCCGCGAAACGGTATACGCGCGAATCCCCTATGTGCGCAATGACCGTTTTTTCTCCGTCCGCGAATATTCCTGCGAAGGTCGTGCAGGCGGCTTCCATGGACGCGTCACGGCTTTTGATTTCGCATATCGAATCGTGAGCGTTTCTGAGCATACGAATCACTCCTTCTTCGGAAAGAGGCTCGTCGCCCAAACGGGCTTTTACCGTATCCACGCAAAGTCGGCTTGCCGTACCGCTGCCCGAATACGCGCCGAGCCCGTCGCATACCGCGAAGCAATAGCAGCCGCCGCGTTCGAGAGCGGCAATGCTATCCTGATTGTGCGGACGTCCGCCCGTTTTGCATACAAAAGAATAAGAAAACATGATCCCCCTTATTGCGGACATTTATTTACTGCCGTCAGGCGTCCGCTTTCGTAAAACATTATATCACGGCGGAACAATAAATGCAAGCGGTAAATTTTCAGCTAACGTTTTTATTTGTTTGACTTGACCGCGGGGTAAATGATATAATCGGATTGAAGTAAACAGCCAAGGAGAATATTTATGAGCGCTTACGGAAAAGTAGCGATAGTTATAGGATCGAGATCGGATTACGAAGTGGTAAAACCCGCCGTGACCGTGCTCGACAGATTCGGAGTCGAGAGCGAAGTGCGTATAATTTCCGCGCATCGCAGTCCCGTCGAAGCGCACGATTTTGCGGTAAACGCGGAAAAGCGCGGTTTCGAAGTGCTTATCGGCGTAGCGGGCAAGGCGGCTCATCTTGCCGGCGTGCTCGCAGGGTATACGACGCTTCCCGTGATAGCGCTTCCCGTTGCCACTAGTTTTATGGGCGGACTCGACAGTCTGCTTTCCATGGTACAGATGCCGAAGGGCGTACCCGTCGCGACGGTAGCCGTGAACGGCGCGGATAACGCGGCGATACTTGCCGTACAGATACTTGCCGTCAAGCATACCGAGCTTAAAGCGAAACTTGTCGATTATAAGGAAGATATGCGCAAAAAAGTCGTCAACGACGACGCGGCGCTTCAAAAAGAGCTCAGGATAGACTGAAAATTTTTTTCAAGGCGCTTGGCGCCGACGGAGATGTAATATGAACATAGGAAAACAGCTTTACGAAGGAAAGGCGAAAAAGGTCTTTGCTACCGACGACGAAAAAGTCGTTCTCGTGGACTATAAGGACGACGCGACCGCGTTTAACGGACTCAAAAAGGGTCAGATAGCGGGCAAGGGCGTCATCAACAACAAAATGAGCAATATGATGTTCCGTCTGCTCGAAAGCCGCGGTATCGAAACTCATTATATCGAAGAGATAGACGACCGCAGAACGCTGGTCAAGAAAGTGGAGATCGTTCCGCTCGAAGTTATCGTCCGCAACGTCGCGGCGGGTTCGTTCTCCAAGCGTTACGGCGTGGAAGAGGGCACACCGCTCAAAAGCACGGGCTTCGAATTCAGCTACAAAAACGACGATCTCGGCGACCCGATGATTAACGACTGGTACGCGCTCAGCCTCGGACTCGCGACGAGAGAAGAAATAGACACTATTCAGAAAATGGCGTTTAAGGTCAACGAGATACTCAAAGAATATTTTGCTCGGCTCGGTATCGACCTCATCGATTTCAAGCTGGAATTCGGCAGATACGACGGACGTATTGTGCTTGCCGACGAGATATCTCCGGATACCTGCCGTTTCTGGGACAGCAAAACCAAAGAAAAACTGGATAAAGACCGTTTCCGTCGCGATATGGGCGGAGTGGAAGACGCTTATAAAGAGATGATGCGTCGTATCACGCAGGGTTGATTTTTGCCAAACGACCGAATGCGGGTCGGCTTTTAAGAAAAACACATCAAGGAACAGGAAAGGTTATGATAGATTACAAGTCCGCAGGCGTGGACGTTACCAAAGGATATAAACTCGTCGACCTTATCAAAAAGGGCGCGGCTGAAACGTACGACGAAAACGTGCTTTCAGGGCTTGGGTCTTTCGGCGGATTTTACGGTCTGCCCAAAGGTTATACGGAACCCGTACTCGTTTCGGGCACCGACGGAGTGGGAACAAAGCTTCGTTATGCGATCGTTATGGACAAGCACGACAGCATAGGTACCGATTGCGTCGCGATGTGCGTGAACGACGTCGTTTGTCAGGGCGCAAAGCCGATGTTCTTTCTCGACTACGTCGCGTGCGGCAAACTCGATCCCGAAAAAATGGCGACGGTCGTGAACGGCGTCGCCGCGGCTTGCAAGGAAGTGGGTTGCGCGCTTGTGGGCGGCGAGACGGCGGAAATGCCGGGCATGTATCCCGAAGACGAATACGACCTTGCGGGATTTACCGTCGGCATAGTGGATAAAAGCAAGGTCATCGACGGGAAAAAGGTAGCGGCGGGCGACGTGCTCGTAGGGCTTGCGTCCAGCGGCATACATTCCAACGGCTTTTCGCTTGTCCGCAAACTGCTCGGCGAAGACAGGAAAGAGCTTGAAAAGTATTATCCCGAGCTTGGCGCGACGCTCGGAGAAACGGTGCTCACTCCTACGCGGCTTTACGTTAAAAGCGCGCTCGCTTTGGCGGAAAAGTTCGACGTACACGGTATCGCGCATATAACCGGCGGCGGTTTTATAGAAAATATTCCGAGAATAATACCTAAAACAATGGGCGTGGAGATAGATCTCGATTCTTTCCCGCGTCTGCCGATCTTCGACCTGCTCGCGGCAAAAAGCGGACTGGGAGACGATAAACTTTACAACACCTTCAATATGGGAATCGGCATGGTATTTGCCGTTTCGCCCGAATTCGCGCAGGAACTTGCAGATTATGCGGTAAAACTCGGCGAAAAGGCATATATTATGGGTAGGGTGACAGACCGTTCCGGCGTGTCGCTCGTAAGAAAATAATATAAAGGAAAGAAGGAAATGAAAAAACTTGCATTGCTCGTAAGCGGAAGCGGCACGAATATGCAGGCGATAATGGACGCGTGCGCGAGCGGAGAGATCGACGGAAGGATAGCGGTGGTGATATCTTCCAATCACGAAGCCTACGCGCTCGTAAGGGCGGAAGGCGCGAAGATCCCCAATTACGTCTGCTGTAAAAAAGATTATCCGAGTACGGAAGCGCGCGATCGGGCTATACTCGATCTGCTTAAACGTTACGATGTGGATTACGTTATACTCGCGGGGTATCTCGGTATTCTGCCTGAATTCATAATCGACGCTTATCCCAACCGTATAGTAAACATTCATCCTGCGCTTTTGCCTAAATTCGGCGGTAAAAATTATTACGGCATACGCGTTCATAAAGCCGTAATAGAAGCGGGGGAAAAGGAGAGCGGAGCTACGGCGCACTTTGTAAGCGCGGCGATAGACGGCGGTCCGATAATCCGTCAGCAAAAGCTCACCGTGTACAAGGGGGACAAGCCCGAGGACCTTCAAAAGCGTATTCTCAATCAGATAGAGCATCCTATGCTCGTAAGCGTGATAAAAGATCTTTGCGACGGTAAGATATCCGTCGTGGACGGAAAAGTCGTGATAAAAGACTGACGTCGGCAAAGCTTGGGTTTTTTAAAAGCACCGACGACAAAACTTTTTACGATAAGCGGATCTGCCGCGCGGTTTGCGTTTTTAAAATACTGCGACAGGCAGACGATACAAGGAGTAGAACGATGGCAGACAAAAGAAGGGCGCTCATCAGCGTCAGCGACAAAACGGGAGTCGTGGAATTTGCGACCAAACTCGCCGAACTCGGTTTTGAAATAATCTCTACGGGCGGCACCGAAAAAGCGCTCAAAAAAGCGGGACTCAATCCTGTAAATATTAGCGACGTGACGGGTTTCCCCGAATGTCTCGACGGAAGGGTAAAGACATTGCACCCCGCAGTACACGCCGGATTACTGGCTCGCCGCGATATCCCCGAACACATGCAGACGTTGGAAAAGCTGGGCATAAGCAGGATCGACGTCGTTGCGGTAAATCTTTATCCGTTCAAAGCCACGGTGGAGAAACCGGGAGTGAAGCTGGAAGAAGCCATTGAAAACATAGATATAGGCGGACCTACGATGATAAGAAGCGCGGCGAAGAATTATCCCGGCGTGCTTGTGGTCGTCGATCCCGCCGATTACGACGAAGTCATAGAACGCATCAAGAACGATACCGCGGACAACGATTTCCGTTTCATGCTTTCTTACAAAGTGTTCCGCCATACGAGCGTTTACGATACGATGATCGCTAACTATATGCAGAAGAAACTCGGCATAGAGTTCCCCGATCAGATAACTTTCGCTTACGAAAAGAAACAGGATATGCGCTATGGCGAAAATCCGCACCAGAAGGGCGCGTGGTATTCGGAGATATTTGCCAAAGATATCGCGGGCACGCTTTCGGGCGCTCGCCAGCTCCAAGGCAAAGAGCTTTCGTACAATAACGTCAACGATTGCGGCGGCGCTCTCGACCTGCTTAAAGAATTCCCGAAAAAACCCGCCGTCGTTGCGGTCAAGCACGCCAATCCTTGCGGAGTCGCGCTCGGCAAAACGATCGCGGACGCTTACAGAAAGGCGTATGCCTGCGATCCCGTCAGCATATTCGGCGGTATCGTAGCTTGCAACAGGGAAGTGGACGCGGAAACGGCGAGCGAAATGGTCAAGATATTCCTTGAAATAATCATCGCTCCCAAGTTCAGCGAAGAAGCGAAACAAATACTTTCGGCGAAAAAGAACCTGCGTTTGCTCGAGCTTGACGATATAGCGAAACCTTATGCGGAGGGCACGCGCGACATGAAAAAAGTCGCAGGCGGACTGCTCGTGCAGGATAAAGACACTTCGCTGTATTCGGACGAAGTGAAAACCGTCACCGAAGCTCAGCCCACAAAGGCCCAGCTCGCTCAGATGGAATTTGCTTATAAAGTCGTCAAGCATACCAAGTCCAACGCGATAGTGCTTGCCAAAAACTTTATGGCGATAGGTATCGGCGCGGGACAGACCAACCGTATATGGGCGGCACAGCAGGCGATAGACCACGCCAAAAAAGCGGGCAACAGACCGCGCGGCGCCGTGCTCGCTTCGGACGCGTTCTTCCCGTTCGACGACTGCGTGGCGGCTGCCGCGAAAGCGGGCATAAAAGCGATCGTTCAGCCGGGCGGAAGCATCAGGGACGAAGACTCCGTAAAGCTCTGCAACGAAAAGGGCGTTTCTATGATATTTGTCGGTCAGAGACATTTCAAGCACTGACGGCAGGGCGCGACAGGCGCGCGAGAAAGATTCAAGACGTATGGTCCGTCGGCGCGTATATGCGCGCCGACGGCTGAATATGTTAAAGCGACGCGAACGGGTATAATATCCGTCTCCGCAGTCAATCATTTAATACGATACCCCGTCCCATACATAATCCTGAACTTACCGGGGACGGCGGCGAGGAAAAGGAAATGAAGAAAAACGTTTTGGTAGTAGGCGGCGGCGGACGCGAACACGCGATAGTGTATTCGCTGGCAAAGTCGCCCGAAGTAGGTAAGATTTACTGCATACCGGGAAACGCGGGCATTTCGCGTCTTGCGGAATGCCACGGAAACATAAAAGCGACCGACCTTGACGGGGTAGTCGCTTTTGTGCGTTCTCATCCCGATATTTATATGACCGTAGTCGCTCCCGACGATCCGCTCGCGGCGGGGATGGTGGACAGGCTGGAAGCGGAAGGCTTCCGCGCATTCGGACCGAGGGCGAACGCCGCGCGGCTGGAAGCGAGCAAGTCTTTTGCGAAAGACCTGATGAAAAAATACGGCATACCGACAGCCGCATACGAAGTGTTTACCGAGTATGCTCCCGCGCGCGACTATCTCGATAACTGCGCTTATCCCGTCGTGCTTAAAGCGGACGGGCTTGCGCTCGGCAAAGGCGTGCTTATCTGCGAGGATAAAGCGCAGGCGGTCGACGGTCTCAAAGAGATCATGCTCGATAAAGCTTTCGGCAATGCGGGCAATACCGTGGTAATCGAAGAATTCTTGCGCGGATTCGAGTGCAGCGCGCTTGCGTTCTGCGACGGCAAAACGATAGTGCCGATGACTACGAGTCAGGATCACAAACGCGCGCTCGACGGCGACAAAGGACTTAATACGGGCGGAATGGGAACGTTCTCGCCGTCTTATAAGGTTTCCGCGGCTATGGAAAAGCGCATTTACGACGAGGTGCTGCTGCCCACGCTCAAAGGTCTCATCGCCGAAGGGGTGGAGTTCAAAGGCGTGCTGTACGCGGGACTCATGATAAACGGCGACGATATAAAAGTGCTCGAATACAACGCTCGTTTCGGCGATCCCGAAACGCAGGTAATACTGCCCAGGCTTGCGACCGACCTGTTCGAAATTTTCGAAGCGTGCGTCGACGGTACGCTCGATAAGATAAACGTCGAATGGACGGGGGACAGCGCGGTATGCGTAGTCCTTGCTTCGGGCGGATATCCGGAAAAATACGCTAAGGGCAAAAAGATAACGTTCGGCGCGCTTGACGACGGCGTGATAGTATATCATGCGGGCACGGCATTCGACGAAGAAGGCAATATCGTTACGAGCGGCGGACGCGTACTCGGAGTAACGGCGCTTGCGCCTACGCTCGCCGAGGCGCGGGATAAAGCGTATGCGAACGCGCGAAAAATAACGTTCGAAAACGTGCACTACCGCACAGACATACTCAAAGAGCTTGTGTAAAAGGAAAAGCCACCATGATCAGAAGAATATTCGTTGAAAAGAAAAGCGGCTACGATACCGTGCGCCGCCGCAAACAAAAGGAAATAGAAAACGCGTTTTCGGTCGCGCTTGACGGTATGCGTGTTTTGTTGCGCTACGACATAGAAGGAATGGACGACGCGGATTTCGCGCGCGCGGAGCGCACGATATTTTCCGAACCGCCCGTTGACGAGATATACGAAGAAAGCGTGGATCTCGGCGGGTACACGGTAATAGGCGTGGAATTGTTGCCCGGTCAGTACGATCAGCGCGCGGACAGCGCGGCGCAATGCGTACAGCTCCTTACCAAAAAAACCAGACCGCTTATACGCACGGCTACGCTTTACGCGTTTAAGAATATAAGCGACGAGCGTGCTTCGTCGCTCGGTAAATATCTCGTCAATCCCGTGGAAAGTCGGCTTTGCTCGCTCGAAAAGCCTGCGACGCTGGAAACGGTATACGACGAGCCCGCGCCCGTAAAACAGGTAAGCGGTTTCAGAAAGATGAAGGAAGCGGAGCTTGCCGAGTACCACGCGGCGCAGGGGTTTGCCATGAGCCTTGCGGACCTTGCGTTCGTGCGCGATTATTTCGTTAAAGAAAAGCGCGATCCCACGATGACCGAGCTTAAAGTCATCGACACGTATTGGTCGGATCACTGCCGTCATACGACGTTTTCCACGCGCCTTACGGATATCGACGTGGATTCGGACATACCCGAACTCGCGAGCGCGCTTGAAGAATACGGTAAAGTACGCGCTGAGCGCGCGACGGGCAGAGCGGATAAAAAATATCCGACGCTTATGGACATGGCTACAATAGGCGCCTGTAAGCTCAAGCGCGAAGGTAAGATACCCGATCTCGACGAGAGCGAGGAGATAAACGCCTGCTCGATAAAGGTAAAAGCGGACGTGAACGGCAAGGACGAAGACTGGCTTGTCATGTTCAAGAACGAAACGCACAACCACCCGACGGAAATAGCGCCGTTCGGCGGCGCGGCGACATGTCTGGGCGGCGCGATTCGCGATCCGCTTTCGGGCAGAGTTTACGTATATCAGTCCATGCGCGTTACCGGCGCGGCGGACATCAACGAGCCGCTTTCCGCAACGATAGAAGGCAAACTGCCGCAACGTACCATTTCCACTACGGCTGCCGCGGGATTTTCGTCTTACGGCAATCAGATAGGTCTGGCAACGGGCATAGTGCACGAAATGTACCACGAAGGGTACAAAGCCAAGCGTCTCGAAACGGGCTTCGTGGTAGGCGCGGCGCCTGCCGAAAACGTGGTCAGGAGCCGACCCGAAGCGGGCGACGTCGTACTGCTCATAGGCGGAGAAACGGGTCGCGACGGTTGCGGCGGCGCAACGGGTTCGAGTAAAGCGCATACTGTGCACAGTCTCGAAGCGTGCGGAGCCGAAGTGCAGAAGGGCAACCCGCTCACCGAGCGCAAAATACAGCGGCTTTTCCGCGATAAGGAAGCCACGCGGCTTATCAAGCGTTGCAACGACTTCGGCGCGGGCGGCGTAAGCGTGGCGGTAGGCGAGCTCGCCGACGGACTCGACATCAGTCTTGACGCGGTGCCCAAGAAATACCAGGGACTCGACTCGACGGAGCTTGCCATAAGCGAATCGCAGGAGCGTATGGCGGTGGTCGTCGCGGCGGCGGACGAAGAAAAAATCAAAGAACTTTGCGCGCGCGAGAACCTGAACGCGACGCGGCTTGCGACCGTGACCGATCTCGGCAGAATGAGAATGTTCCACGGCGGCAGAACGGTAGTGGACATTTCGCGCGAGTTTCTCAATACCAACGGCGCGCCGCAGGATCACGCGGTCAGAATAAACGATCACGCGCCCGAATATTTCGGCAAATACGTCAAAGGCGGAGAAGCGGCGGCGGACGGCAAGTGGCGCGACGCGCTCCGCGGAGCTCTCTCGGCGTACAACGTATGCTCGCAGAAAGGTCTCGGCGAAATGTTCGACTCCACCATAGGCGCGGGAACGGTATATATGCCTTTCGGCGGTAGCAGACAGATGACTCCTTCCGTCGCAATGGCGGCGTTACTTCCGGTCGGCGGAGAGACAAACACCGCTACGGTGAGCGCTTTCGGTTGTTATCCCGATCTACTCAGTGAAAGCCGATTTACGGGCGCCGCATATTCCGTACTTCTCAGCGTGCTCAAAGTGGCGGCTACCGGTGCCGATTGGAAACGGGTGCGGCTTACCTTCCAGGAATTTTTCGAAAAACCGGGCAAGGATCCCGAAAGGTGGGGAAAGCCCGCTTCGGCGCTGCTCGGCGCGCTTTACGCTCAGCTCAGACTCGGACTCGGCGCGATAGGCGGCAAGGATTCGATGAGCGGATCTTTTGAAAAGCTCGACGTACCTCCCACACTGATCTCGTTTGCGCTCGCTCCCGCGAAAGCGGATAAATTGATAACCAACGTCATAGGCGCGGGTAAAAAAGTAAACATCGTGCGTATGAAGCGCACCGAAAGCGGAATGCCCGACTTCGATTTCGCCAAACGCCTGATGACTTTGCTTTACGAACAGACGGCTTGCGGCAACGTGGATTTCTGTCAGGTGACTGACGAAGGCGGCGACGCGGCGGCAATGATAAAATCGTGCATGGGCGAAAACGTAGGCTTTAAGTTCTCTCGGATCGACGAACGTTCTTTCATGAACGCGCAGGGCGACGTGCTGATATCGGGTAAAGATCTTTCGGCTTTCGACGAGCTCGGCGGCGAGTACTACGGCGTCACTACGGATAACGGAAACGTGACTTTCGGCGGTAAGGGCGACGATATGGACAACCTTGTCAAGGCGTATACGACCACTTTCGAAAGGGTATATCCGACGTCGGCAGCCGCGGAAGGAGAAGTTACCGACGTGTCATACTCGAAACGCTCGGGCGCCGTGAGCGCAAGACCGATAGCGCGCCCCCGCGTGTTTATCCCCGTATTCCCGGGCACCAATTGCGAATACGACACGGCGAGAGCGTTCGAACGCGCAGGCGCTTTGGCGGATATTTTCGTAATACGCAACCGTAGCGCGGCGGAGATCGACGACAGCGTAAAAGAAATAGTAAAACGTATAAAGGATTGTCAGATATTGATGTTCCCGGGCGGCTTTTCAGGCGGCGACGAGCCTGACGGTTCGGGCAAATTCATCGCCACCACATTCCGTAACCCCGAAATAGCCGACGTCGTGCGCGAGCTGGTTTCGGTGCGCGACGGGCTTGTGCTCGGGATATGCAACGGCTTTCAGGCGCTTGTCAAGACGGGCTTGCTTCCCGGCGGCAGTATCACCGTACAGGACGCGGGAAGTCCCACGCTTACTTTTAACAACATAGCGCGGCACGTCTCACAGATAGTCCGCGTGCGCGTCGCGTCTGTTAAATCCCCGTGGATGAGCGGAGTCAACGTCGGCGATGTGTTCGGCGTAGCGGTATCTCACGGCGAGGGGCGGTTTGTGGCGCGCGCCGAAGATCTCGGCATTCTTGCGCAAAACGGGCAGATAGCCACTCAGTACTGCGACGAAAACGGCAACGCGACCATGCTGTCGCCGTACAATCCGAACGGATCCATGTTTGCCATCGAGGGCATAACGAGCGCGGACGGCAGAATACTCGGTAAAATGGGTCATACCGAACGCGCGGGCGCAAATCTTTATAAAAACATTCCCGAAAACTTCGATATGAAACTGTTCGAATCGGGCGTAAAATATTTCAGTTGACGGGCGACGCGTAGTAAAACGCAACGATCGGAGAATACAGACTATGAAATTAGGAGTAGTAGGATTGCCGAACGTCGGTAAATCCACATTGTTTAACGCCATAACCGAAGCGGGAGCGGAAGCGCAGAATTATCCGTTCTGCACAATAGAACCGAACGTCGGCGTAGTGGCGGTACCCGACGAACGTCTCGAAGTTCTCGGAAAAATGTACAACACGAAAAAGATAACGCACGCCATCGTGGAATTCGTGGACATTGCGGGACTTGTCAAGGGCGCGAGCCACGGCGAAGGGCTGGGAAATAAGTTCCTTTCGCATATCCGCGAAGTCGACGCGGTAGTGCACGTGGTGCGTTGTTTCCGTAATCCCGATATAATACACGTGGAAGGGAGCATAGATCCCGTGCGCGACATCGAGACCATAAATACCGAGTTGGTGCTCGCGGATCTCGAAAGCGTGGAAAAACGGCTTTCCAAAGCCGAACATCTCGTCCGCACCGGCGAGAAAAAGTACGCCGAGGAATACGACCTGCTCAAAAAATTGCAAGCGTGCCTTAACGAAGGCAAGTGCTTGCGCACGCTCGCGCTCAAAGGCGACGAAAAAGAGCTTGCGGATTCTTACTTTCTGCTTACCAACAAACCCGTCATATACTGCGCGAACATCGACGAGAACGATATAGGTAAAACCAACGGATTGAGCGAAAAAGTACGCGAGTATGCCGAAGCGGAAGGGGCGGAATTCATAGAGATAAGCGCCGGCGTCGAAGCGGAGATCGCGTCGCTACCCAAAGAAGAAAGGAAAGA
This sequence comes from uncultured Clostridia bacterium, assembly GCA_944376015.1. Classification (GTDB taxonomy): domain Bacteria; phylum Bacillota; class Clostridia; order Christensenellales; family Pumilibacteraceae; genus Protoclostridium. The sequence continues at coordinate 18,661 of CALWBH010000130.1, forward strand.
TTATATCGAAGGGCTGGGGCTGGGCGCAAGCGGACTTGACCGCATGATAAGCAAATGTTACAGCCTTCTTGGATTGATATCCTATCTCACCGCGGGCGAAAAAGAAGTTCGTGCCTGGACTATTGCGCGCGGAACGAAAGCGCCGCAGGCGGCAGGGAAGATACATACCGATTTCGAAAAAGGCTTTATACGCGCGGAAGTAGTGGCTTATGACGACATCGTCGCGCAGGGCGGCTTCAATCAGGCAAAGGAAAAAGGTCTGGTAAGAAGCGAAGGGAAAGACTATGTCGTCAAAGACGGCGACGTCGTGCTTTTCCGTTTCAACGTGTAAAATCCGACATGGATTGTTCGTAATACTAAAAAAACGCACTTTTACGTGCGTTTTTTAAATTATTATGTAAATTAATCAATCATTTATTAAAATTATGTAAAATTTAGCATAATAAACAAAATAAAATTGACATATTTTACTTTATATAGTAGAATTAATAAAGGTAGAAAATAAATTATAAGGGTAAAAAAGAACCATTACAAATGCCGTCGGTATTTGTAAACGCTTACCGCAGGATACGCGGTAAAGGTAAGGATAAGGAGAAACGTTATGTTATTGTTGGCAGCGTCTTACGATTTGACCAATTATACGGCGGTCCGTGCGGTCTGCATTATTCTTTCGCTTATTCTGGCGGGAATAGTGCTTGCCATCGCGATCACCAACTATATCCGTGAAGGTAAACTTTTAAGCACGGGTAGTATTTTTTCTCTTTCCGACGACAAAGACGTATCGCCGGAAGATTTTTCTGCGGAAGAGCCGCAGGAAGAGTCTGCCGAACCGGTAGAAGCTTTACAGACGGAAGCCGCGGAAGAGCCGCAGGAAGAACCCGCCGAGCCTGTAGAAGCTTTACAGACGGAAGCCGCGGAAGAGTCCGCAGAACCTGTTACGGAAGAGCAAACCGCCGTTGAAGCCGCGGAAGAGCCTCAGGCGGAAGTGGCTGCCGCGGTTGCGGAAGAAACGGTTGCGGAAGAACCCGGCGAGCCCGTTAGCGAAACGCAGACGGATTCCGACGCATTGCCGGCATTCTTCGACAAACTGACGAGAACGATGACCGACGAAGAAAAAGCGGGATTTGCGGAACTTTTAGTCGGCGACGGCAAGGTGGAAAAGACGCGTTTGAAATATCCGCTTACCGAGTATGCGGAAGATTCCGCGTTTCTTAAAGATTTCTTCCTTTCCGCAGGCAAGTTCAAGATGCTCATACCGATGGGCGCTATGGAGAAGCTTTATAAAAAGCGTTTGGGGCAACTCACTACCGACGCAGAGACGACGCGCCTTAACAATAAGATGATAGCGTTCTATTTCGCGCGGCGTAAGACGGAAGAAACCGCGTTGGATAAATGCATCAAGCTTTGCAAAAAGGACGTGGCGTTCAATTACGAAAACCGCGACGTACGCGGCATGAAACTGCCTGCGCTCAAGAGACTCATACTTATATATACGGCGCAGAAACGTTACGAAGAAGCCATAAAGCTTTGCGACGAAGCCATAACCCGTGAGATAATCGAGAAAAAGGACGAAGGGTACGAAGAAAGACGTTCGCGTATCGTGGGAAAAATGAACAAAGCGGCGGAGATAGCCGCCGCAAAAGCCGCAAAAGCGGAAGCGAAAGCGGCAAAATTGAAAGCTGCGGAAGAAAAATCGGAGTAATCGACGGGAAACCGCTTTTAAGCGGCGAGGAGGTCAACAAAAATGAGTAGAAAAGCAAAATTAATACTCGGCGTCGTCATAGCAGTAGTAATAGCCGTTGTCGGAATTATTATCAGCGTGTCGGTCACCGTTAGTTTGGAAAGTAAACAAAACGTGATAGTAAAGGACGCAGAAAGTCTTAAACAGGCGTTTTCGTCGAGTACCGATAAGATAGTCGTTCTTTCGAAAGACATTACGGTTGACGGCGACCTTACGCTGGAAAGCCTTAACAATTTCGACCTTAACGGCTATACGCTTACGGTTACCGGCAACCTTATTATTAAGGACGCGACGTCGAACGGAGATTATACGATAGGTAAAGTCGACGAAAATTCGGACGGCGGCGTTGTTAAGGCGAAAAGCATAACCGTAGAAGCGCCCAAAGCGGATGTCGATTGGTCTGCGGACGTTTCCGGTACGGGAGGGGGAACAGAGTCGGTGATCGATACTTCGGTCGCGACGTTCTCGTTAAGCGGCAACGTGCTCGATGAGGACGGTAAGGCGGTTTCGGAAGCGGCTATAACGCTTTCGGGCGGTAATATCGTCATTTCCGGCGCGGCGAAAACGGATTATAACGTGACCGTTGCGGACGGCGTGTCGGGAAGCCGCATAGAAAACGCTACGGGCGCGGCGACCGTCAACGTGACGACGGGAGAAAACGTAACCGTTGCGGGTAAGGTGAGCGTGAGTTCGCAGAGCGCGTCTGTTACCGTTACCGCCGAGAATAAGGCGGAAGTTACCGTAAGCGGTACCGTGTCGGCTGTCAGCGGCGCAAGCGACAGTAAAGTTACTATAAGCGAAGGCGCAACCGTCAGCGGCGACGTGACCGCGGGCAGCGTAGTCAATAACGGTACAGTAACGGGTAACGTGGATTCCGAAGATTACAGCGGTAGCGGCAATGTCGGCGGCGATGTAAGCAGCAAGACAGATACGACCATAACCGCAAGCGACTTAACCGTTACTTATGACGGCAGTAGCCATGCGATTTCTTATACTACAAACAACAGTGAAGGCGAAGCTACCGTGACTTATTATAAGGGCAGCGAAAAACTTTCCGGCGCTCCCGTCGACGCGGGCAATTATACCGCAGTCATTTCGATAGCGGCAAGCGAAAACTATAACGCGGCGGAAAAGACCGTTAATATTACGATAAACAAAGCTACTCCTTCGGTAACCGCGCCTACGGCAATAAGCAATCTTGTTTACGACGGTACCGCACAGGCGCTTGTTACGGCAGGTTCGACCAACGGCGGTACGCTTGT
>CALWBH010000131.1 GCA_944376015.1 uncultured Clostridia bacterium
ATTCAACGCCGTATATGAAGGTAGATCAGATGATAAGAGCGGGAGGAGACTTAAATCTGAGCCAGGCTAACTTCCCGAGCAGTGAAGAGAGCGCTACGCAGGTGACCGCGCTGAGGAAAGCGACCAAAAACATACTTTACACCATAGCCGGAAGCAACGCCATGAACGGTCTCGGCCCCGGAGTTAAGTATAAATACGTTACTGCGGCGTGGAAAAAATGGTTGATCGCTCTTGACGCGATCGTTGCGGCGGGATTGGTTGTTTGGGGAGTTTTGGCGGCGATATTTGCCATGAAAAAACGCGAAGAAGCTCGAAACGATATCGATGAGTAAGCTCACGTTAAAATATACAAGGAGAAAATTATGTTAAAGTTTGCGGTTGTCGAAGATGAAGATAATGCTGCGGAAAAACTGACTAATTGCATAAAGCGTTACTGCGGGCAGCACGATATACAGTATAACATTGACCGTTTCGGCAGTGCGGTGGATTTTTTGAAAAATTATCGGCCTCAGTACGATATAGTTTTTTTGGATATAGTTCTGCCTTATATGGACGGTATAGAAGCTGCCAAAGAGTTACGTAAACTCGACGAAACGATAACAATAGTTTTTGTAACCAATATGGCGAATCTCGCCGTAAAGGGTTACGAAGTGGCGGCTTTGGATTTTATCGTGAAACCCGTCGTATATGATTCTTTCGCGATGAAAATCGAGCGCGCCATAAACGCCGTAATGCGTCACAGAAGCGTGGAAATCTGTATCCAGACGGACAGAACGGTTAGGTTTATATCCGCTTCGCGTATAAGCTATATCGAAGTGAGCAGACATAATCTTGTATACCATACCGACGAAGGGGAAATAAGAGCGCGCGGAACGCTTAATTCTCTCGAAAAACAGTTGGAGTCGGAAAACTTCGTAAGGTGTAATTCCTGCTACCTGGTTAATATGAAATTCGTAAAAGTCGTTGACGGCGACGACTTAATACTTGTGGGAGCGAGATTGAAAATAAGCCGTGCGAAGAAGAAGGCGGTAATGCAGGCCTTGACGAATTTTTTGGGTAAAATCGTATGATGTTTGATTTTTCTTCCACATTATTTTGGTATAAGCTGGTTTTTATGGCGGAGATAATCGTTGCGGAATGGATTTTCGTTGCCAATCTTCGGCGTAACAACCGTTTCCTGTTGCGGGTTATATGCAGTATAGTCGGGCTTTTTGCGTTTGCGTTTTTGTTTCCGATAGTTGCGTACAATGCGGCATGGATCTGCTTTATGTTTTTTATGCTGTTTTTCGCGTCGCTTTGCGGCATTAAAATTTGCTTTTGCGAAAAGTGGTGGAATATAGTGTTTTGCGGACTTGCCGCATATACGATACAGCATATTGCGTTCGTTATATACGATTCGCTCAGCGATCTCGGAGAAATATTGCTCGGCGTCGAATCACGGTCCAACGTTTATCTGCAGGAAGGGAACATCGTAAGCGGAGCGACGGTTGCCGTCAGCTTTATATTTTATATTGTTTCATATCTGGTGACGTATCTTATCGCGCATTATATATATACGCCCAAAATAAAACCGGACGAAGCGAGTCGGCTCGGACGCAGAAGATTTGTTATACTTGCCGGAATAATACTCATTACGGACAATATTTTCAATGCGGTCACTATGTATAATATAGAGATAGACGCCGCTTCACTGTGGATAGAACGCGGTTACAATATTTTTACCTGTATACTTTCGCTGCAATTACAGTTCAGTCAGTTGACCGAAAAGAACATACAGGCGCAGTATTATACCGTCCAGCATATTTTGCGCGAAGAACAAAAGCAATACAACATTGTGAAACAGAATCTCGATACCATAAATATAAAATATCACGATCTTAAACATCAGTTACGCGCAATAAGAGTAGGCGGCGCACAAATCGATAAAGCGGAGCTTGCCGAAATAGAACGCGCAATGTCGATCTATGAATCGGTGGTCAAGACGGGCAATGAAACGCTCGATCTGATATTGACCGAAAAAAATCTTTTACACGGAAAAGACCGCATACAGATAACCTGTATAGCGGACGGAACGCTGCTTGATTTCATCTCGCCCGCGGATATGTATTCGTTGTTCGGCAACGCTCTCGACAACGCAATAGAAGCGGTAACTATGCTTGATGTGGACAAGCGTACCATTACTCTTATCGTTAAGAGAATAAACGATATGGTTAGTATCCACATAGAAAACTATTTCGACGGCGAGCGTATTGTTACCAACGGATTGCCCAGAACGACGAAGGGCGACGAAGATTATCACGGCTTCGGAATGCTCAGTATGCGCGTTATCGCGGAAAAATACAGAGGGACGCTTGCAGTGGAATTCAGAGGGAATGTATTTTGTCTTAACATAATGTTCCCGGTTCATTTGCCGAGCGGTTCAAAAAACAGTGAGGAAAAAACGGATGAGCTTGGTTAACGGATAAACGTAAACGGTATATTTATAAAAAATAGTCGTCCGTGGCGCAACCGTTGCGGACGATTTTATAAAAAACAACAAAATATTTTCTATAATTGTAATTATTATGTTTAAAAAGCGAAAAAAACAAATAAAAATATGTCTTGACTTGTCAAAACAAATAATATATACTTAACTCAAGCAACGGGAAACGCTGTGACGACGGGGAAGATCATGTACAATTTGGCAGCGCCATTATTTTGGTATAAATTTATTTTTCTCGCAGAGATAGTGATAGCCGAGATCCTGATCGCATACAGAATGAGAAGGAAAAAGCATTTTGTAAGGCGGTTCTTTTTGGCGCTGCTTTGTCTTATCGTTCTGACGTTTGCGTTGCCCGTTCCTTTTTATAATGCCGTTTACTCGTCCTTCCTTTTCCTTATCATATTTCTCTTTACGCTTATCGCGTTAAAATTTTGTTTGGACGAGCCGTGGGGAAACGTCGTATACTGCGGATTCTTTTCATATAATCAGCAGCATATTTCCTATCAGTTATACGCGTTGTTCTGTTTATTGTTCGAGCTGGACGCCAACAGCAATATATACGGTAACATAATGAACGGTCTTAATCAGCTCCAGATATTGTTATTCGTAACGCCGCACATTATAATATATCTTATAGGCTGGGCACTGCTTAATTTCCGTACGTATTTAAAAGGCAGTTACGGTTTTTATCTTCACAATATAAAAATACTTATTCTCTCTATTATAATCATTTCGATTAACGTTACTTTGCACGCTTTTGTGGTTTATAATCTTCCTTTCGACACCGCTTCGTTTATTTACAGTATAATAATCTTTTACAATCTTTTCAGTTGCGCGCTTGCGTTGATACTTATGCTTTTTATAGTCGGACGTGAAGAATTGGAAAACGAATTTAAATTTATCGATAACCTTTGGCGGAAACATAAGCAGATATACGAGCTTAGCAAAGAAAACGTGGACTTCATCAATATGAAGTGTCACGATATCCGACACCGCTTGCGAAACGTGCGTAAAAAGGAAGTTATCGACGAAAGCGAGCTGGAAGAGATCGAGCAAGCGATTGGGATATATGACGGATTGATAAAAACGGGTAACGAGGTGCTCGACGTCATCATTTCGGAAGAAAACGCGTATTGCAATAAAAACGGAATAAAAATGTTATGTAACATTGACGGTAAGCAGCTTAATTTTATGAAACCCGCCGATATATATTCCATTTTTCAAAACGGCATCCACAATGCGATAGACGCGGTGTTGAAGATCGAAGAAAAAGACCGAAGAATAATTCGCGTCAACATCAAAAGGATACAGTCTTTGATTTCCGTACATATGGAAAATTATTTCGAAGACAATGAGAAGATCGAGTTTAAAGACGGTCTTCCCGTCAGTTTAAGTAAGGATAAAAATTATCACGGTTTCGGTATGCGCAGTATAAAAAAATCCGTCGAGAAATACAACGGAAACATCGAAGTGACTGTCCGCGACAACATTTTCAGCCTTGATATGCTGATCCCTTTATGCGATAAAAATACGGGGGGGGGTTAAGCATGTATAAAATTTGTATTGTGGAAGACGAAGCGCTTTATGCGGAACAGCTCGAACAGTATTTACAGCGTTTCGGAAAAGAAAACAATGTTGATTTCAGCATAAGAAAATTCAGAAACGGCGTAGATTTTCTCGACGCGTATTTTCCGGACTGCGATCTTATTTTTATGGATATACAGATGCCGGAGATGGACGGAATAGAAACGGCGCGCAAACTCCGCGAGACAGACAATAACGTCAGTATTATTTTTGTTACCAATCTGCTCAAATATGCGGTACGCGGTTATGAAGTCAACGCTTTCGATTATATCGTCAAGCCGATCAATTACTTCGACTTTTCCTCGCGGATAAAAAAATTCATCGAGCGTTTCGACGCAAGCAAAAAACGCGAAATTCTGCTTTCGTCGGGAGACGTCATACGCCGTATCCCGGTAAGCGATATCCGTTATGCCGAAGTATCCGGTCATAACGTCTGTTATTGCTATTCGGGTGGTAAAATGTATGTGCGCGAATCTTTGGTGAAAACGGAAAAATTGCTGAACGAACCGTATTTCGTAAGATGCAATAACGGAATTCTCGTAAATCTCAATTATGTTCAGGCATTGGATAAAGATATGGTGCAGGTAGCGGACGAATGGTTGCCCGTAAGCAGAGCCAAGAAAAAGGATTTCGTAAAAGCCGTTACCGAGTATCTTGCTAACGGTTGAATATCAATAACCGATTGCAGGTAGAATTTAAAAAAATTATCATATCGTTTTGTAGATAGAAATCAAAAAAATTTAAATCGTTGTAAAAAATCCGTTGCAGGGATAGCCTCAACGGATTTTTTTATGCAAATTGACGGATTTTGTACATAAAACGACCGAATTCGCCGCTTATATTGATTTAAGTCGTCAGGCATAGTAAAATCAAAAAAAGCATAAGGAGAGTGTAAAGTGAACTTCGTAAAATCTTTTTTCAAGAATTTTCGAACGCGAATGTGGTTTATCGTGACCGCAGTCATGGTAACGTTACTCGTTGCGCTCATGATTATAACTACCGCGTCGACGGTAATTTACGACTCTATTTGTATGGTCTTCGGGTATGAAAGATACATAGGACGTAGCGAAGGCTTTTATTATGACGTAGTCGCTACGAGCAAAGAAGACAGTTACAAGCGGGGAAACGAATTGACCGAAAAGATATGCGAAGAAGGCTTTGTATTGCTGAAAAACAACGACGCGCTTCCCTTGGCGCCGGAAGAGAAGAAAGTAAGCGTTTTCGGAAAAAATTCAGTAAATCTCGTATACGGCGGCAGCGGTTCGGGCGGCGGCAATTTCTACGGAGCGAGCACCATTTACGACAGCTTGACTTCGGCGGGGTTCGAGATAAATCCGAAGCTTAAATCTTTTTATGAAAACGATAAAGCTTCGGGCGAAGGTCGCCCGGCAAATCCCGCAATAGAAGACAACAGCAATGCCACGCTTGCTACGGGCGAAACTCCGCAATCGAGTTATACGGAGGAAGTCAAAAACAGTTACAGACAATATAACGACGTTGCATTGGTGGTTCTTTCACGTATCGGCGGAGAAGGCAATGATTTGCCGCGCGTTCAGGAAGGCAACTCCGATCGGCATTATCTCGAAACCGACGCGAATGAAGACGCATTGCTTGAAGCGGTTAAAAGCGCGGGCTTTTCAAAAGTCATTGTATTGATAAACGCCTCGACAACATTCGAGCTCGGCAATCTTGAAAAAGACGGCGGGATAGACGCGTGCATATCCATAGGCGGACCCGGATATTCGGGAATAAACGCTCTCGGAAGAATACTTAACGGTGAAGTCACGCCTTCCGGAAAAACGGTAGATACGTGGGCTGCGGATTTCAAACAAAATCCGACTTTCCTTAATTTCAGTAATAACGGAGTGGCTGCGGATAAAAATGCAGGGATTCCCGACGGCGCGTCTTATGTCCGTACGGATAACGGAAAGTCTACCGCTGCGGGTTATTATTTCGTGGATTACGAAGAAAACATCTACGTTGGTTATCGTTATTATGAAACTCGCGGAGCGGACGAAGGAGAAAGCTGGTACGATGCACAAGTCATATATCCGTTCGGTTACGGGTTGTCGTATACCTCGTTTGATTGGGAAGTAGTCGACGCGGACGCGTTAAACGACTTCGCTCTGACCGACGCAAATAAAAAGGAAAGCATTGAAATTAAAGTTAAAGTTACGAATACGGGCGCTTATGTCGGGAAAGACGTAGTCGAATTGTATTGCACGTTGCCGGAAGGAAAAGTCGAAAAATACTCGATAGTTTTGGGGGATTTTGCAAAAACTCCCATGCTTTATCCTACATCTGAAAACGCGGCGGATAAGAAAGACGCCGCCGACGGAGAAAGTAAACCCAATTCCGCGGTAATCACGCTTACATTCGACCCTTATTACATAGCGTCTTACGATTACAGCGGCGCGGTATCTTCCGACTATAAAGGTTATCTGATAGAAAGCGGTAAATACGGACTTTCGCTCAGGAGCGACGTGCACACCGAAAAATCGGGCGTTTCCGAAATTCAGTTCAACGTGGCAACTACGGTTAAATATGACGTAGATCCGGTAACGGGCACGCCGGTAGTTAACAGGTTCGACGACGCCGACGACGAACTGGATTCGATATTGTCGAGAACGGATTGGAACAGCATGCCGACCACTCCTAACACGCGTGAGCTTTCCGAAGAAACCGGCGACGCATTAAGCTCTACCGCGACGAATAATCCGAATACTTCTTTTGAAAAATACAATCAGGGGAGCGGCAAGGTTAAAAACGCTTTCCTCATGCGCGGTGTGCCTTATGACGACGAAGACGCGTGGGATGAATTTATCGACGCGCTGTCTTTTGACGAACTGAAAGACATGTATAATCGCGGAGCGTTCCAGACATACGGTTTGCAGCGTTTCAATCTTCCCAAGACGACCGCATCGGACGGACCGGTAGGGTTTACTAACTTTATAAGCGACGCCGCCGTAAGTGCCGGGAATGCGGCGTATGCGAGCGAATACGTGCTCGGTCAGACCTGGAGCAAAGAACTTGCGCAGGCAATGGGC
>CALWBH010000132.1 GCA_944376015.1 uncultured Clostridia bacterium
ATATTTTTTTTTTTTTTTCAAATCATGAATTCAGCCGTATAATAATAACTTTACCGAAAAATTTATATAAAATTTTACGTCATCGAAATTTTACATTCATTTTAACGTAGGAAGTAAGAAAAAAGTCGCCTTTTAATTTATTAAGACGGCTTTTAATATCGATATTGTTTTTTAGACGTCGAAAAAATTCAACGATATGTTATCATATAACAAACATAATTTTCAGAACAAAGCCCGTAAGCGAAAGCGCGAAAACTATCGTCATTGCGATAAGTCCCACGAGCGCGTTGCGATACTCGGGCGTTCCCTTGCTTACGCGAAAAAGCACCGTGGCGCATCTTACCGCACTGACTGCGCTTGCCGCCGCAAAGATAAGAAACCCTATCAAAGACACGACAGACGTTTCTACGAACAGACCTATTATAAGCAGGATTGCCGCCACAACGAGCGCTATGTCGCATATCTGACGGATTCCGAAACGCGCAAAATAGCCGCCCGTACCTTTATTGTTGTTATATTTATCTTCCATAATGACTTATTTTACCCCTCTGCTGCCCGGCTTATACGGAGCGGGAGCGCCCGCTTTGCAAAGCGGACAGTTTTCGGCTTCCCAGCTCGTAACTTCCATGGAAAGAAGCGGAACGTAAGGAACGTCAAACTCAACTTTACCGTTGCTCCTGTCGACCACGCTTGCGCACGCAACGACTTCCGCGCCGAGACTCTTGCAAAGCGCAATCACTTCTTTTACGCTTCCGCCCGTAGTCACCACGTCTTCCGCGACTATAACGCGGCTGCCTTTTTCGAGAGTAAAACCGCGACGAAGAGTCATCTCGCCGTTCTCCCTTTCGGCAAAATAATTGACGGCTTTCATCTGACGGGCAAGTTCGTAACCGAGTATTATACCGCCCACCGCGGGCGACACGATAACGTCGGGTTTATACGCCGCGAGCTTTTCCGCAAGCGCCGCCACTATTTTTTCGGCTTCTTCCGGATGCACGAAAAGCTTGGCACTCTGCATATAAGTGTCCGAATGTCTGCCGCTCGTCAGCAAAAAATGTCCTTTAAGTATGCCGCCCGTTCTTTCGTATGCCGCAAGCACTTCTTCGTTTGTCATAATATTCACCTATCCTTCGATCAGCGCGCCGATCAATTCGTTTACGTCGGTTATTTTATACTTTTTCATTGCGTTTGTCAAGTCTTCGGCTATACGCAACGCGGCGTAAGGGTCGTGTATGTTAGCCGTTCCCACCTGCACCGCGGTGGCTCCGCAAAGCATAAATTCAAGTACGTCTTCCGCGCTTTCTATCCCGCCGAGACCGATTATGGGAACGCTTACCGCTTTATATGCCTGCCGTACCATTCTGAGCGCTACGGGTTTAACGCAAGGTCCGCTCAGACCGCCCGTAACGTTTCCGAGTAAAGGCTTACGGCTTTTCAGATCCACCGCCATACCCGTTATGGTATTTATCAGAGACAATGCGTCCGCGCCGCCGAGCTCCGCGGCTTTCGCGTTGTCCGCTATGTTCGCCACGTTGGGACTGAGCTTGACTATGAGCGGTTTACGGCACTTACCGCGCACCGCGCGCGTTACTTCTTCCACGCCCGAAGGCAATACGCCGAACGCCATTCCCCCGCTTTTAACGTTGGGACAGCTTATATTCAGCTCTATCATGTCCACGTCGGTGTCGCTCAGACGTTCGACTATGCGTTCGTAATCGCTCACCGTCGAGCCCGCGACGTTAGCGACTACGACCGTATCCTTGCTTTTCATAAAAGGCAGTTCGTTTTCTATAAAATATTCCACGCCGGGATTCTGCAATCCCACGCAATTGAGAATACCGCTCGGCGTTTCGGCAATGCGCACGCCGTCGTTACCTTCTCTCGGCGCAAGCGTAAGCCCTTTGCCTACTATTCCGCCGAGCCTGCCTATATCGTAAAATTCGTCGTATTCGCGTCCGAAACCGAATGTTCCGGATGCGGTCATTATCGGATTTTTAAGAGTATGTCCGCAAAGCTTTACCGCCGTATTCATTCGTACACCTCCGTAGAAAGAAATACGGGACCGTCTTTACACACCCGCTTATTGTGACCCGCGACTTTGCAGGTACACGTCAGGCAGGCGCCCACGCCGCAACCCATACGCTGTTCAAGCGACAAATACGTCGTTATGCCGCGGCTTTCGCCTATCCGTTTTACGGCGCGCATAAGCGGTTCGGGTCCGCAGCAAAATATCGCCTGCGGACGGAATTCGTCAAGTTCGCTTTCGAGCGCTTGCGTCGGGAAGCCGTGAAAACCGTAACTTCCGTCGTCCGTGCATACCGTCAGCTTTCCCGCTTCGGAAAACAGTCCTTCGAGCATTATCTGCGATTTCGTGGCAAAGCCGTTATATATACGCACTTCCTTGTCCGCGTTGTCTTTTGCGGCAAGGTACAATGGCGCGACTCCGAAACCGCCGCCCACAACGGCAAGCCTTTCGCACTCGATTTTCGGAAAACCGTTTCCGAGCGGCAGCATAACTTCGACCGTATCGCCGAAAGTCAGCCGCGTAAGCGCTTCCGTTCCCTTGCCCTTGATCTGATAAATAAACGAACACGTCCTGTCGTCCGCAGTCACGATACCGAGCGGACGGCGAAGTATACGGTCGGCGGGCGGCACCGAAAGCATTGCGAACTGACCGCCCTTTACCTCAGGCATACCCTCCGTTTCGAGCATGAGCGCGTATGCGCCGTCGCATAATTTTTCATTGGCTATGACCTTAGCCGTATAATCTTTCATTATCTTCTCGCAAGCGCGGCGGTAAGATCTTCGCGCATATCGACCGTTGCGGCATAAGCCGCGTCGGCAAAATTCATTCCCTTGTATTTTTCCTGGCGGTAAGCGCAGAGTATTCCGCGACTGGAATTCACTATACCGCCGCCGTTACGCTCGTCAAACCCCGCTACCGCGCCGTCCGCGCCGCCGCCCTGCGCGCCGTAGCCCGGAATAAGGAAAAAGGTATGGGGCATGAGCTTTCTGAGCCGCTTCGCCTGTTCGGGATATGTAGCCCCAACCACGGCGCCCACGCGCGAATAACCGTTCGAACCGATATTGTCCGCTCCCCATTTTTCGACGAGCACAGCCATTTGCTCGTAAACCGTAAGACCGTTTTCGAGCTTCATATCCTGCAACTCTCCGCCCGAAGGATTGGAAGTTTTAACGAGCGCGAAAATACCTTTACCCGACGTCAGGAAAGGCGCGATTCCGTCCGTACCGAGATAGCCGTTTACGGTAAGGAAATCGCAATAAAAATCTCCGCCGCCGAAGAACGCGTCGGCATACTGTTTCGCGGTCGCGCCTATATCGTTGCGTTTGGCGTCCGCAATGACCGTGAGTCCGGCGTCGCGAGCCGCCCTGCAAGTATCCGCAAACGCCTTCATGCCGTTTATACCCATAGCTTCATAATAAGCTATCTGTACCTTTACTGCGGGAACTATCTTTTTGATCCTGTCGATGACGGCATAATTGAACTCGGTAACGGCTTTGGCTGTATCCGCTCCGCTGTTTTTTACCTTTTCGTAATCCGGCAGATATAGATCGGAAGAGCGTCGTGT
>CALWBH010000133.1 GCA_944376015.1 uncultured Clostridia bacterium
TTTTCCTTGCCTACGGTATAAGTAACGCCTCGTTTAAGTATGATGTCGCCTTCGAGATGCGAGACGACGGGCGAGCCGTCCGCGGCTTCTTCGGTGCCGTATTTGGTATAACGCACGCCGTTTTTGATGGTTATGTCATCTGCGGACGAGCGAGGTTTCGCTTTAAGCTTGGCGGCGAGATTTATAGTCGGCGCGACTACCCGCGGAATGTATGTGTTTTTAAAACATCTGGTATTATCCGAAGCGGGGCAGAATCCGAAAAACATCAATACCTGGCTTACGGAGCAAACTCTCCGCGAAATATATCTCAAACCGTTCGAGATCGCGGTCAAGGAAGGCGAAGCCAACGCCGTTATGAGCGCTTTCAATCGCGTGGGCGGCGTCAACGCCAACGAAAATTACACTCTGTTGACCGAGGTGCTTCGCGGCGAATGGAAGTTCAAGGGCTGCGTGATAACCGACTACGACATCGGCGATCCCAAGACCTTTATAAGAAGCGGCGGTGACATAAGACTCGGTCCGCACGGTAAAGCGGGGCTGTCCGAAAGCAGTAAGGCGGACGTGTATTGCGGCGTGCGCGCGGTCAAAAATCTGCTTTATACTTACTGCAACACTTATTACCGCGCAAAGCTTTTCGATCCCGACAGGGAAGTAGAGATGATAAATCTCATAAAAGCTTTCCCGTGGTGGATCCCCTCGCTAATAAGTATGAACATCCTTCTCGTCGGGATAATGGCTTGCCAGTACGTAAGACTGATATTCGCGTCGGAAAGCGCAAAGCGCAATAGCGAAAACAACTGAATACGCCTTGTCCGATAAAGCATTCCCGTCGTCGTTCGCGGAATGTTTTATCCTTTATAAAGGACGGTCTATAAAGCGCAAAAGACGGCGGAGAGCCGCTATCGTATACACCGCACCGCGGAAAAGGACATAAAAGTGTAGACAATCGGTACTCGTAAATGTTATTATATAATTATACGGATGCAGGCTCGACTGCGTTCGCAATACGGACGGGAGACGGTAAAGCATGACGGCAAAAGCGAAAAAGATCGTACGCGTAGCGGTAATACTCGCTCTTTTCTGCGCGTTTATAGCCGCGAATATCGTAATATCTTTTAACGGCAAAGCTTTGCACGCTTTTTTCAAAAACAATACCGTCGATCTCGACAGCGAACACGTACGCGCGGCGCTCGAATCGTCGGATAACGCGGTACAGGATACGGCGGAAGACAGTATGGTTCTGCTGAAAAACAACGGAGCGCTTCCGCTTAAAGGCGACGACGTCAAAGTCAACCTGTTCGGATACGGCGCCACGGATAACGGGTTTCTGACTTCGGGGGGCGGTAGCGGCGGTTGCAACGCGCCCGCGGATAAAAAAATCACTTTGTCCCGTGCGTTCGAGACAGAAGGCATAAGCTACAATAAAGAATTGCTCGCCGCCTATTCCGCTTATTGCGATTACGACGCGGACGTCAATTTCTCTTCCGAATGTTATCTGATAAATCCGCCCGCGGCGTTTTACACCGCCGAGCTCATTTCTCGGGCGAAGGAATTTTCGGACGTAGCGGTGATAGTGCTCAGCCGCTTTGCGAGAGAAAATGCAATAGACAGAGCGCAGGAAATCCCTTTTACGCGGCAGGACAAGCTGGGCGACGGCGTATCCGAAGACAATACCCGCACTATGCTGGAAACGAGCAGCGAAGAAGATCTGATGATACGGACGGTATGCGAAAATTTCGGAACGGTCATAGTGCTTTACAACGCCGGCAACGTGATGGAAACGGGATTTCTCGACGACGAGCGTATAGACGCGGCGATGTATATAGGGCAGACGGGTCAAAGCGGCGCGCTCGCGATCCCCAGACTGCTCAAAGGTTATAAGACGGCCGAAAACGAGGACGGCACCAAATCCAAAACGGAGATCTCCCCGTCGGGTAAACTTTCGGATACTTACGCGTACGACCTTAAAGCTTATTCTCCGACGTTTGCAAACGCTACGGGCAACGGTACGAACAATCTGCATTATGCGGAAAATATTTATATCGGTTACCGCTGGTACGAGACGGCGGACGCCGAAGGCTTTTTCGACGGCGTCGACAACGTTTACGGCAAAGGTTACGACGGTGTGGTTCAATTTCCTTTCGGTTACGGGCTGTCTTATACCGATTTTACGTGGGAAGTCACGCAAAATCCCGATATGTCGACCGTTAACGAAACTTCGTCTTTTACCGTCAAGGTGCGCGTCACCAATAACGGAACGTATGCCGGCAAGGATGTGGTGCAGCTTTATTTCACTCCGCCATATTACGAAAGGGGGATAGAAAAGGCGCACGTAAATCTGCTCGATTTCGCAAAGACGGACATTTTGCTTCCGGGTGAAAGCGAAGAAGTGACGTTAAGCTTCTCTGCGTACGATATGGCGTCGTACGACGATTACGCTAAAAGCTCGGACGGAATTTCCGGCTGGGTGCTCGAAGCGGGAACTTACCGTTTGAAGCTCATGACGGACGCGCATACATCCAAAAGCGGAACGGAAGATACGGTTTTTACGCTTAGCGAGAGCATCCGTTACGAAACGGATCCCGATACGGGCGCGGAAGTTAAAAACAGATTCACGGGGGATACCGCGTATGCGGGGGTACCCATAGACGGAAGTACCGTGCACGATGAAATAACCTATCTTACGCGCGCGGACTTCGAAGGCACGTTCCCAGCGGAAAGAACGGACGTGCCGAGCGACGAAGACGCCGTTGCGGCGGCGAAAAACTACGTTTATCACGATCCCGACGCCGAGGGCGCGGTCTTCGAGAGTAAAAAAGGCGATTTAAGACTCGTACTTAAAGAAGACGGTTCTTTCGCGGATATTGACGAGCTTACGGGCAAAAAAACGGTAAAACTTATATATAACGACGCGCTTCTGAAACAACTGAACGATTACGGATCGGACAAGTGGACGGAGCTTATAGGGCAGCTCGATCCGAAAGATATAAAGCGACTTATAGGGCAGGGCGGATACAATATCTGCGCCGTGGAATCGGTCGGGATGCCTTACCGTACCTTTAAAGACGGACCGGCGGGTTATAACAAAGACGCGATCGTGAACGACGGGAAAGGCTATTGGACGGCATGGCCGACCGCGTCGCTCATCGGTTGCTCGTGGAACAAGAAAACGGCTTACGTATTCGGGCGCGTTCAGGGCGTCGAAGGCAGCGCGACCGGAGAAAACGGGTGGTGCGCTCCCGGGGTCAATCTTCACCGTTCGCCTTTCAATTCGCGCAATTACGAGTATTTCAGCGAAGACCCCGTAATTTCCGGCGAACTTGCGAAAGAGATAATAAAGGGCGCGAAAAGGGGAAACGTCTACTGCTTTATAAAACATTGGGTGGCGAGCGAAGCCGGAAGCAACCCTCTGAATTGGAATACCTGGCTTACCGAGCAGTCGCTTAGAGAGCTGTATATGCGGCCTTTCGAAGCGGCGGTCAAGGAAAAGTACGCGAACGCCATAATGAGCTCTTTCAACGGCATAGGCGCCGTCTGGGCAGGCAGAAACGGGGCGTTGAATCAGGAAATACTCAGGGGCGAATGGGGATTCCGCGGCACGATGGTCACCGATTGGTATACGCGCTGGTATATGGATTATACGGCGGGGGTATGCGGCGGCAACGATACCTGGCTGGATATCGGGAACGCCGTCGCGGTAATAGATATGAGCGATCCTTACGTGGCATACGGAGCGCGCCGCGCGGCTAAAAACATATTGTACACCTGGGTAAACACTTATGTCACGGCAAAAGAGTTTGCCGAGTACGGAAACGACGGGTATGAGACGCGTATAGATCTGCGCGTTTACGGTACATCATATTCTTATACCTTCGTATTCGTCTGGGCGCTGATCGACGTCGTAGCGCTGGATTGTATGGCGGCGTG
>CALWBH010000134.1 GCA_944376015.1 uncultured Clostridia bacterium
AAAAGAAGGATTGAAAAGAGTATTCTCCCGCAAACGCGCGTTGTCCGACAGCGCAAAAAAAAGCGTTGAGGAAATAATATCCGAAATAAAGCGCGGCGGCGACAGGGCGTTGTTCGAATACACGAAAAAATTCGACGGAATTACGCTTGACGCGGAAAGTATACTTGTAAGTAAAGAAGAAATAGCCGCCGCATATAACGCGGTTTCCGACGGCTTATTGCTCGCGCTTCGCAGAGCCAAAAAAAATATCGAAAATTATCATAGAAAACAAATCCTTCCGGGAGAACTTACCGAAAGCACCGAAAACGGTAAAACGGGATATATGGTAAGGCCCGTCGACAGAGCGGGTATCTATGTGCCGGGCGGTAAAGCGTCGTATCCGAGTTCGGTGCTTATGGCGGCCGTTCCCGCATACGTTGCGGGCGTTAAAGAAATAATAATGTGCACTCCCGGGACCAGCCCGCTTACTCTTGTGGCGGCAGCAGAATGCGGAATAGAAAAAATTTACCGTATAGGCGGCGCTCAGGCGATCGCGGCAATGGCTTACGGCACCGAGAGCGTACCCAAAGCGGACGTGATATGCGGACCCGGCAACATGTTCGTCACAGAGGCAAAGAGACTCGTATACGGCGATGTCGGCATCGACATGATTGCCGGTCCGAGCGAAATACTCGTAATCGCGGACGATACGGCGGATCCCGCGTTCGTAGCCGCCGATCTGCTTTCGCAAGCGGAACACGACGAAATGGCTATGGCGATTTTGGTCACTCCGAGCGAAGAACTCGCGAGAAAGGTCGGTGCCGAAGTCGAACGTCAGCTTGAACTTTTGCCGAAAGCCGCTATCGCAGGTAAATCGATAAACGATTTCGGTACGATAATAATGGCGGGCGATCTCAAAGAATGCGTGGATATTTCCAATGAGATTGCGCCCGAACATCTCGAACTTTGCGTCTGTGAGCCGCAAAAACTGCTTCCGGACGTCAGAAATGCCGGCGCCGTATTTATGGGGCATTGGTCGCCCGAGCCCTTGGGAGATTACTATGCGGGCACGAATCACGTTCTTCCGAACGGCGGAACGGCAAAATATTTTTCCGCGCTCGGCGTTAACAATTTCGTAAAGCGAATAAGTCTGATCGAGTACGGAAAAGACGCGCTTTATGCGGCTGCCGAAGATATCATCGCGCTTGCGGAAGCAGAAGGGCTTGCCGCGCATGCAAATGCCGTAAGAAAAAGGATACAGGAGAAAAATAATGAGAAAGGTTAAGGAAACGAGAAAGACCAAAGAGACGGATATCATAATAGAGTTCGATCCGGACGGCAGCGGGAAAGCGAATATAGACACCGGGATAGGATTTTTCGATCATATGCTCAACGCTTTTGCAGTGCACGGCGGTTTCGATCTCAAGATATCCTGTAAAGGCGACTTGAACGTAGACGGACACCACAGCGTAGAAGATATAGGCATAGTTCTCGGTAACGCAGTGTGGGAAGCCCTCGGAGATAAAAAAGGCATAGAACGTTTTGCGTGCGCATACGTTCCGATGGACGACGCTCTCGCGCGTTGCGTTATCGACATATCGGGCAGACCTTATCTTTATTTTTCCGCCGATGGTCTCGACGGCAGTATCGGCGAGTACGACGCGGCGCTCACCGAAGAATTTTTCCGCGCTTTCAGCGTCAACGCGCGTGTAAATATGCACATCGACGTTATACGCGGCGGGAACGCTCATCATATTTGCGAAGCGATTTTCAAAGCGTTTGCGCGCGCGCTTTCGTCGGCAGTGAAAATCACCGGCGACAAGGTACCCAGCACAAAAGGAAGTCTTTGATGATAATTTTTCCAGCAATCGATATTTATGCCGGAAAAGCCGTAAGGTTGCGCGGCGGAAAATTTGACGAAGTAACGGTGTACGGCGACCCTGTCGATATGGCTAAAAGATTTTTAGACGCGGGGGCGCAATGGCTTCATGTCGTCGATCTTAACGGCGCGGAAGGTAGCGGAAACAATTTTTTGGTTATAGAAAAAATAGCCGCAATGTCGCTTTGCGTACAGTCGGGCGGAGGACTTCGCGATAGGGCTCGAATAAAGGAATTGCTTTCCGCAGGCGCGAAACGTGCGGTACTCGGAACGATATGCGCCGACAATCCGAATAAGGTTGCCGAACTGCTTTCGGAATTCGGAACGGAATCGATAGTTTGCGGTCTCGACGTCAAAGACGGTAAAGTAGCTGTACGGGGCTGGAAAGAAACCGCTCCGCTCACGCCGCTTGAATTGGGTAAAAAACTTTGCGGCTATGGCGCAAAATATTTTCTGTTCACGGACGTTTCGCGCGACGGGATGCTCGAAGGAGTAAATGCGGACGCCACGGTGGAGTTGCAGGAAAAACTCAGCGCGTCGGTAATAGCGAGCGGCGGAGTCAAAGATATCTCCGACATCGTAGCGTTAAAACAACGCGGTCTGTACGGAGCAATAATCGGCAAAGCATACTACGAAAATAAAATAGATATCGGAGAAGCGATAAAATATGTACGATCTTAAATTTAATTCCGACGGACTTATTCCCGTCGTCACTACGGACGCCGTTACCAACGAAGTACTTATGCAAGCGTATATGAACGAAGAGGCGTTTGAAAAAACATTGGAAACGGGCGAAGCTTATTATTATTCGAGAAGTCGGAAAAAATTATGGCATAAAGGCGAGGAAAGCGGGCATTACCAAAAAGTGAAAGCGGTTTTTGCCGATTGCGACGGCGATTCTCTGTTGCTTAAAGTCGAACAAATAGGCGGTGTGGCATGCCATACGGGTAAACGTTCTTGTTTTCATAACGAGATTGAAATTTCTCCCGACAAGCCGGGTAACGCAGAAGTTTTGCGCGTTATAGCCGACACTGTACGCGACAGAGCGGAACACCCGCAAGAGGGTTCCTATACCAACTATCTGCTTGCCAAAGGTATTGAAAAAATATCCAAAAAAGTAGGGGAAGAATGTACGGAAACCGTAATCGCCGCCATGAAAAAAGATAAAACGGAGTTGACTGCGGAAATTGCCGATCTGTTATATCACTTGTTCGTTCTGATGTATGCGGAAGGCGTAGATTATTCCGACGTGTTTAAGGTGCTCGAATCGCGGCATAACTGCGGAGCAGATACACCCGCGCGCGAAGCCAAGCCAAAGAAAAAATAATTTTCATCCGATAGTGGTTTAAATAACGTCGCTGTTATAGCGCGCTCGGAAATTAAATAAAACGAAAGTCAGATAAAAACAATAAACGTTGCCCGAAACTCAAGAAAAGTAAATAAATTCCGGTAAAACGTTTGACAAGCAAGATATATTTTAATATAATAGTTTGGCAAGTGACG
>CALWBH010000135.1 GCA_944376015.1 uncultured Clostridia bacterium
CGACCGCAAGCTAATGGCGGTGGTACCCGACGGGCGCCGCGCCGTTACGGAATACGAAGTCGTCGAGCGGCTTAACGGGCACGATCTCGTGAAATTCCATATACTTACCGGAAGGACGCATCAGATACGCGTGCACGCGAAATATTCGGGACATCCGATAAGCGGCGACGAACAGTACGGTAACGTAAGAATGAACGGCGGAAAGGGTCAGTTGTTGCATTCGTATTCGCTTACCTTCGCTCATCCATCTACGGGCGAAACAATGACGTTCTGCGCGCCGTTGCCCGACCACTTCGAAAAAGCGTTGCGTATTTTACGCGATAAGGACGGTAATAATGCTTAGGAAAAAAGATCTTTTGGGGCTTAAAGACATGACCGCGGAAGAGATATGCGACATTCTCGACCATACGGACGGAATGAAAGCGGCGTTTACAAGCGGAAGACCGCTTGAAAATCTCCGCGGTAAGTGCGTATCCACGCTGTTTTACGAAAACAGTACGCGCACGCGCAATTCTTTTGAAACGGCGGCGCGTTTTCTCGGTGCGCGCACCACATCAGTGGCGGTATCCACTTCGAGCGTTCAGAAAGGCGAATCCCTTATAGACACGGGTAAAACGCTGGACGCGCTCGGTACCGATCTCATAGTCATACGTCATTCCATGGCAGGCACGCCCGATCTGCTCGCGGCTAACGTGCAAGCTTCCGTCGTGAATGCGGGCGACGGAATGAACGAGCACCCCACGCAAAGCCTGCTCGACCTTTACACCATGAAAGAGAAATTCGGAACGGTGAAAGGTCTTAAAGTCGTTATAGTAGGCGACGTAAAGCACAGCCGCGTGGCGCGCAGCAACATCTGGGCGCTCGGTAAACTCGGCGCGGAAACGATAGTCGTCGCGCCGTATACTCTGCTTCCGCGCGGGATAGAAGAGCTCGGCTGCGAGGTCGAGACGGATCTCGAAGAAGCGTTGATCGGCGCAAACGTGGTTATGGGGCTCAGAATACAGCTCGAACGTCAGAAAGCCGGACTTTTCCCTTCGCTCGGCGAATACAGCGAACAGTTCGGGATAAACGCGGACAGGATTTACGGAATATGCGAAAACGCGCTTGTCATGCATCCCGGTCCGATAAACCGCGGCGTGGAGATCACGTCCGAGGTTGCAGACGGCGAAAATAGCGCGATATGCGAACAGGTCACTAACGGCGTGGCGGTCAGAATGGCTGTCATGGACATGCTCGTCGGAGGATTGCAATGAGCAGCATACTTATAAAAAACGGAACGCTTATCGATACCAACATAACGCGCGGCGACGTATTCGTCGACGGCGGAAAAATAGTAAAAACGGGCGACTGTTCGGATATGACCGCGGATACGGTGTTGGACGCGAGCGGAAAATACGTGCTCCCCGGGCTTGTGGATATGCATTGTCATTTGCGCGAGCCGGGCTTCGAGCATAAAGAAACGATAGAAACGGGAAGTCTGAGCGCGGTGCGCGGCGGGTTCACGTCAATTGCGTGTATGCCCAACACGAACCCCGTCATAGACAACCCCGCGCTTGTTCGCTACGTTTGCATGCGCGGAGAAGAAGCCGGTTATGCGCGCGTGTATCCCATAGCTTGCATAACCAAGGGTCAGAAAGGCACCGAGCTTGCGGAGCTTTGCAGGATGAAAGACGCGGGCGCCGTTGCGTTCAGCGACGACGGCAGACCGGTTTCGGACAGCGGAGTAATGCGTAACGCTCTCGAATACGCAAAGACTTTCGGTCTGCTTGTGATAGACCATCCCGAAGACGTTTCGGTAAGCGGCGACGGGGTGGTAAACGAAGGCGCTAACGCCACTATCGCGGGACTTAAAGGTATCAGCCGCGCGGCGGAAGAAATAGGCATCGCGCGCGATATAGTGCTCGCCGAAACGCTGGGGGCGCGCGTTCATATAGCTCACGTTTCGACGGCGGGCGGCGTCGAGCTCATACGTGAGGCAAAGGCGCGCAACGTGAAAGTGACGTGCGAAACTTGTCCGCACTATTTCTGCGCCACCGACGAAGAAATACTTTCTTACAATACCGACGCCAAGATAAATCCGCCGCTTCGCGAACAGACCGACGTGGAAGCGATCAGAGACGGCATTAAAGACGGTACAATAGACGTTATCGCGACAGACCACGCTCCGCATTCCGCGGGTGAAAAGAACAGGGAATTCGATCTCGCTCCGTTCGGAACGGTGGGCTTCGAGACGGCATTGTCGTTGGCTTACACCAATCTCGTGGAATCGGGCGACGCGGAAATGACGGATATAGTCAGACTTATGAGTCACAACCCCGCAAAGCTGCTCGGGTTGCCCGTGATATGGCTCAAAACGGGGGCGAGAGCGGATATAGTGATATTCGATCCCGAACAGTCCTGGACTGTCAGCTCCAAAAACCTGGCGAGCAAAGGTAAAAACTGCCTTTACGACGGTTGGATGCTCAAAGGCAAAGTCACGCATACGATAGTAGGCGGAGAGATAAAGTACTGAAAAGGCGATAACGGCGTATTGAAACGGAGATGAAAATGATAACCGACGAACTCATCGAAAAGATAAAAATCACGGGAAATCCCAGCGTTATAGGACTTGATACGGCGGCGGAATATCTGCCGGATTA
>CALWBH010000136.1 GCA_944376015.1 uncultured Clostridia bacterium
ATGTTTCTTTTTTTGCGCTCGCAGTTCGATTTCGCGAGAATACGCAAAACAAAAAAGCAGGGATAAACCCTGCCTTTCTGTTTTGGTACTCCCGACGGGAATCGAACCCATAACTGCCCCTTAGGAGGGGGCTGTTATATCCATTTAACTACGGGAGCGGATTTTTTACTTTGAAAGAATACAACGAAACACGGCGATTTGTCAAGCGAACCGGGGCAAAAGTATGTATAAAGCTTGTATTTTAAACGTTGTCGTTTTGGGCGCGCAAAGGCGGAGATAACTTACGCGCGGTTTTCGGCTTTTTTCGTGCGGTGAAAAAAAGTTGACATTGCGCGGCGGCGGGTTTATAATTCTATGGAAAGCGCGCCTTTATACGAGCTTTGTTGTCGGACAACCGTTCAACGACGTTAAAGGGCGCGGAAAGGAAGTTTTGTTTATGAGCGAAAAGGAAGTTAAGGAAAAAGAAACGGAAGAGTGCACGCACGATTGTTCGAGTTGCGGCGCTAACTGTTCTTCGCGCGAAGCGGCGCCCGATCCTGCGGCGCAGAAACGCAAAGAGCTTAACAAGATTAAAAAAGTAATTGCCGTTATGAGCGGTAAAGGCGGTGTGGGCAAGAGTCTTGTCACTTCGCTTCTTGCAAGCGCTACCGCTTCTCTCGGCAAAGCCACCGCGGTGCTTGACGCGGATATAACGGGACCGAGCATACCGCGGGCGTTCGGGCTGTCGGGAAAGCGCGCGGGCGGGAACGAGCTCGGTATTCTGCCCGTAGAAACCGCTACCGGCGTTAAAGTCATGAGCCTTAATCTGCTTATGGAAAACGAGACGGATCCCGTAATATGGCGCGGCGCGCTTATCACGGGTTGCGCAAAGCAGTTTTATACCGACGTGCTGTGGGGCGACGTGGACTATATGTTCGTGGACATGCCGCCGGGAACGGGGGATGTGCCGCTTACCGTTCTGCAATCCTTTAAAGTGG
Source organism: uncultured Clostridia bacterium (assembly GCA_944376015.1). Lineage (GTDB taxonomy): Bacteria > Bacillota > Clostridia > Christensenellales > Pumilibacteraceae > Protoclostridium. The sequence goes on from CALWBH010000136.1 coordinate 978, forward strand.
ACGGTATAGTGCTTGTGACGAGCCCGCAGGAGCTTGTCGGAATGATAGTGGAAAAAGCCGCCAAAATGGCGAAAATGATGAATGTTCCCGTTCTCGGTATCGTGGAAAACATGTCGTATTTCACATGCCCCGATTGCGGTAAAAAGCATTACGTTTTCGGGGAAAGTCATTTGGAACAGACGGCTGAAAAATACGGAGTGCCGTATACCGCACGTATGCCGATCGACCCGAAGATCGCCGAAACGGTAGACGCGGGCAGGGTGGAGAGCCTGTTCGAATTGCTTATCGATTTTACCAAAAAGCTTATGTGATTTTAAATTTTGCGTAACTTAAACGCTATGCCGCCGCGAAGGACAACCTTCGCGGTTTTTCTTTTTCCGTGTCGCGGCAACGTATATCCGCGTACGCGGCGTCTTTTTCGATGAGCGTTTTATTTTTCTTTCCTATGCTGTCTCGCTTTTCTTTCCAAGGTCTTATTAATAAAAAGCGGTACGGAAGTTTTTAGGGCGGGGTTGGGTAAGTCCGTTTTGTCTGAAAAGGGAGTTACGGAGAAATTCCGCAAATACTTAACGCATAATAAACGTTATGCCGCGGCAAGCTAAATTTATGGAAAGAGCGAAAGAGTTGATTGATAAAATGTCGTCGCCGTCGCTATACTCGAAAAGCGATTTTGAAGTTTGCGGAAAGCGCGGATGTGTGTTGGCTAACGTCGATCTGTCGAACGCCGATCAGCTTATAGAATGTATAAAATCGATACGGCTTGCGGAGACGGCAAAACTCGATTATAAGGTTTTGCAGGAAAAAGTGCTTGCCAATTTCGAACATTCCTTCGTGACCGACGGGGCGGAAGCCGAGGATCTTCTGCTTTCCGGAGACGGTCTTATCTTCCTTGACGGGGAAGACGGATGCGTGCGCGTTGCGGTACGCAAGTATGAGATACGTTCGGTAAGCGAACCGCCGACGGAAGGTATAATCAAAGGTCCGCGCGAAGGATTCATAGAGAGTATCAAGACCAATCTTTCCTTGCTCGAACGCAAACTGAAAACCACCGCGCTCAAAGTGGAGCGATTGAAAATAGGCAGGAGCACGCATACGGACGTCGCTGTCGTCAGTCTTGACGGCATAGCGGACAAGACCGTGACGGAAAAGATAAAAACCCGTTTGCAGAGCATAGACATAGACGGCGTCATAGATACGCATTATCTTCAAATGTATCTCGAACCGCGCCCGTATTCGGTTTTCAATCAGGCGGGAGCTTGCGAAAAACCCGATATAGTGGCGGCTAAACTGCTCGAAGGCAGGGTGGCTGTGTTTATGGACGGTACTCCGATAGTGCTTACGTTTCCGTACCTGTTTTTCGAAGACATACAGTCAAGCGAAGACTATTACGAACGCGCGACATTTGCGTCGCTCATAAGGATAACGCGGGTGATATCGCTTATGATAGGTTTACTTCTGCCGGGCGTGTTCGTCGCGCTCGAATGTTTCCACTTTTCCGTGCTTCCGCTGCAACTGCTTATCACGATAATAAACGCGACGAAGGGGGTGCCTTTCCCGCCGCTTGCGGAAATCATATTCGTAATGTTTCTTTTCGAAATAATCCGTGAAGCGGGTGTGCGTATGCCGCAGGCAATGGGTCTTGCCATGAGCATAGTGGGTGCGCTCGTACTCGGCGAAACGGCGGTAAAAGCGGGAATGATAGGTTCTCCCGCGGTAATGATAGTCGCGTTGTCGTCCATTTGCACGTATACCGTGCCCAACGCGGCGGGCAGCAGTACGATAGTGCGGCTTTTCATGACTTTACTCGGCGGCCTGCTCGGACTTTACGGTATATTGATAGGCGTAGTTTTTCTTTTCCTGTATCTCAGTACTTTGGACTCTTACGGCACGCCGTTCCTTGCGCCCTTTGCGCCTAACGTGGGCGTAGACGGTCAGGACGGGCTGCTCAAAACGCCGGTAACCGATATAGTGCGTCGTCCCGAAAGCATACCCAACGTCAATCGGACGCGGCAAAGGGGGAATAATGGATAAATTTTCGTTAAGACAGTTTACGTTGATCACCTTTCTCATCGGGCTTGCGATGAAGATGTTTAATTTGCCCGTATTGATGTTAAGGCTTTGCGGCCGTGACGCTTTCGTCGTTCTGCTCATAGAAGCCGCTGCGGATTTCGTACTGCTCGCCGCCGTCATCACGATAATCGTTTGCTCGCACGGTATGACGCTTTTCGAACTGCTCGAAAAGGCGTTCGGGGGCGTCGTTACGCGGATCGTTGCGCTTGTAGTCGGGCTGTTCTGGCTGTTTAAACTGTTCATAATGCTGGTAGACGTGCGCATATTCTTTTCAAATACCGTGTTTACCGCTCCGCTGGAAGCGGTGCACGTTTTGCCGCTTATAGCCCTGCTGATATATTTTGCGCTTAAACCGCTGTCGAGCGCGGGGCGACTGGGAGAGCTGTTTACTCCCGCGGTGGTCATAAGTATGGTTTTGCTCGGCGCGCTTACCGTAAGCAAGGTGGATTTCGGCGGACTGCGCCCGCTCCTTGCGGAAGGTTCGGAGCCGATTGCAAAAGGTCTGTCGTCGCTTTTCATGTGGTTCGGCGATTTTACTTTGCTGCTCATGGCTACGGGGAAAGCGGACGGCGGGAAGAAGCTCTTTTTCGCATTGCCCGCGGGCATAGCGGCGTTTGCGTGCATGACGCTGTTTTCCGCAGTGCTTTTCGCGTCCTACGGGGATATGCCGGAGCTGCTCAGTTACGGTCACAGTATAAGCAACATCACGCAGTATGCCGTGGGAAGTTTTAAGTTCGGAAGGTTCGATCTGCTCATATTCGCAATGTGGTTGAGCGCGGTATTCGTGTCTTCCGGAATAATAGCGGCGTTTTTCGCGCGGTGTATGAATTACGTTTTCGGCGGTAAGGTCGGACGCGTAATATTGATCGTCGGGGGCGCGGCGGTATACGTCGCGACGATGCTTACGGTCAATCTTAATACGGTCACCGAATTCGCAATGGTATATTTCAACATTCCCGCCGCTATCGTACAGTACGGTCTGCCCGTAGTGTGCGCGATAGCTTTGATAGCGGGTTCGCGCAAGAAATACAAGCGCATAAAGGAGAAAGTATGAAACTGACGAGAAAACGCCGCAACGCTCTGCTTTCGGGGGCTTTTGCAATCATATTTATTATGCTTGCGTTAACGCCGCTGTTGCCTGAAGCGGAAATAGGCACGCGTCTCATGCTCAATGCGGTCGGTATCGATACTATAAACGGGCAGGTGATCGTTACCGCGCAGACGCTGAGCGGTACTTCGTCCGAGACAGTTCACGGCGAAGGGCTCAGAGTGGGCGACGCCTTGGAAGATATAGCCGAACGTTACGGGCGCGAAGCGGAGCTGGGGCATTGCGGTCTGCTTGTTTTCGGGTACGAAGTGACGGCTGACGACGCGGAGTTCGCATTGATGGGACTGCTCGGCGACGCGATAGTCAATGCGGGCTGTTCGGTAGCGTGCGCGTCGGGCAGTGCGGAAGAGTTCATTAACGCCGCCGTAGGTCTTACGAGCGCGACGGGCGACGGGATAGCCGATTACGCGGGATTCGCCGATACTTCCACCGCAGTGTCTGTGCCGAGCGCGCTCGAAGTGTTGCAACACCTTAAAAGCAGATCCGCGACTGCCGTACTGCCCGTATTCGAGCTCACCGGAAACAAGGGCGAAAGCGGCGAAGGTTCTTCGCAGAACTCGGGCACTGATTCCACCGGAGTGCAGCAGAGCGGCGGTTCGAATAAAACGGAAATAGTGCCGCCGCGCCGTGCCAAAGTGCTCGGCAGGGAAGACTTCGAACCCGACGAACAGGCTGTCGCGGGATGGATGTGGATAAGCGAACGCGCCGAAGGCGGGCTGACGGAAACGCGCGCCGATCTCGAAGGGGAAGAGTATATAATACAGGGCTCGGTCACCGAAAAAAAGCGCGGAGTCAAAGTACGTGCGGAAAACGGGCGGGTAAAAGCCGAAATAAAGCTCGAAGTTAAATTAAAATTTATCGACAGATATATAATAATCGAACGCGCGGAAGGAGAAAATCGCCTGAGATATCTTGCCGAAGATCTGGAAAAAGCGTTCGAACGGACTTTTACCGATCAGCTTAAAGCCGCCGCGGAAGAATGCGCGCGTTCGGATATTCTCGGTATAGGTACGCTGTTGTATCGCAACGATCCTTCGGCTTATGCGGCGTGGGGAAGCGATATGTCAAAAGTGGATTTCGTTTTCGACGTAAAAGTAACCGTTTTCTGATAATCCGTCAAAAAAAGTCGCCGTATATGATGTATGATATGCGGGATGAGAAAAAACGTTATTAAAACGGTGATCGTGCACGCGCTGACGTTTGCGTTCCTGCTCGTCGGTTCGTGCGCCGAGATGCTGTCCGTTCGTCCTTTCGGCTACGGACTGCATCTTTCCGTTTTGTTGTCCGGCGGCAATCCGCTTTCGTCCGCTTACTATCTTGCCGCCGCATTCATCGCCGCGCCCGGTTTCCGCACTTTCGCGTTTGCGGGCGGCTGTGCGCTCACGGGCGCTATGTGCACTTTTGTCATTTCTTCCGTTTCGCGGATAAAGCGCAAACGGCTTTGGCGGTATCTGACTCATCTGCCGTTGCAATCCGCGCTCGCTTTCGCTCTCGCTTACCTTACCGGATCGACCGTGCTCGCGTCATTTATGACGGCGGTGCTCGGCGGAGTGTGCGGAGTGCTCGTTTCTTTCGCGGTGCCTCTTCTGGCGAACGGAAGATTTCTTATGCCGGCGTGCTTTGCAAGCGCAGGAATATTCACTCTGTCCGTCGTGTTTTTTGCCGGATTGTCCGACGTGACTCCCAGCGGATTTTCCGTTCTGCTCGCGTTTACCGCATTTCTTATACCGCTCGTATGCAAGCTCCGCGGAGCGACGGCAGGCTTTATCGGAGGCATAGCGGCGGCAGTCGGCGGAGCGCTTGCGCATTACGACGCTTTGGTTTTTGCCTGCGTCTGCATAGCGTCCGCGGCGGCTGCGGCGTTTTCTTCGGGAGCGCGACCGCTGTCCGCGATAGCGCTCGTGATAGGTTACGCGGCGGCTTATTGCTTTTTCGGTGAGTTACCGCCCGTACCCGTGGATTTTATTTCGCTCGGCGTAGGCGGCGTTTTGTACATGGTTATTCCGCCTCGCGCAATGCGCGCTTTACGCGCGTTTTTCCGTCCCGCGGATAAACTCACGGAGCTGGCGGCGGCTTCGGGTATGGGCAGGCAGTTGCCCGAAATGCTGGTAAGCGCAAGCGAGGCGTTGGGCGAAATGAGCATGCTGCTGTCGACGGGCGGGACGACGGTCGCCGCAGACTGCATAACGGACGGATTGGAAAAGATATGCGCCGATTGCAGAAAAAAGGAAGACTGTCCGATAGCGAGAGATCTCAGAAGCTATGCTACGGACTATGCCGCCGGAGGCGCAGAACTGAAAAACGCGGTGCTTGGCGTACCGTGTTTCTGCGGCGGGAAAATGCTCAGGTGCGCGTCGGACATTTCCATGCGTATACGCGCCGCGGTAAACGAAGCCGATCGCGAGCGTCAGAACTGCGTATCGTACGCGCGGAGACTGGACAGTCTGCGCCGCCTGACGGGCAGGATCGCGAAAAGCGTTTCGGAAGATTACCGTTACAACGGAGAACTGTCCGAAAAAGTCCGCCGCGATTTGCCCGAAACGGGCGTTCCGTGCGGCGGCTGTCTCGTCACTTCGCGCGGCAAAGGCGTTGTGCTTGTTCCCGCGTCGAGCAATATTGACGAAGCCGAAAAAGGTCTGAGCCGTGTGCTCGGTAAAGTAAAAGTGGAACGTACCGACGATATTAACGGCGGGTGGCGGGCGCTTTCGTTCACTCCCGCGCCCGTTCTCGACGCCGTTTATGCCTGCGCCACGCTGCCCAAAGAAGGGAATACCGCGAACGGAGACAGCTTTTCCGCGGAAGCGGTCGGGTGTAGAGCGATAGTGTCTCTGTGCGACGGAAGCGGCAGCGGCAGACGCGCGGCAAGGTTGTCTCAGGCGACGCTGTCGCTGATAGAAAATCATTACCGAGCGGGTTTCGGCGCGGAAGAATGCGTCGAATCGGTCAATTCTTTTCTTTCGTCGCGAGCGGGGGAAGATTTCAGTGCGCTGGACGTAGTGAGCGTCGATCTGACGAACGGCAACACCGATATTCTCAAAGCGGGTTCTCCTTCGACTTACATATTGCACGGGGAAACCGTGACCGTTATCGGCGGCACCGCTCTGCCCGTGGGCGCGCTCGACAAAGCGTCGTATTCGCTTGCGAAACGGCATTTGGGCGCGGGCGATTTCGTGGTGCTCGTGACCGACGGAGTATCAGACGTTCTTCCCGCTTTGCCTGAAACGATAGCCGCGCACGCTTCGCCCAACGTAAAACGCATGGCGGACGGTATACTTGCCGCCGCTTGCGAGATAGGCAGGCGCGACGACATGAGCGTGCTCGTAATGCGTATAATAACGGCAAACTGAATTTTCCGCGTTTAAGCAACGGCTGTCGCATTTGAGCGCACAGCCTTTTTTCGACGGTCGCGGAAAATTGTCGCGCGTTACGCGGTATTTTGCGTTAGAAGCTCCCGCGCTTTTTGGGTTTAAAAGCAAAAAGCTTGCTAAATCGGAATAAAAGTGATATCATATCCGATAACGGACGGCGCGTGCGAAATTTGCGCCGCCGAAAGGTAGACTCATGATAAAACTGCTTATCGTAAGACACGCAAAGACCGAATGGAATAAAACGGGGCGGATACAGGGCAGGAGCGATATTCCGCTTGCGCCCGAAAGCAGAGCCGCTACCCGTATCGCGGCAAATTCGGTGGGGCATATCGACGCGGCGTATTGCTCTCCGCTTTCGCGCGCGCGTGAAACGGCGGAGATTCTGACGGAAGGGAAAGGAGTATCCCCGATACCCGACGAAAGACTGACCGAGCGCGATTTCGGCGATTACGAAGGCAGGACTTACGAGGAATTGGGCTTGCCCGATCATACCAAACTGTTTTTCGCGTTGTCGTCCGCGAAAGGAGCGGAAAGCAGCGCCTCGGTGTTCGAGCGCGTACGCTCTTTTTTAACGGATATTGCGGGTAAGCACGACGGAAAAACGGTACTCGTCGTGTCTCACGGAGTGTGCATATCCTATCTGCTTTATGCGCTTTGTCACGATAGCTGGGACGAAAGCGAGTATACGATGGGGTACATAAAAAATCTGGACGTTACGGAAAGGGAATTCGTTTTTTAAACGGCAATTGCGTCGCGGCGCAACCGCACGCGTCGCGCTTTACGGGAGAATAAGCATGATAAGTATAGTTCTCGTGGAACCTGAGATCCCCGCGAATACGGGCAACGTTGCGCGCACATGCGCGTGCACGGGTATGCCGTTGTATCTTGTGGGCAAGCTCGGTTTCGAGATAACCGAATCGCGCATAAAGCGTGCCGGTCTTGATTATTGGGATAAAGTCGAAATAGAACGCGTGGAGACTCTGGACGAGCTGACTCGACGTTTCGGAGCGGAAAAATTCTTTTATTTCACGACAAAAGCGGAAAAGCGTTTTTGCGATGTGGATTATCCGCCCGACGCATTTCTCGTATTCGGGAAAGAGACCAAAGGATTGGATCCCGAAGTCATCGCCCGCAATCGCGACAGAGCGGTGCGTATACCCATGCGGCCTACGCTCAGATGCCTCAATCTGTCCAACAGCGTCGCCGTCGCGGCGTACGAAGCGTTGCGGCGTTACGATTATTTCGGGGAAAGGTGAGCGCGGCATCTGGCGATACGCTACGGGCACGAATAAAAACGCGCACGGTAATGACCCGCGCGCGTTTAAGTTTATATTCGAAATATGCACATTTGCGCATACGTCGGGCAGAGCGCTTTTAATCGTCTTTCCGCTCGGCGTCGTTTTTCTTTTTGCGGAAGAACGGGAAGCGTTTTGCCGCATTTTCCTTCTGCCCGTCGTCCGTATCGTTTTTGCCGAAGAACAAGCGAAAACGGCGTTTGGGTTTTTCCGTCTGCGTTTCGCGCAATGCGGAGCCGGGCGCGGGGAACGCGATACTGTTTGCGCTCGCGCCGGCGGGAAGCGCGGCGGTATCCGATCGTACGTCGGGCACGGTCGGCTTGCCGTCGCTTTTGCGCGTCAGAACGTCGTCAGCCGCTTTTTCGATTTCGCGGAGTTTACGGGGAAGGAGCAGATGACAGAGCACCATTCCGCCGAGATAGAACACCGCATAAAAAACGCGTACGTTTTCGGTGGCGAGAAGGCAGGTAAGCAGCATGATCCCCGCGCCGATAATTGCGGTAAAGACGTCTGTCACCGCGGAAAAAACCTTTTGTTTGATCTTGCGTTTGAGCAGACCCGTCGCAGTAAAAGCGAGGCGCGTGAGCGCGCCTTCCGCTATCAATACGAAAAAAATGATTATGCCGTTTACCGTATTCATTTAAAGATTCTCCTTAACAGCGGTTTTTTGGCGGAAGCGTATTCTATACGGTCGATCTTTCCTTCGAAAGAGAGAGTGCCGTCCGCGACCGAAAAAGAATTGATTTTGATTTCGCTGCCTCGGACGGAAAGCGGACCTTCGCTCGTCACCATGTTTATGGCGGCGGGGGATGAGTCCGTCACTTTTTCCACGCCTGTAATGAGCGCGCGGTTTCTTGCTTCGAGATTGATACTGTGTCGTTTCGTTTCCACGCGCTAATTATATTCCCGCAAAAGTGCGATTATGACAAAAAACGCGGTTTGCTTACTTTCTTGACAAAACCCGACCGATACTGTATAATAAAAAAGATTTCGCCGCGGAGTTTTAAAAAGTCGGCGTTTCCGAGGAGAGAAAATAATGGAAAAAATGACGGTAAAACAGCGTAAGATAGCCGTTATATGCACGGTGACCGGGGTCATATTGTTGCTGATCGCGCTTATTGCGCTTATATACAATCTCGTTTCGATAGGGACGCTGTCGTCAAAGCGCAGCGAACTCGAAGCGCAGAGCGAGCAGCTCGCCGCCGCTATCGAGAACAACGAAGAAGAATTCGAATACATGCAATCCAACGAGTACATCGAAAAGTACGCGAGAGAACATCTTAACATGAAGTACGAAGACGAGGAGGTTTATACTTCCAATTGAGTATAGCCGTTATAGACGTGGGCAGCGGAAGCGTACGCATGCTGCTTGACGGAAAAAAGACTACGATAATGACGAAACTCGGCGAGGGACTGAACGCGAGCGGCAGACTGAGCGCCGAGCCGATCGGGCGAACGTTGAAAATAATAAAAAAATTCGTCGAAGAAGCCGCGCGGGTCAAAGCCGAAGTATTCGTGTTCGCGACGGAAGCGGTACGTGCGGCGGAGAACTGCGCCGATTTCATCTGCGCCGTAAAACGCGAATGCGGTATAGATCTCGACGTGATAAGCGGTAACGAGGAAGCCGAGATAGCTTTGCTTGGCGCCGCCCCGTCGGGCGACGCGACCGTGGTGGATATAGGCAGCGCGTCGGTGGAAATCGTGAGCGGCTGCGGCGGCAGTCCCGCGTATGTGCGCTCTTTGCCGATAGGTATGGTGCGCCTTACCGAGCAATCGGACGGAGACCCCGAGCTTTTGCGCGCTTACGCGGCAAGCGGTATAGCCAAGTTCGGCGACGTGAGACTGCGCGAAACTCTGATAGGCGTCGGCGGTACTTTTACTTCGCTTGCGGCGATGAAACTCGGGCTGGAAACATACGATCCCGAAAAGGTGCAGGGAACGCGTCTTTCCGTAAAAGACGTTTCCGCGCTTGCCGAAAGTCTGCTCGAAGCGGGCAGCCCCGAAAAGATAAAGGAAAAATATCCGATTTTGCCCGATGTCAGGTGCGAACTGATAACGGCGGGCGCGCTTTTTGTGTCCGAACTGTTGGCGTATCTCGGCGCGGACGGCATAACGGTAAGCGAATCGGACAATCTCGACGGTTATCTCAGATATAAAGAAATGGGAGCGTAAAACGCTTTTTGAAAAACAAGGAGACGATATGAAAGAATTTCCGGCGGTAAAAGCCTTTATCGCGTCGCACGACATGAAAACGCTGCCTTGCGGCAGGTACGACATCGACGAAAATAACTATGTCAAGATAAGCGAAATGGATACCAAGCAGCCCGGCGAACTGCTTTTTGAAAAGCACGATAAGTACATAGACGTACATTACCTTATCGACGGCGACGAAAGAATGCTCATAGGCGAGGGGAAAGCCGTACTCGCAAAAGAGTATAACGAAGCGAAGGACTGCGCTTTCTACACCTGCGAAAGTTACAGGGAAGTCATTATTAAAGAGGGCGAAAGTTTAGTGTGCGATACCGATTGTCTGCACGTGGGGGCGTTTTCTGTAAACGAACCGCGCAAAATAAAAAAAGCGGTTTTCAAAGTGCGGAAATGAAATCGCAGCCGATTTACGCTTATTGAAAATTATCGCGTACAACGACGATAAGACCCAAACATCGATAAAGCTTAACGCCGAAGCGTTATGGCTTATGGTAGCTTTAATTCGTATAGACTTGTTTCATAAAATACTGTAATAAAACCTATATTTTTCTGCTATAACGAAAGGAGCCGTTGCATTTGAAAATGCAACGGCTCCTTATGACGTTTTAGGCGTCGATTCGCTCGGACGCGTTCGTTCCTCGCGGGCGAAGTGCGCGCCGCGTTGTCAGAAGTGGAAATATCCGTTCATGAGCCGATATACCGTTTTGCTGTCTTCGTCCGAAGCGGGGCATATTTTCTCTTCGTTTTTGCGTCTGTTCTTCATGATTTAAGTTTGCGCAGACGCGGCGAAGTTTATGCGTTGCGTCGAGTAGAGGGGACGTTGTTTTCCAGCCTGTAAGATCCGAGATCTCCGCGGACAAGGTACTGATATCGCTCGCCGTTTTTAAGCAGCGCTTTTATATCCGCCGCCTGCTCGCCGAGCTCCTCGGCGGTGAAACAGTAGCAACCGAACTCTCCGAAATCGACGGCAAGCATGTTTTCGAATTCGACGGAAGAACAGTCCGAGAGCGCGGCGAAACGCGTCTCGCCGTTTACGCTCACGCCGACGTTATCCGCGAAAGAGAAAGTCATTTCGCAGGTAGGCGGAAGCGCGCCGAAAGTGGCTGTGATGTAGTCTTCCAGCTTTGCGAGCGCTTTTTTGCGTTTTGAACGCGCGAGCAGTATGTCCGTCACACCGCCCGACAGGCAGACGGAAGCGACTACCGCCGCTACTATCGCCGCGATACCGAATTTATTTCCTTCGCGCGTGAAAACGAAAAATACTACGGCGGCGACAACCGCGACGACAGCTATCGCAAATTTTATGACGAGCGAAAGACGCGAGGGCGCGGCGGCGATTGCAAGCAACGTCCATTCGCGCGTTTGGCGCGTTCTCTGTTCGTTGATGTCGAAATTGACTTTTACGGTTATCGGCGTTTCGTTGCTCATGCGTCTGCTCTCCTTACCAGTCAAGTCTGGAAAGTTTTTTGGAATTGTTGACTTTCACGTCGTCGTATTTGGAAAAGTATTTTTCCTTGAAAGAAACGGGTAATTCTTCTTCGTTTTCCGCGGCTATCAGCTCCGCGAGCTCGTCGGGCGTGAAGTCGGACATATCCACTTCGCCGTCGTATTTTTCGAAAAGCCGCATTATGTCTTTTTCGGTCATTTTTTTGTTCCTTTTTCGGTCAGTCTGTAACTGAGATCGACGAAAGCGCATATTTCGTCGGCGTCGGTTCTTCCGTCCAACGGTATGGATATCCAGTGCCGCTTATTCATGTGATAAGCGGGAAAGATGCGTTTGCCGTCGGCGGCGCAGGAAGCGAGAAGCGGATCGCATTTGACGTTTACGATATCCGTTTTGCCGTTGCCGCCGTCGAGTTTGGAATACGCAACGTTTCTTATGACTATCGCGAACCATTTTTTATTGTCCGCGTGTCTGAAAACGGGTGTATCGTCTTCAAAAGGATAATCGGGCATAACGCCGAACTTCTCGGCGATATGCTTTTTTACGTTTATCAGGGTAACCGTATCTTTCATACGCTCTCCTTTTTACGCCGTCTTACGCGGTAATTATAACATAACGCACGCGTTAATGCAAATATTTGTTTGACCTTTGCGCTCCGTTTATTATATAATACTTTTGAAATGATAACGGTGATCGATTACGGAGCGGGCAATCTCAGGAGCGTGGCTAACGCCGTGCGTTATCTCGGGGAAACGCCCGTTATAGAAAGCGACGCGGACAGGATAGCCGCCGCGGACAAACTCATTCTTCCGGGAGTGGGAGCGTTCGGCGAGTGCATGAAACTGCTTTCGTCGCGCGGCGCCGACGAGGCGATAAAGACGGCGGTCGCGCGCGGCACGCCTTTGCTCGGGATATGTCTTGGGTTGCAATTGCTTTTCGACAGCTCGGACGAATTCGGCGAGCATAAAGGATTGGGACTGATTCGCGGAAAGGTGACCAAGCTGAAAGCGGACGGTCTGAATCTTCCGCATATTGCCTGGACGAGCATACAACCTTCGCCGTCGAGCAGACTTATGCGCGGGATAAAAGGCGGCGAATATTTTTATTTCGTTCACAG
>CALWBH010000137.1 GCA_944376015.1 uncultured Clostridia bacterium
ATTAAACAGGCAATGCGCGAGATACGCATTGCGTTGCTCGAAGCCGACGTTAATTACAACGTCGTTAAAGATTTTATCGCCAAGGTAAGCGAACGCGCTAACGGCGAAGAAATCACGAAGAGCGTAACTCCCGGACAGCAGGTAATCAAAATCGTTAACGACGAACTTGTCGAGTTGATGGGAGCGAGAAATTCCAAGCTCGAAGTGTCGAGTAAATTACCCACGGTAATAATGATGTGCGGTTTGCAAGGCGCGGGTAAAACTACTATGTGCGGCAAGCTCGGCGCATTGCTTAAAAAGCAGGGAAAAAAACCGTTGCTCGCGGCATGCGACATTTATCGCCCGGCGGCAATAAATCAGCTTAAAGTCGTCGGCAATAACGTCGGCGTCGAAGTTTTCGAAATGGGAACGCAAAATCCGCGCAAAATAGCGGAGCAAGCGGTGAAATATGCGGAATCGAAAGGTTTCGATACCGTAATAATCGACACGGCAGGTCGCCTGCACATAAACGACGACCTGATGAAAGAGCTCGAAGATATCAAAAAAGCGGTAAAACCCACCGAAATTTTGCTTACCGTCGACGCCATGACCGGTCAAGACGCCGTTACCGTAGCCACGACTTTTAACAACAGGCTGGACATAACGGGCGTGATACTCACAAAACTCGACGGCGACACACGCGGCGGCGCGGCGCTTTCCATCCGTTCGGTTACCGGCAAGCCGATAAAATTCTGCGGTACCGGTGAAAAACCCGGGGACATAGAACCGTTTTATCCCGACCGTATGGCAAGCAGAATACTCGGGATGGGAGATATTGTTTCACTCGTTGAAAAAGCGCAAGACGCCATGGACGAAGAAACCATGCGCAAGATGGAAAAGCGCGTCAAAGACGCGACTTTCACTCTCGACGATTTCCTGGTTCAATTCGAATCGCTCAAAAAAATGGGCGGGATAAGCGAAGTTATGCAAATGCTTCCCGGAATGGGTCGCTTCAATCTCAGCGAAAAAGACATAGACGAAAAGCGTATAGAAAAATTCAAGGCAATCATCGGTTCTATGACCATGAAAGAGCGCGAACATCCTGAAATCGTCAAATCCTCTCGACGCAAACGCATCAGTGCCGGTAGCGGAACGACGATTCAGGACGTAAATCAGCTTTTGAAACAGTTCGAGCAAACGCGCGACCTAATGAGAAAAATGAAAAACAATAAAGGCAGACTGCCTTTCTGAAAAGATTACATTCAAGGAGAATATAAAAATGGTTAAAATCAGACTTACAAGAATGGGTGATAAAAAATCGCCTTTCTATCGTATCGTCGTGGCAGACGAACGCGCGCCCAGAGACGGACGTTTTATCGACATAGTCGGAACGTACAATCCGCTTTCTACTCCCGCCGAAGTCAAGATCGACGCGGAAAAAGCCGCACAGTGGCTTAAAAACGGCGCTCAGCCTACTGACACGGTAAAATCGCTGCTTATTCAGAGCAACGTTATCCCCGCAGGTAAAAGACCGCCCGCTAAAACCGGCAAGAAAAAGACCGATAAAGAAGGTTAATCATGCAGGAGCTTGTCGAATTTCTGATAAACAGTCTTGCGGACGATAAATCGGCGGTAAAAGTCGAAATTGCGGGCGAAACCATAAACGTGACCGTTTCCAAAGAAGATATGGGTAAAATTATCGGAAAGCAGGGGCGCACCGCAAAAGCGATAAGGACGATAGTTAAAGCCGCCGCAGCCAAAGACGGCAAAAAATATAACGTAGAGCTTATCGAAATTTAAATTGAAGATCACCATAGGCGAAATCGTAAAAGCACAAGGTCTGCGCGGTGAAGTCAAAGTCAGACCTATGACCGACGACCTTGTGCGTTTCGGACGCCTTACTTCCGTTTTGGTAGGGGGCGTTCCTTTCAAACTCCGTTCGGCAAACGTGCGGGGCGATTTCGTTTATCTTGCTTTTGTCGGGATAGACGACCGAAACGCCGCGGAAGTCATAGTGGGCAAGCTTATCGAAATAGACAGATCGCAGGCAAAAAAACTCGAAGACGGAGAATACTTTGCGGTGGACCTTATCGGCTGTAAACTATATCTGTCCGACGGCGAATACATAGGTATTCTCGACAGAATAGACAATTTCGGCTCCGCCGATATCTTTACGGTAAAAGGAGCGGAAACCGTTCGGTTTCCTTTTCTTAAACGCCTTGAATTAGCGTACGACGAGACTAATAAAACGATAGTGGTGGATAAGGACAGGTTTAAGGAGGTATGTTGCTATGAAGATTGACATACTCACGCTTTTCCCCGAGATGTTCGCGCCTCTCCACCAAAGCATAACAGGAAGAGCCGAAACGGCAGGTATAGTCGAAATAAAAGAAACAGACATTCGCGCCTATACCAAAGATAAACACGGCAAATGCGACGATCTCCCTTACGGAGGCGGCGCAGGCATGGTAATGACCGCTCAACCGATAACCGACTGTGTTCGCGCAGTGGATCCGCACGGCACGGCAAGACGTATATATATGTCGCCGCGCGGAAGAAAGCTTACCGCGGAAATTGCTCGCGAGCTTTCGCGTGAAAATCACATTATGTTTTTATGCGGACATTACGAAGGTGTGGACGAACGCGCGCTCGAAATATGCAGCTTCGAAGAACTGTCCATAGGCGATTACGTGCTAACGGGGGGAGAGCTTGCGGCAATGGTCGCGGCGGACGCGCTGCTTCGTTTCGTTCCGGGCGTTCTCGGCAGCGAAGACAGCGCTGTCGAAGAAAGCTTTTCCGAAGGACTGCTCGAATACCCTCAATACACCCGTCCATCCGTGTTCGAAGGGCGGAAAGTTCCGGAAGTTTTACTCTCGGGACATCACGAAAATATAAACAAATGGCGGAAACGCATGTCGGAAGACATTACGCGCGAGCGCCGACCGGATCTTAAAAATGACAATTAACTGGTTCCCGGGGCACATGAACAAATCTCTCCGCGAAATGGAAGAGCGGATGAGAATGGTAGACGCGGTGATATACGTACTCGACGCACGCGCGCCGTTTTCCTGTATCAACCCGTCTTTCGGAAAAATCATTGCGGATAAACCGGTGATATATACACTGAATAAAGCCGACATGGTCAAAGAGAGCGACGTAAAACCGTGGATTGATAAATTATCCGCAGGTAACGCAAAAGCCGTCAGGGTTAATTCTACGGCTTCCGGCGCAACAAAGATCATTGCAAGCAAACTGTTTTCGCTCTGTGCGGAAAAAATAGAACGAAAAAAGGCTCGCGGGATAAACGCCGTGATTCGCGCCATCGTAATAGGAGTGCCCAATTCAGGTAAATCCACACTCATAAACAATATGTGCGGAAAAGCCAAAACGATAACCGGTAACAAAGCCGGAGTTACCCGCGCTCAGCAGTGGGTAAAAATAACGCCTTATCTCGAAGTACTCGACACTCCCGGCACTTTGTATCCGAAGCTAGACGATCAGAAAACCGCGCTTAATCTCGCTTTTATCGGGAGCATACGAGACGAGGTTTTGGACACATACGAACTTGCTCTCGAATTGATCAGAAAATTGACGAACGAAACGGACGCGTTACGTCAAAGATACGGAATAACGCCAAGCGGAAACGCAGTCGACGATCTTTCCGCAATCGCATTAAAACGCGGACTTATATGTAAGGGCGGAGAAGCGGATACCGAACGCGCCGCCGCCGCTGTCATAGACGATTTCAGAAAAGGAAGAATGGGCAAAATAATTCTCGAAAAAGCAGGCGCAAGATGACTACGACAGAAATGTTTGAATTCGATAAAGCGTACGGAAGTATTGTTGCCGGTGTAGACGAGGCGGGCAGAGGTCCGCTTGCCGGTCCGGTCGTAGCGGCATGTTGCGCGCCTTGCGGCATTTTTATCGACGGATTTAACGACAGCAAAAAGCTGAGCGAAAAAAAACGTGAAGAACTTTTCGATAAGATCACCGATTCGGGCATGATATATGCGGTATCTGTCGTGGACGAAAAAACAATAGACGCCATAAACATACTTAACGCGACAAAGAAAGCAATGGAAAACTGCGTTAAAACTCTGACAATTATGCCTGACATAGTATTAATCGACGCAGTAAAAGGACTGAATTTGCCGTTCAGGCAGCTGGCTTTGATAAAGGCTGACGCAAAAAGCTATTCCGTTGCCGCGGCAAGCATAATCGCGAAAGTGACACGTGACAGACTAATGCGAGCTTACGACGCCGAATATCCGTTATACGGCTTTAATAAGCACAAGGGATACGGAACCGCCGCGCATATCGCGGCAATAAAAAAATTCGGACCTTGCGAAATACACCGACGTACTTTTATAGGAAATTTTATCGATGAATAAGCATGACAATAAACTACGCGGAAACGCGGGTGAAAAAGCCGCGGAAGCGTTTCTGAAAAAAAGCGGGTATAGGATATTGTCGAGAAATTTTACGACCGATATCGGCGAAATAGATCTGATAGTCACCGACGACAGATATCTGATTTTCGTAGAAGTAAAAAGCAGAACGGACGATAATTTCGGTTTACCTTCGGAAGCGGTAGATTTACGCAAACAACGCAAAATCGCAATGGTAGCTTCGCAATATATAAAAAAGAATATGCTTTTCGGCGCGCCTTCGAGATTTGACGTGGTAGAAGTACGCTTGGACAGCGGAGAAATCAATCATATAAAAGATTGTTTCGACAGTTATCTCAGATACTGACACTTTAAACCGTCTCATAACGTATATAATATGTTATGGCGGAAAAATATATCGATATCGGCGCTATTAAAAAGAACGCCGCAGACATAACGGAAAAAGCCGATTTAATCGCCGTAGTAAAAGCCGACGCGTACGGCCACGGCGCATTGCGGGTTTCACGCGCATTGGAGAATTCCGTTTCGGGTTTTGCGGTTGCAAATATCCAAGAAGCGGATAATCTTGTCAAAGGCGGAATAAAAAAAGACATCATCGTTTTCGGAACGACTCTCGTACGTCCGAAAAACAATAATATAATCAGAACGTTTTCCGATTCAAGCGAACTCGCTTCGCTCGGAAAAAACGAAAGAGTCGCGGTCAAGATAGACACCGGTATGCATCGATACGGAGCGGATCCGAACGAAGCGAAGAAATTAATCGAAAAGCTGGAAAGCATATCCGCGTTACATTCGGTTTATACGCATCTGCGCTGTCCGTCGGACGCCGCAATCACGGAAAAGCAATTTAAGCTCTTCGACGAATGCACGGCAAATACACTGCGTCCGAAGCACGTTGCCGCAAGTCGCGCGGTAGACTCCGAAATAGCGCGTTCTACGGGCATTGTCAGATGCGGCATAGCTTTATACGGCGGAATTTCGCCATATAAGCAGGCTATGAGCATTTTCGGTAAAGTATGCAGGGTAACAAAAGTGCGCGCAGGAGAAGGCGCGGGGTACGGTAACGGCACTTTTAAGCGAGACATGACGGTAGCCGTACTCGATATCGGTTATGCCGACGGTTACAGAAGAACGAACAAGGAAAGATACGTATTTCTTCGCGGAAAACTACGTAAAGTGCTTGCGGTATGCATGGATTGCACTATATCGGAAGCGGACGACGAAGTATGCGCGGGAGAATACGCGGAATTTTTAGGCGATCATATTTCTGCCGACGAACTTTCGGCGGCATGGGATACCGACCCGTACGAATTATTTACCACTTTCGGAAGACTGATTAATCCGCATTACACCGGTGAAACAGATGGATAAAAATGAAATCAGAAAACTTTATAAAGCGCGGCGCAAAAACGTTTCGGACAGATCGATTAAGGAAAAAAAGATAGCAGAAAAATTATTACGCGAACTGCGTTGCGCAAAAAGCGTTTTCATTTATCAATCGATAGGCGGCGAAGTAAGCACTTCCGCAATAATCGACGAGATAAAAAACAATAAAAAAGTTTACGTACCCGAAGTTTGCGGAACTGAAATGAAACTTGCCGGAATCGACGGGGGATATGCGGACAAGCCATGCGACGTCACGGTAGTACCGCTTATAGCTTTTAACGAGACGCTCGACCGTGTAGGCTTCGGCGGTGGATACTACGACAGATATCTTTCGCGGAATTCTACAAAATCGATAGGAATCGCTTTTGACGAGCAGCAATGCGACGAAATAAAAACCGAACCTACCGATATGGCTCTCGATATGATAATAACGCCGACACGAATCTTGGAGAAACGATGCGAATAATCAGCGGAAAATACAGAAACAAAAGGCTAATCGCGCCCGAAGGCAGATCTACAAGACCTACTTCCGAAAAAGTCCGCGAAAGCGTTTTTAATATTCTGAATTCTCACGGCTATACGGGCGGACAAGTGCTCGACCTTTTTGCCGGAACGGGAGCGCTCGGTATCGAAGCGCTCAGCCGAGGAGCGGAACGCGCTGTTTTTGTGGAAAAAAATCCCGCAGCGGCGGTTATAGTAAGAAAAAATCTTGCCAATGTCGGAGCGAATATGCCGGTATACAATACCGATTGGAAGGTTGCGGTAAGAAAGCTGGTCGGACGCAGATTCGATATTATTTTTTTGGATCCCCCTTACGCGCTCGGCATCGAAAACGAATTGCTTGACGCCGTAAAAAAAGCGGATCTGCTTGACGACGACGGGTGCATCGTTCTTGAACATTCGAGCAACGTAAACGATATCGACTTCGGCGATTTCGAAGCAGATACTCGCGTATACTCGGACACTTCCGTAACTTTTTTAAGAAAAAAGAAAAAAAGAGTGTGCGTTTTTCCCGGCTCTTTCAATCCTTTTACGCTCGGACATCGTGACGTTGCGGAAGAAGGCTTGCGCCTGTTCGACGAGGTTATAGTCGCAGTTGCGGATATAACTTACAAAGACGACGCTCCGAGCGCGGAAATTCGCGCAATCATCGCCGAAAAATCGCTTGACGGATTAAACGGTATAAGAGTAGAATGTTTTAAAGGCATGCTGACGGATTATCTCGCCGAAATAGGTTGCAAAGAACTTTTACGCGGGATCCGCGACGAAAAAGACGAAGAATATGAAAAGGGACTGCTTGAATTTTACCGAAAATCCGACAGTGAAATCAAGACTACGTACGTAAAAGCCATAAGACCGTACATCTCTTCAAGACAAACTAAAATAATACTCGGATCCGCGCCCGAAGAACTGAAAAATTACGTTTCCGAAAACGCAATTGCGGACATTATCAAATATTACGGTAAATAATTTTACAAAAGGATAAAATATGTTCCAGATTATCAAAAAAGTCATGCAGGCGGAAGAAGCCAAAGCAATGATCCCCATGACGGAGGAGCTTAAAGCCATAAAGCAATCGCGCGACGACGAATTACGCCGTATAATCGACGGTACGGATAAGCGCAAAGTGATAATAATAGGTCCGTGCAGCGCGGATAACGAAGATGCCGTCGTCGATTACGTAACCCGTCTTGCGAAGCTTGCGGAAGAGGTTAAAGATAAATTTATGCTCGTTCCGCGCATATACACCGAAAAACCGCGCACTAAAGGCGAGGGCTACAAGGGGATGTTCCACAGTCCCAACCCCCATTCGCGCTCTACCGACATTCAACAGGGAATACTCAATCTCCGTCATATGCATATAAGGGCTATTCGCGAAAGCGGTCTGACCGGCGCGGACGAAATGCTGTATCCGGATAATCTCGACTACGTCACAGATATATTGTCGTATATCGCCGTAGGCGCAAGAAGTACCGAAAATCAGCAGCACAGACTTGTAGCCAGCGGCATAGACGTGCCCGTCGGGATCAAAAACCCGATGAACGGGAGCTTTTCAGTAACCCTGAACTCCATTTACGCCGCACAGATTCCAAACGAATTTAAATACGGCGGTTATCAGGTAAAAACAACGGGAAATAAATACGCGCACGCCGTCCTTCGGGGCGTCGTAGACGTGTACGGCAACAATATCCCGAATTATCATTACGAAGACGTTATCAAATTTTACGAACTGTATCTCAAACAGCATCTCGCAAATCCCGCAGTAATCATCGATACCAACCACTCGAACAGCGGTAAAGATCCTTATCAGCAGATAAGGATCGCAAAAGAAATATTCGGGAATATGCGTTACGACAATTTCAACAATATCGTAAAAGGCTTACTGATAGAAAGTTATATAGTCGACGGCAACCAAAGCGTTGACGGGTGCGAATACGGTAAATCGGTTACCGACGCATGTCTCGGTTGGGAAAAATCCGAAAGACTTGTAAAAGAACTTGCCGAAATGATATAGCGATCGTTAATTGGAAGTAAAATGCGGGCGAATAGAACGCCCGCATTTTATATTATATCGTTTTTACGGTAAATTGCTTTTAAACCGTTAACAGTTTTCTATAAAACATATCTCCGTCGGTACGGGTTATAAGCGAATAAATTTCCGATGCTCGCTTATCCGCAAAATAATGGGGAAGATATTTTTCCGGAATATTTTTTTCGCCCGCCTTGTTTATAATTATGTTTGACGGCATATCGCTCAAAATTTCCGACGAATCCGCTCTAACGCCTAATAGCCTTGAAAAGCAATACCCGTCATATTGCATATCCCGCGTTATACCGAGAAGAGCATGGAGACAAATACGCATCATTCTTCCGCGCGTAAACCTGGCGGAAGAAAACTCGCTTATCATTTTGCCGTAATCGGAGTAAGACGCGGCAAGTTTTTTGAGTTTATACTCGAACCCTTCCGCACAGTCGGCGATTGTCGCAAGTTTTTCGACGGGCATCTCGCGCAGCGCATTAAGTATAAGCGTTCCGAGCTCTTCGCTACGCGGATAATGAGAGCTAATCGCGTTAGAATAAACCGCGTACGACTTAGCGGGCATTGCCATTCGCACCGCGTCCATATCCGAACATACCCGAATCGCCGACGCGGACGAATATTTTCCGCGCATCGCTTCCGATCTTTCACCGCCGATACGGCTTACGGGCAAAAAACGAATGCGACTCTTCGTTTGTAACAATGCTTTTGCGTATGCCACTGCCAAAATATTGTTGGGTCCGGTAAGAATTTTTATAACTTTTTCCGGATCTTCTCCCGATT
>CALWBH010000138.1 GCA_944376015.1 uncultured Clostridia bacterium
GAACCAAAAAAGGTTTCGACATCGAGCTTACGCGCGCGGTTGCGAAAGCGGTCAACGTTCCCGTAATAGCTTCGGGCGGCGCGGGAAACAAAGAGCATTTTTATCAGGCGTTCGAAGCGGGCGCGAGCGCGGCGCTGGCGGCGTCGCTCTTTCACTTCCGCGAACTGGAAATAGGCGATCTGAAAAAATATCTCGCCGAACGGGGCGTACCCGTCAGGCTTTGAAATAACAGGAAAACACAGGCAGGTGAATATATGGAAATAACCACCGAAACGATAAGACACACCGCAAAGCTCAGCCGTATAACGCTCAGCGCGGAAGAAGAAAAGGGCATGGAAAAGCATTTCGCCGCCATGCTCGAACAGGTAAAGACTTTGGATACGTTCGACGCCTCCGCCGTTTCCGCAACGGCGCATATACTTTCGTCGGTGAACGTGTTCAGAGACGACGTACCGGGAGAGCCTTTTGACAGGGAAAAACTGCTTTCCTGCGCGCCCGAACGCGACGAAGACTCATACGTAGTGCCGAGAGTAGTGGAGTAAAAATATGAAAGACATGGTAAAAAAGAGTCTTGCGGAAATAAAAGAAGATATCGCCGCGGGCAGAGTAAGCTCGGTCGAAGTGACGGAAGCCGTACTCGAAAGCATAAAGGAACAAGAAGATCTGGGCGCATACGTCACCGTCTGCGCGGAGCGGGCTATGGAAGAAGCGCGCGCGGCGGACAAAGCGGTAGCCGAAGGAAAGTCGGCGCCTTTGCTCGGGGTTCCGATTGCGGTAAAGGACAACATCTGCACGGAAGGAGTGCGCACCACCTGCGCCAGCAAATTTCTTGAAAATTATATCCCGCCGTACGACGCGTTCGTCGTAAAAAAGCTCAAAGCGGCGGGCGCGGTCATTGTAGGCAAAGCCAATATGGACGAATTCGCAATGGGTTCGACGAGCGAATTTTCGGCATACAAAGTCGTCAAAAACGCCGTCGATCCGACGAGAGTGCCCGGCGGCAGCAGCGGCGGCAGCGCGGTTGCGGTTGCGTCCTATCAGGCATACGCCTCTCTCGGTTCGGATACGGGCGGTTCGATACGGCAGCCCGCGTCTTTCAACGGAGTGGTGGGGCTCAAACCGACGTATTCGGCGGTTTCCCGCAACGGGTTGGTGGCGTTCGCGTCGTCGCTCGATCAGATAGGACCGATAGCGCGCAACGTGGCGGACTGCCGCACGGTATACGACGTTATCAAGGGTCACGACGCGGGGGATTCCACTTCTTACGCAGGCGATCTCGACAAGGGAGCGGATTTTACGTCGCTCAAAGGCAGAAAAATAGGCGTGGCAAAAGAATTTTTCCCCGCCGCGCTTAACGCTACGATAAGGGCCGCGCTGGAAAAGGCGATAAAGTTTTATGAAGATAACGGCGCGGAGATCGTGGAAACGAGCATAGGCAGCTTCGATATGGCGCTCGCATGTTATTACATTCTTTCGAGTGCGGAAGCGACGAGCAATCTTTCGCGTTACGACGGTATCAAATACGGCAGACGCGCGGAAGGGTGCAAGACGCTGGACGAGATTTACTATAAATCGCGCACGGAGTTTTTCGGCGCGGAAGTAAAACGCCGCATAATGCTGGGCAACTTCGTGCTGTCTTCGGGATATTACGACGCATTCTATCTGCGCGCGAGCAAGGCGCGTACGCTTATAAAAAAAGATTTCGACAACGCGCTTGCGGGTTGCGACGCGCTTATATGTCCGACCGCGCCCACAACGGCGTATAAACTCGGCAGTAACGCGGGCGATACTACGGCGGCATATCTCGGCGACGTATTTACCGTGCCCGTAAACATAGCGGGACTTCCCGCGCTGTCGGTGAACTGCGGGTATGACGGCGACGGACTGCCGATAGGCATGCAACTGATAGGCAAGCCGTACTGCGAGAAAACGCTGCTCAGTCTTGCGGAAATATACGAAAAAGGCGGTGAACGGGTATGAGCGAATATATTGCTACCATAGGACTCGAAGTCCATTGCGAACTTAAAACGGAGACCAAGCTGTTCTGTTCCTGCCGCAACGTTTTCGGAGCGGCTCCCAATACCAATACCTGTCCGGTGTGCGCGGGACATCCCGGGGTGCTTCCGGTCATCAACCGCAAGGCGGTGGAATATACGGTGCGCGCCGGTTGCGCGATAGGCTGCGAGATCAGCAGGTTTTCGAAGTGGGACAGAAAAAATTATTTTTATCCCGATCTTCCCAAAGCGTGGCAGACAAGTCAATACGATCTTCCGCTTTGCATAGGCGGCAGCGTGACTTTCGACGTTAACGGGGAAGAAAAAACGGTTCGGCTAAACCGTATACATCTCGAAGAAGACGCGGGTAAGCTGGTTCACAGCGGCAATTGCACTACGGTGGATTATAACCGTTGCGGAGTGCCGCTCATGGAATGCGTGACCGAACCCGATATGCACAGCGCGGACGAAGCGGTGGCGTTTCTCGAAGAGCTTGCAAGCATATTCAGATACTCCGGAGTGTCCGACTGCCGTATGCAGGAGGGCTCCATAAGAGCGGACGTCAATCTGTCGCTCAGCCGTCCGGGCGAGCCTCTCGGCACAAGGACGGAGACCAAGAATCTCAATTCTTTCAGAAGCGTACGCCGCGCGATAGAAGCGGAGATAAAGCGTCAGACCGAAGTGCTGGAAAGCGGCGGCAAAGTAGTGCAGGAAACGCGGCATTTCGACGACAATACGGGAACGGGTTACGGTATGCGCAGTAAAGAGGACGCGCAGGATTACCGTTATTTTCCCGAACCCGACCTTATGCCCGTGGTTCTGAGCGACGCGGATATCGAGCGGATCAAAGCCGACCTGCCCGAACTCAAACGCGCCCGCCGTAAGCGTTACGTGAGCGAGCTCGGACTTTCCGATTACGACGCTTCTCAGCTTACGTCCGAACCCGAGATCGCAGATCTGTTCGACGGCGCGGTAAAAGCCGGAGCAAACGCGAAGAAGGCGGCGAATTACGTGATGAGCGAGATAATGCGCAAGGGCAAGACGGCGGGCGAAGACGGCATAGCGATAGGGGTGACTTCCGTTCAGCTTGCGGAACTGCTTTCGCTCGTGGATAAGGGCGAGATAAATCTCGTTTCTTCCCGCGACGTGCTCGATAAAATGTGGCTTAATCCGAACGAGAGCGCGGCGAAAGCGGTGGACGAGCTCGGATTGCGTCAGAACAACGACGCGGGCGAGATAGAAAAACTCGTTCGTGAAATAATAGCCGCCAATCCGGGACCGGCGAACGATTTCAGAAACGGCAACGAAAAAGTGCTTTCTTTCTTCGTCGGGCAACTGATGAAAGCCACAAAGGGCAAAACCAATCCCAAAATAGCGGGCGAGCTTATCCGCAGACTGCTTTCGGAGTGAACAAGTGAAGTCGTATTCTGAAATAGAAAAAGAACTTGCGTGCGCGCGCGACGAATTCAAAGCGGCGTTTGACGGAGTGGAAAACGCCGTCATAACCAAATCGCAGGTCAATAAATTCGCGCTTCGTTTCAAGTATCCGCTTATGATCGCGTTATGCCTGTTCATAGTGGCGGCGGTGGTAGTGTTTCAGGTGATATGGAAACAGTACGACGTTGTCTACTTCGTTTGCGAAGGTATAATAGGCGTTGCGTTCGCGGCGCTTATAGTGCTGCTTTCGATAACCTGGCATTATACGGTAAAAAACGCGAAGTGCGCCGAGCGCATGACTTATTACAAAGGCGGCGAGAAAGGCGTAAAATGCGTATACACCGAGATAACGGGCGGCGGTCAAAAAGTCGAATGGGAGCAGGCAAGGTTTTATTTCAAAGCAAACGAAGCCGAGCTTTTCGAAGGTAACGGCAAGATATACAATCCTTATCTTTACAAAAAAATACGCGGGCATTCCCGCGGCTACGCCTTGTTCGACTCCGATTTTATATTGCAGGTTTTCTTTAACGGTTGCGAAGTGATTTCGTCTGTCGACGGAACTACCGCGCTTTCGAGCGGGTTTTCATATACCGTAAAGAACGGTAAGTTAATCGGCTTTGTCATCGAAGGTATGTACGACGAGTGTTACGAGAATAATTTCCCGCTGTTCGCGCCTTTTTCCGTGTCCCGTTCGTATACCTTCCGTTACGATTTTTCACAGGTTAACGTTCCCAATTTCAGATTGTATTTGCCGGATATTACGAGACAGGCTTGCGAATTCTACTTCGTTCAACCGCCCGAAGACAGCCGCATAGTGGTACCGCGCTGAACGTACGGAGAAGATATGACGGAAAAAGAAAAGATGCTCGCCGGTATGCTTTATACCGCGTTCGGCGAGGAGCTTGGCAGAGAGTACGTCGCGGCGAAAAAACTCACCGCCGCATACAACGCCACCGCCGAGGACGAACCCGAAAAGCGGGAAAGTTTGCTGAAAGAGCTGCTCGGCAGCGTCGGAAAAGAATGTGCGATAAAACCGCCGTTTCATTGCGATTACGGCAAGAATATTTATATCGGCGATAAAGTTTTTATTAACTACGAATGTATAGTCCTCGACGTTTGCAAGGTGACGATAGGCAATAACGTGCTTATCGGACCGCGCGTGAATCTCATAGCGGCAACGCACCCGCTGGACAAGGATACGCGCATAAGCGGTCTGGAATATGGCGCTCCGATAACGATATGTGATAACGTATGGCTTGGCGCGGGCGTTACGGTAAATCCGGGAGTAACGATAGGAGAGAACTCCGTCATCGGTTCGAGCAGCGTGGTTACGCGCGACATCCCCGCTAATTCCGTAGCCGTCGGCGTTCCTTGCCGCGTGATAAAAACACTTGAAAAAGCATAACATAAAAAACCTTGCAACCCAAACCTTTGCAAGGTTTTTTTGTTTTATTTAA
>CALWBH010000139.1 GCA_944376015.1 uncultured Clostridia bacterium
GGCATACGACCTTTTGCTTCCACGATATCGATGGGTTTTCCGATATACATGTAATTTTTTCTGAACGCGCGCGGTCTTCTGTACAAAAGCACGGGCACGACGGGAGCGCCGCTTTTTGCCGCGAATATCGCAAGCCCGCCTTTAAGCTCGAGCATCTCTTTCTCGTCCCCTTTGTTGCGCGTTCCCTCGGGGAAAATAAGTATCTGTCCGTTATCGAGCACTTTGAATATCTCTCGCATAACAGAAAGCTCGGGTTTGTCGCGGTCAATGAATATGACGCCGAATTTTGCCAGAAGAAATTTAGAAAACTTTTTCTCGGTAAAATCCTTTTTGCCTATATATCGTCTGTAACCCGGAATATGTACCTGAGTCAAAGGTATATCCACCGCCGACAAATGGTTGCAAGCATATATACATTTACCGCTTTTTACGATGTTCTCCCTGCCTATAACTTTTGTCGGATACATCGGTCTGCCAAGACTGTATATGCATTTGCTCAGATAATAAAACGGTTTACCCATATCATTATTTTCCTTAGATAACTCATCCTGCGCGTTCTCACCGCGAATTGCGGCATTATTATTTTATCACAAAAAAAGCGGATTAGTCAATAGTAAACCGACGTTTTTCGTAAAGTGTATTTCCTTATTTTTACTTTTTTTCAACGCTTTCGTCCGTTTTGACGTTGTTTTCGGCGTCGTCGTTCCCGCTCCCATCGCTTTCGCCGTCGTCGGCGCGCTCTTCGATCTCGCGACTTTTTTCAGTCAGTTTACAGAAAACGAAAGACGCCGCAAAGCCGACGGCAAACAACACCGCGGAAAGCACGACGAATGCCGGCAAAGGCATTACGTCCGTTATGAGCGTTTCCTGCTTGTAATATATGGAAAACACGGAGCCCGCCATAAAACCGAGAATGGCGTAATAAGTACCGCGCTTATAACGCGTAAGGAAAAATTTCATAAGCAACGATATAAGGAAAAATCCTATTACCACGCCTATGAGAAACACGAAAAGTACAAGCAGACTTTCGCGAACGTTCTCAAATCTCAGCAGACTTTCTCCCGCGCCGAGAACGTAATAATAAAGCCCGAATATCATCATTATCATCGATCCGGATATGCCGGGCACGACAAATCCGCAAGCGGCTACGACGCCAACGCCCGCAAGCGCAAAATACACTCCCGCGCCCGCTTCCCCGCCCGCCGCTATGCCTTCCGGCACGGGAATAAAACATATTCCGACGGCAAAAGCGCAGGCAAGCGCAAACGACAGTATATGCGGCAAAGAGGGTTTTCCCGCTTCCTTGGCTATCGGCGGCACTCCGCCGAGCATGAGTCCGACGAAAAGACAGATTATCGGCAACGGGATATAATCGAACGCCAACCGCATGGGGATTATTAGCGCGGCGACCGCGGCTATCATGCCGAGCGCGAAAGGCAGAAGATAAAGAAAATTCTTCTTGAAATTTTTAAACAATCCGGCTATCGCGCTTACGAGTCCGTAATAAATACCGAGAACCATCGCTACCGTACCGCCCGAAAAACCCGGCGTGATCAGAGCTACCCCTATAAGCCCGCCCTTGAGTACGTCGGTGAAAAAAGTTTTCGGTGTTGTTTTTTTATCCGTGTTTTCCATTCGATTATATTTTACGCCGCCAATGCCCGTTCAATGATACTTTTCGTAACGTTATTTATTCGACTATCCGATTATAACAGACGACTTCGGTTTTGTAAACCGTTTTCGGCGTTTCAGAGAAAAGCCGCCGTCACCATAAGAAACAATGGTACTACCGCAACCGCGACTACGGTGGAAGAAACTATACATTCGCCCGCTACCGCAGTATTCCCGTTGAATCTTTCGGCAAATGCGAGCGCCGTTGTCGCGGACGGCGTTGCCGCCATTACGACCATACTCATTACAAGCGCTCCGCCTATATCGCAGAAACGGTACAGCAACAGACAGACGACCGTCGTGACCGCAGGCGCTATCAACATCTTTACCGACAGCGACGCATACATATATTTGCTTACGAACAAATCCTTTATTTTTATATCCGCCAGCCTGATGCCGAGTATGCACATGGATACGGGCACGCAGATGTTGTAAAGGTACTGTATAAACGAAGCTATCTGGGTTATTTCCTGTCCGCCTATCACGAGCGGTTCGTTAAGAGACAATCCCGTGAGCGTAAAAGGAAGCGCCGCGAGCAGAGCTATCGTACAAGGATTTAACAGCGCTTTCCGCGCCATTACGCTTTTCTTCTCCGCTCCGCCGTACAGCCCGACGCCGAGCGTCCAGTTGAGCAGATTGAACACCACGTTGAACAACGTAACGTAAAGCATCGCTTCGCTGACGACCGTTTCCACGTTGTCGGCGAACGCGTCGCAATGTTCTATGGCGATCTTCGTAAGCGGTATTCCGAGAAATCCGCAATTGGAAAACATTGCGCTGAAAGACGCCGCCGCGCGTTTGGCTTTATCGTTCCCGCGAAGCGTTATCAGTTTTATGGCTACGTAACCTATAAGATGCACGCTAACCGAAAGCAACAGACATATCACCGCTTTCTGCCATGACACCAGAGAGATGTCCACGTCCATCATACAGTAAAATATAAGCGCCGGCATACCCACGTATATCAGCAGTCCCGAAAGGTCTTTCGCCGCGCCGTCCGACACAAGTTTGAGCTTACGGAGCGCAAATCCCGGAACGAGCAGCAAAAGCAGCATTGCCACGCTTAAAAATGTTGAAAGAAAATACATTGTTCGGCTTCTTCTTTATGGTTATTGTTAAATATATCTTTTTTTTAGATATCTATATGTTTCGCGAACGCTGTTTTCGCCAAGCGCTCGCTTGACGGATATTATTACAAGTTCCGTTTTTTCTTCCTGAGTATATCGTACTTCCGCAACGGCACTTCGGTCTTTAAAATATATTTTCCCTGAACCTTATCCGCGACGACGCATTTATTGCCGTTTTCGTCCGTTATATCCGTTACGGTGAATTTCTTTCCGAAAGCTTCCGTCGGAGACAGCACTTCAAGCTCATCCCCAACCGAAAAACGGTTGCGCATCTCCACCGTCGCCGCCTCGCCGTCATAGCTTTCCACGGTAGCGGTAAAATCGTAAGTCGCAGTGGGCTTAGGCTCTCCCGTACTTCCGCCGCGTTCGTCATAGTAAAACCCTGTCGTATAACCGCGATGGCTTATTTTTTCCGTTTCCTCGGTAAGATACTCGGGATAAGGCAGACCGCTTTCGAACGCGTCGAGCGCGCGGCGGTAGGCGTTGGTAATGCCCGCCACGTAATATTCGCTTTTTACCCTGCCTTCGATTTTAAGGGAGTTCACGCCGGCGTTTATCAGCTCGCCCAGCCTGTCTATCATTCTGAGATCCTTGCTCGAAAGCACGTACGTTCCGCGCGAATCTTCTTCCGCTCGCAACGTCTCCCCGCGCGAAAGCTCGGTAAGTCCGTATTCCCAGCGACAGCTTTGCACGCACTCGCCTTTATTCCCCGACCTATCGGTAAAGTACGAAGAAAGCAGGCATCTTCCCGAATACGCTATGCACATCGCGCCGTGAACGAACGCCTCTATCTCCACGTCCGAAGGAAGCGCGTCGCGTATGCGGCGAATGTCGTCCAGCCTCGTTTCGCGCGCAAGCACTATGCGCTTTGCGCCTAATCCCGCCCACGTAGCGGCTGCCGCGGAATTGGTCACGTTAGCCTGAGTGCTTACATGCAGATCGAGAGAGGGGGCGTTCTCTCGGAACACGGAGAACACTCCGAGATCGCTCACGAGCACGCCGTCCGCGCCGGTCAAAGCGAGCTCGCGCGCGAATGCCGGCATTTCCGAGATATCGCCGTCGTCGGCGTAAATGTTTACCGTCACGTAAAGCTTTTTGCCCAGAGAATGTAAAAAGTCCGCCGCGGTTTTCAGCTCTTCCACGGTAAAATTGTCGGTATATGCTCTTAACCCGAAACGACGGGCAGCGGCATAAACGGCGTCTGCGCCGAAATACGCCGCCGTTCTGAGCTTATTCATATTACCCGCAGGAGCGAGCAGTTCGGTTTTTTTCATAATTAAAGTACCGCGCTTATTCAGTGTTTTTACAGCGCACGAGTACCGCGATTTTTACATACTCCGTTGCTTTCGCCGTGCGATATCCGACGTGCGCGTTCGTTCTCTTATACTCTTACCGAGAGGCTCATTCCGTCCCCGACCGGAAGCAAAGACGTTATCAGTCTTTTATCCGTCGTAACTTTTTTTATGAAAAGAGCAAGCCTGTCCGCAATCGTCTGTTTGCTTTTAGGCACTTCGCGGGCGCCGCTCATTCGCTCGGAATAAAGCACGTTGTCGCAAAGCAGCACTCCGCCTTTGGGCAGAAGTTCTATCAGATAAGGCAAAAATTCATAATATCTGCCCTTCGGACCGTCGAGAAAAATCAGCTCGAATTTCCCTTCCACCATAGGCACTATATCCGACGCGTCGCCTTCGAATATCTCCGCTCTCGCAGACACTCCGAAACGCGAAAAATTCTGACGCGCCTTTTCCAGCACTTCCCCGTCGAAATCTATCGTGTACAGCTTTGCTTCGGAATTGAGCAACATCACAAGCCCGCTGTATCCCACCGCCGTGCCTATCTCGAGTATACGCGTCGGAGCGGTCATCACCGTAATGAGTTTGAGCAGCTGCGCGCCCGTTTCGCTCACTACGGGCACTCCCGCGAGCTCCGCCGAATTTCTCAGCGCTTCGAGACGCGGCTCCGCGCCGCCTTTTATAAGCGAAAGCAGATACTCTTCCGTTTTTCCGTATTCGTAAAAACTCATTTCTTTTCAGTTTTCCGCCACTATCGGAAGTATCATGGGACTGCGACGCGTTTCTTTGTAAAGGAACGCTTTAACCTCTTTTCTTATAAGGTTTTTATACACGGTAAGGTCTTCCAACTCTTTGAGATCCACTTTTTCGCTTATGCGGAATACGAGCTTTTTAGCCTCTTCCATGAGATCTTCTGCGTCATCCGCATATACGAATCCGCGGCTAATGACGTCCACTCCGTTTATCTTGCCTTCCGCGCTGTCAAGCGCTATGACCACTACGAACAAGCCTTCTTCGGCAAGGTGCTTTCGGTCGCGGAGAACGGTGCTTCCCACATCGCCTACGCCGAGTCCGTCCACGAGCACCGCGCCCGCAGGCACGTTGTCGGTAAGCTTTATCGCGCGTTTGGTCACAAGCACCTGATTTCCGATATCCGGCACAATGATATTCGCAGACGTTTCGCCCATTTTCATAGCAAGCTCGGCATGCTTTTTCTGATGTCTGTGCTCGCCGTGAACGGGCATGAAAAATTTGGGTTTGAGCAACGAATGCATAAGCTTAAGCTCTTCCTGATAAGCGTGACCGGATACGTGCACTTCGGCAAGAGATTCGTATATGACGCGGCAACCGTGCCTGTAAAGATTGTTGATCACGTTATACACCATTCTCTCGTTACCGGGTATGGGAGACGCGGAAAGTATGACCGTGTCGTTATAACCCAGCCTTACTTTCGACAGATCGTCGCTCGCCATACGGGTAAGCGCGCTCATAGGCTCGCCCTGACTGCCGGTCGAAATTATGACGAGATTTCTGTCGTCGATGTTTTTGATCTTGTCTATATCCACGACCACGTCGTCCGAATACCGAAGTTCGCCTATCCTGCTTGCCGCGGAAGCTATGTTTACCATGCTCCTGCCGCAGAATGCGACTTTGCGCTTATACTTGACCGCAAGATCGAGTATTTGTTGCAAGCGGTGTATGTTGGAAGCGAAAGTGGCTATTATTATACGCCTTTCGGGATTGTCCGCGAAAATGTTGTCGAAAGACGCGCCGACAGTAGACTCGCTCATAGACGAACCCTTGCGCTCTATATTGGTGCTTTCGCAAAGCAACAAAAGCACTCCGCGGTTACCTATTTCGGCAATACGCTGTAAATCGATGACGTTACCGTCGATGGGCGTAAAGTCCACTTTAAAGTCGCCCGTATGAAAAACGGTGCCAACGGGCGTGGTTATGGCAAGCGCGCAGCTGCCGGCTATCGAGTGGGACACGTTGACGAATTCCACTTTGAAACAGCCGAACTGTACGGTGCTGCCCGGCTTGACAATGTTGAGTTTTGTGTTTTCCACCCGCTGTTCGCGCAGTTTCGCGTCCACGAGCGCAAGCGTGATCTTCGTACCGTATACGGGTACGTTCAAGTCTTTGAGAACGTAAGGAAGCGCGCCGATATGATCTTCGTGTCCGTGCGTAAGTACGATACCGCGTACGCGGTCCTTGTTCGCAAGCAGATAAGAAGTGTCGGGAATAACGAGATCTATTCCCGGCATATCGACATTGGGAAAGGACGAACCGCAATCGATGACGAGTATGTCGCCTGCAAATTCGAGCGCGGTCATGTTTTTCCCTATCTCCCCGACGCCGCCAAGAAATATCACCTTTAATGCGGGCGAATCGGTTTTGATCTTGTGCAAAGTATGCCTCCGCTATATTTTATCTGTATTATATATTACCGGAACGTATGCGCGTCCGGATCAAGTTCCGATATATATTATACATTAAAATATCGGGCATTACAAGTACATTTAAGTCAAATGCGGAAAATTTTTGACGAATTGACCGTTTTATTACCCCTATGCCTTGAAATATTATTGAGATTGACCCCGCTTTGCAACGGACTTACCGCAAAATCTCTGCCGATTATACAGTTTTCATAACTGTTCAAAACTTTTTCTCCCGGCAAAACAATACAGTTTTTCAGCCGCGCCGAGCTGGCTATGACCGCGTCTTCGCCTATTATACATTCGCTTATACGTCCGCTTACGACGGCGCCGGAAGCGATCAGACTGCCGTTTATATACGAGCCGTAACGTCGCGAAAGATGGCGTACGGGTTTCATACCGAAAGTCCGAGCCATTTCAAAATTGGCTTTATAATAATCCGCAAGTCCGCCTATATCCCGCCAATACCCGTTATTTCGCACTTCGCATATACGTTTGCCCGCTTTGAGCAGATATGGAAACAGATCCTTAGAAAAGTCGAAAAACACGCCCTGCGGAATGTAATCGAGCACGCGCGGATCGAGCACGTACGTCCCCGCATTGGCTACGCCGCGCTTACCGCTGTTTGTCGTACACTTCTCGCGCAGCTCTTTTATTAAACCTTTGTCGCTGATCACTTCGCCGTATTTGCCGAGATCGTCGGTCACTGTGGTTTCCATGGTAACGAACGCGCGGTTTTCCCTGTGCGCGCGTACAAGCGAAAGTATGTCGCAGTCGGATATCGTATCCGCGCTGCATACTATTATTTCTTCGTCGGTATCCGCCGCCAGCTTTACCGCGCCCGCGGTTCCGCACGGTTCGTCCTCCGTCGAATATTTAATATTCAAATCCAGATATCCTTCGGTAAAAGACACTATTTCGTTCGGTTTATACCCGAGCGCGATCGTTATGTCCGTAATACCGGCTTTCGCTATACGCGCCGTTACATAATCGATCACGGGACGGTTCGCCACCGGCAGAAGCGGTTTGGGTTTGTAATGAGTGAGCGGCATTATACGTCTTCCGTATCCGCCGGCTAATATTATCGCTTTCACGAGCATAGTATGCCGAAAGTCGACCCGTCTTATGCGAACGCCCTTTCAAGCGATAAAGAAAACCGACGGAAAGCTTAAATCTCCCGTCGGTCGGATGTTGATTTTCGACAAAGTTTACCGTCAATCGCATACGATCACGGTGCCGTCTTCTTTTATTTCAATCGTATCTCCCGTTTTTACCGTCTTCAAAAAATCCTCGCCCAACATATCTATCGCTATCACGGAGCTGTTTTCCCAAACGCGCGCAAGCACGATCCCGCTCGCCGCAAGACTGTCTATATGCTCGCTGAACAGAAAAGCGGAAGGATTTATACCCATGGCGCATACCGTCTGTATGACTAAGCCGCCCGTCGTGGAACCTATCGTAATAGGCAAACACAACGCCTTCCTCGTAATGTTCTTATCGTAAATATCGCTGTTGTTCTGGTCGGATACTATGACCTGTTTCGCGTTTTTAAGCGCGCTTTTCTGAAACGTTGCAAGCGTATTGACGCCCTGTCGGGACACAACCGCTTCGCCCTTCCAATTGCCGCCGGCAAGCACTCTGCCTTTAAACTCTTTCATTATTCACTCTCCTTTCCGCAAAGCACTGCGAGTATCTTTTCGTCCATATAATACCGCGCTACCGAATACGTGCGCAGTTTGTTGCTGTTCGTTATTATCGCTTTACCTTTTGTAAGCGGATTGTTGGTGTACATGAGCGGACATATACTCGACAGCTTTACCCCCGTCGCGATCAGCCGCGCGTAATATTCGGTCTGCATGAATTTTGCCTTTACCTGCGGGCTCGCCGTCATTACGGTACGTACCGTTACTTTTCGTCTTCCTGTTTCCGCGAGCGTCCTCTCTATGTCTTCCGTCCATTTGCAAAGCTGCGCAAAAGTCAGGTGCGGACAGCCTATAAAGCAAAGCGCGGGCTTGGCGTCCTTCTTTTTCCACATCACGGGATAGCCGTTATACACTCTTTCCAGCTCCGCGTCGTCTATGACGTATTCTTTCGCGTCGGGCAGAACGAGCTTTTCGCCGTACTCCACCGCTTCGGGTGTAAGCCCGTCGATATGATAAAGCCCGACCGCGCCGTTACTCGCCGTAGCCGCTCCGAAGTCTTTCAGATACGCTTTCGCTTCGTCGTTGAGTTCGTTGCCTATGTACTTATCAAGCCCTACGACATACGGCACGTCTTCCATGACTTTCATGCCTATCGCGCTACCGAGCACCTGCGCTTCGGGTTTTTTCGTGGTTTTTATTATTACTTTCCACTTCGCTTTCCTGCCTTCGTCCGTAACGAGTCCGAAATAAGGCACGTAGCCCACTATCGAGCCGAAAAGATCGAGCATTCCGCTGTTACGGTTGCACCGCGCGCCGAGCACGGAATTTGCATATACCACCGCACTGCTCTCAGCCCAGCTCAGAACATCGCCTTTCTTCGGAATGTTGCCCACTTCGTCAAGATAACACGTGCAGGTAAAAGCGTCTTTGTCGCGCAATCCCACTTTAAGCAGCTGTTCTTCGTACTCCGACTGCCTTTTATACATGATATGAAAAACGAGCTTTTCAAGAAGATTGCACTTGACGTTCGAATAGTCGAGCGGACGAGGATCGACGGTGAACTTTCCTTCCGTCTTTATACCGGCGTTTATAAGCTTGTCCATCGTTGAAAACAACGGTTTCATAAGCGCAATGCCGAAACTCGTCACCAAATGCCCGTCCTTATGCGTCACCGGCACGAGCTTTTCCGCTCCGAATATATCCCCGAACATCACGACGGTCTGCATGACTTTCGCCATTACCTCTCCGTCACGACCGTCGAGTATCGCTTTCTGCTCATCGGTCAGTTTCATTTTATACTCCATAGTTGCCTCCTTTCGTTCTTTTCATTTTATCACAAACCGAAGCGTTTGTAAATACCAATCCGAAAAATTTTCCGAGAATAACTTCTAATAGCTTCAAACCCCGTCTTTCCGAAATTATCTGCGCTCGCGGTTTTTTTCTTTTATGTTCTCTGCCTTATTAAGTTGCAATATATTATATAACGTAGTATAATCGTATTATTATGATAGAACTTGTCGTTGCGACTCACAATCGCGGAAAACTCAGAGAATTTCAAAACCTGCTCGGAGACAAATATTCGCTACTCTCCGTCGGTGAATTCGACGGCGGCGCCGAACCCGAAGAAAACGGAAGCACTTTTGCCGAAAACGCGCTCATTAAAGCGCGCGCAGCTTTTGCGGCAAGCGGTCTGCCCTCTTTTGCGGACGATTCCGGAATCTGCGTGGACGCGCTTGACGGCGCGCCCGG
>CALWBH010000140.1 GCA_944376015.1 uncultured Clostridia bacterium
GACGACGTATAAGTCTGGTTAAACAAAACCGAAACGGCTTTATCCGTCCAGCTGAGCTGGTCGTCGTCCGAAGGAGTGGGCAAAGCCCACGCGCTGCGGGAAACGTAATCCGCGTCCTTCTTTGCCACATGCGTGCCGTCCTCGTCGATAGCGCCTATTCCCGAGGTGTTGTAAATGTCGTTCTGAGAGAACACCGCTTTCGCGTTCTCGCCGAAACCGCGGTTATAGTTCAGCGGGCTGTCGCCTTCTTCGTCGTACTGTATCCCGTTTTCTCCTACGGTGTAAGTTAATTTAACTCCTTCGTTCTTGTCGGTATGAGAATCGGTACGGAACAGAATTTCATAATTTCCCTGTTCGAGTTCGTAGCCTTGGAAATCGTTGCCGTTTATATCGTTCCAGTCGAACGACGCAAGATCGCGTATATCGAAAGACACATATACCGTCTGCTCTTCATCCGGTTGAAGCAGCTTGGTTTTCGCGCTGTTAATAAACGTAATTTCAGACTTTTCTATCGGGGCGGTTTCCGTATCGTACGGTGCGCGAAGATATATCTGCACTACGTCTTTACCCGCAACCTCGCCGGTATTCTTTACCGTAACGGGCACCGTTACCTTATCGCCCGCATCCGAGTCGGTCAAAATTCCTTCCGCTTTATCCGGCTCTCCGATCGTCCACTCAAAATCGGTGTACGAAAGTCCGTAACCGAACGGATAAAGCACGCCGTTGGTACGGTTGTAATATGCGTCTTCGCTATGTAACGGATCCTGCTTGTCTTCTGCGGTATCGAAGTATCCGTCTACCGTCGCCGCCGTTTCATACCAGCGATAACCCATATAAATGCCTTCTTTATAGGTAAGCGCTTTCATCTGCGGCGCGCCTGCCTTACCGTCCGTTCGCACGGGATTTTCCAACGAACCGCCCGACGGGTCTTTACCTTTGATCACAAGCGAACCGCCTACCTGCCTGTTCGAGCCGAAGTTAAACCATGCGGGATCTTTTCTCAGACTTGCCGGCCATACGTCCACCGTATGAGCGGAAGGATTGACTTCTCCGGTAATTATATAAGGTAAAGCTTTCAGTCCCATTCCGCCGAGAAATCCCATCCAGATAACGCCCTGCACTCTCTCGTCGTCCTGATACCTCGCAACCTCGAAAGGATCGGCGGTATTTATGCAAAGAATTATCTTTTTGAACATAGGTTCGCCGTTATCGTCTTTTGCGTCTTTGACATGATTGAACAACGCCTGTTCGTTGGAACTCATTTCCATCGAATGCGCGCTTGTTCCGTTGCCGAGCTGCGCGTCATAGTTTTCACCGCCGTCCGCTCGGGAAATAAAGATTACCGCGAGATCGTTGTAATCCTTATAAGTCGACGTTATCGAAGACGTATAATTGCTGACGGGTATTTCCGAACGGCTGTTCCTGCTGACGTAAAGGTCATATAACGTAGGATTTACGTTAAGACCGACGGCATTGAAAGCGTCCTCCGTATTTATCGTTTCTCCCGACAGCGCGACGCCGCCCCCCGAACCGTTGCCCGTCTGTCTGAGATTGGAGGAACACGATCCGAACAAAGATACGTTACTTCCTTTTGCGACAGGCAAAGCCTTCTTTCCGTCGGAACAGAGCTCGTTTTTAAAAAGCGCGATACCCTCTTCCGCAATTCTGACGTTAAGCTCGTTCCCCGCTTTTCTCGCTTCCTTTATGTCTGAATATTTCACGAAAAACTGCGGCTTCGAAATATCCGGATTCAGATTCATTTTCGCCTGCGAAAACATTGCAGAGCTCTGAAACCCGATCGCCAGCGCAAGTATAAGCGCAAACACAAACGAGCAGATCAACAGATACGAACGGCTCATCGCCTTTCCTGATGTCTTTTTCATCAAATTACCTCCTTATATTTTCAAACTGTGCGTGATATTCGCACATAATTAAGCCTTATCCGCGTCTTCCGTCTTTTCCTTTTTTACTTTGCCGCCTTTAAGCAAACGCCTTATTTCAAAGAAACCCCAAACGCCGAGTCCGACGATTATTGTGACGCAAATCGCTATTAACACTATCTGCCATACGGGCATCGCTACCCTGAATACAGTATTTTCGTCGACGCCGTTCATCGCATTGGAATTGACGACCGTATAAATATTGTTTTTTGCGGCGCGGCGAAGCATTGCCACATCTCCCGCATTGTTTGCGTCAGGACGAGTCCAGTAACGCGTTGTGGTAAGATTAAGGTCGCCGCCGGCATATATCATCTGTTTCGTGCTCATATACGACGTTACGTTAAAATCACAGATTACCGCGCCTTCAAATCCCCATTCGTTTCTGAGCACTTCGGTAAGCAGTCTGTAATCTCCGCCCGTCCATACAGTTCCTATACGATTGAACGAGCTCATAACGCCTTTGGCGTCCGCCGTTTTAACGGCTATTTCAAACGGTCTGAGATACAGCTCTCTTATCGCCTGCTCGGTCGCCCACGTAGCCACTCCGTTATCGTCGCGGTGCGTTTCCTGCTCGTTGAGAGCAAAATGTTTCATATAAGGCACAACTCCCTTGCTCTGCGCTCCGCGTATTTCCGCTGCGGCAAGCATACCCGTCAAATACGGATCCTCCGAGAAATACTCGAAATTTCTGCCGCCGAACGGCGAGCGATGCAGATTCATTCCGGGAGCGTACCAGCCCGTATAAGGCGTGGGTATTTCCGCCCCGTCGCCGTACGCAGCCTCTTCTCCCACCGATTCGCCCATTGCCTGCGCAAGTTCTTTGCTCCAGGTCTGACCGAGCACGTATTCGCTCGCATACGCCGCATTCCCGGCACTTACGGCGGCGTCGCTTATAAAGTTAGTAAACCCTACCGGTCCGTCGGACGCGGTGGTTTTGGGAAGATTGAATCTCTGCAATCCGTAAGTCTGGAATGCCCCGCGGTTATAGAGATCCTTCATCTCTTCAAAAGTCAACGCGTCGATAAACTCTTCCCACGTCTTATCGTCGTCATACGGCACACCGCGCATGAGGAAAGCGTTTTTAACCTTGCCGCTCCCCTGGTCGTATCGTTTGAAATCGGTATTCGGATTATTTGTGGCGGTGGAGCGAAGAGAGTTACCCGTTGCGTCGCTCAATACGCGCGTATTGGGAGTCGTAGGCATAGTGCCTTCCCACTCAGTTCTCGACAACAAAGTATCCAATTCGTCGTCGGCATCGTCGAATCTGTTCACGACCGGCGTTCCAGTCACGGGATCGACGTCGTATTTTACCGTATTTACGACTTCGAAAGAAACTGCCGGTACATTAACTTTCTCGGTATGTACGTCCGTTCTCAGCGAAAGTTCATATATGCCGCTTTCGATAAGATAGCCTTTGTAATCTGCGGAAACAGAGCCGTCGTAATCGTAAGAAGCGATATAATAAGGCTCGAAGGATAAGGTTACCACCGCTGAATTCGGTTTATCCGCACCGTTTGAGGCGTTACTCTTATGTGTGGGGTTTTCCGCGGTCGGATATAAAACAGGCCTTTTGGGAAAGACGCCGAGGACTATGGCGGA
>CALWBH010000141.1 GCA_944376015.1 uncultured Clostridia bacterium
CATCATTCCGTTAAGCGTACCCGTTTCCCGGTTCTCGTTGCGGTAGCCGTTGTCCTTGAACGTAAGCGATACGGTATTGACCTGATCGGTGTAAACGTTGACTATGCCGAGATCGACTTCCGTCCAGTTCGCAAGGCACGCGAGATCGCATTCTGCTTTATCCGTTTCGGAACCGTACAGCACCGCGGTATCGTTGATGGGAACTTTACGTCCGTTTACCGTCATGTCGAATATGCGGCTGACCTGCATATCGGCGACGGAAAGCGGCGCGTAAGTGATTATGTCGCTGTACTCTGTGACGTAAGTGGACGAAGCCTGAAGGAGCAGATTGACCTGAGAGGTCGTCGACTCGAAGGTAAACGTCATCACGCAGCCCTCGGAGAAGTCCTGCATAAAGTCGCCGTTGGAAGCGTACTGCTTGATAATTCCGTTCGTACCTTCCTTAGAAGGTTTTTCCGCGTCTTCGGTGTCGGTTATCGTCACGTTTTCGGCGTCTTTCTTCGCTTCTATCTTGAATCCCCTGCCCATTACCGTTATAGGCACTTTGCAGGTATAACCGTTGTAAGTTATCGTAACGCTGTCGTCGCCGAGTTCGAGAGGCGTTTGATCGAATGTCACGTCTGCGGTTGAGAATCCCGTTATATCGCGGTATTCGCCGTTATCGAGCGTATAGCGAAGTACCATGCCGTCCGCTTTGAACACTTCGCCGACAAAGTACGTCGTGTTGCTCGGCATTTTCACGATGTCAAGCCCCGTTATGAGCACCGAGCTTATGGGAATGGTCTGCGACGCGTCGCCGTAAATTATCGTAACTTCGGTGTCCCCGTCGTGTATAACGGAAGGCACCACCGCATATTTGACGGGATCGACCACTTCGACATAGCCGTCGTTCCAATATGCCGTTACCGTGAGTCCCGTTCTGTCGAACGTATCTCCGTCCGCATAATCCTCGCGGAAACCTTCGCC
This sequence comes from uncultured Clostridia bacterium, assembly GCA_944376015.1. GTDB lineage: Bacteria > Bacillota > Clostridia > Christensenellales > Pumilibacteraceae > Protoclostridium. Next base: position 967 of record CALWBH010000141.1, read on the forward strand.
CTTTACCACTTCGATACGTTCTACCCAGTATTCTTCCGGTAAATTTTCTTCGGGACCCCCGCCGTTCGAACCGTCGTCGGGGTTCTTTTCTTCTCCGCATGCCGCCAACGGAAGCACAAGCACGAACATAAGCATAACGGCAATGAATATAATAATTTTTCTAAGATATTTTTTCATCATTATTTCTCCGTTTTTATTCGACGTTTTTTGATTTTATTACGCGTCGACTTTGCCGTTGGATCTTTTTTTCGGCTTTTTAAGCAGAAATACAGTCCATACGGCTATTCCGCCCACCGTTACCACGTCTATTCCGACGATTATGAATATCCACGCGGGGAAAGGTGCGTCCACTTCCACTACGGTCTGTACGTCGGAAACTATATAGTCTTCGCTGGAATCGTGAGTGTTTGCAAGATAGTAGGAGTTGCAACGCGCGAATAATATGTTCTTTGCGGACGTTTGCGCGCACGCTACCATTGTGGCGTCGTCTCCGTTCCAGCCGTCCGGCGCGCTGCCGCCGCCCGTAAGCCACAAGTCGTTACCGCCGCGAAGCCCGCCGTTAAGATTCATGAAGCCCGAATAGTAGTCGGTAATTACCGCGCCGCGGAATCCCCATTCGTCGCGGAGAATATCCGTCATAAGCGCGTGATTGGAACCCGTCCACTGCGAACCGAGTCTGTTGAAAGAGCTCATCATTCCGTTCGCTTTACCGCGTTTTACCGCGATCTCAAACGGGCGCAGATAAATTTCGCGCAACGTCTGCTCCGTGAGCCAGGTAGTAAGCTGATCTCTGTGCGTTTCCTGATCGTTTACCGCGAAATGTTTGACATAGACGTTCATGCCGTTGTTGATAGCGCCTCTCGCGGTTTCCGCCGCCATTACTCCGGACAAATACGAATCTTCGCTGTAATACTCGCAGTTACGTCCGCTGAAAGGAGAACGCTGCATGTTTGCGCCTGGCGCGTACCAACCGGTCACGCCCGTGACCATGCCTTCGTTACCCACCGAAAGTCCGTAAGCGTAAGACAGCGCCCAGTTCCAGCTGTTCGCAAGCACGGTGGGATTGGGGAACATCGTCCAGCCCGAACGGTCTATATTTGGATCATTTGGTGCAGCGTTCATATGACGGTTGAGCCCGCTCGGTCCGTCGTTTTCGAGCATATACTTCTTGCCTATCGATTCTACGCTGTAAGTGCGATAACCGCCAAGCCCGACAAGATCGTAAAGCTCGCTCTTGCTCATCTGCTCGATAAGCGTTTTCCATTCGGGAGCTTCGTAATCTTCGCCGAGCGTCATCATAAGCTCGTGATTGATTTTAAGTCCGCTGCCCGTGCGGAGCTGATCCGAATTCGGCTTACCGCCCGATTCGGTGGTATACAGCAAAAGCTGATCGCCGCTTATCGTGTCTGTCGTCGGCATAGCCACGTCGCCGTATCCGTCGTAAACGAAATTTGTATACGCGCTTACCGCGCTGCCCGTTCTGTTGCCGAGCGTCTTTGTCGGGAAAGTACCTGCAAAATCGCTACGGGAAAGATACACGATATCCGCGCCGTCGCCGTCGCTTCCGTCTATCGCACAGTTGCCGTACGCCTTATACTGCTGCTCGGCGAACGTTCCGTCTTCCTGTTTGGTAACGATAGTGTAATTGGTGAAACGATTCACGACTCTTTCTCCCGTCACGGGATCCGTCGTTATTCTTATGGTTTTATCTACATTGTAATCGAAAGACATCGGTTTTCCGTCCATTCCCGTCTTTACCGTATGCGCGTCCGAACGAACGGAGATATTGTAAACTCCGCGATCGAGTTCCCAGCCGACGTTTCTGTTCGTGTTCTTATCGTAGCAGTCGTAAGACGCCATGTCGTAAGGAGTAAACTCGAGCGTCACCACTTCGCTTTTACCCGGTTCGAGCTCGCTCGTTTTTGCAAAAGCAACGAGATTTACCGCGCTCTTTTCTATACCGCCCGGAGTATAAGGAGGCGTATAGTAAAGCTCGACGACGTCTTTACCCGCTCTCGTTCCCGTATTCGTAACACGCACCTGTACGGATATTTTAGTATCTTTTGCAATAACGGAAGACGCCGCGGGCTCCGTAGATACGAGTTCCCAGTCAAAATCGGTATAGCTCATGCCGTAACCGAACGGATACTGAACGACGCCCTCGTAACCTTTGCCGTACTCGTTGTCCACGTCGTCCCAGTAGCCTTCCGCGTCCGCAGTTTCATACCATTTATATCCGACGTATATATCTTCCGCATAAGTCACATAACCGCGCGAAGCCGATTTACCGCCCGCATTCATGAACGTCGGATCGGTGGTAAGGTCGTACACCTGCGTGTTTGCCGTCCTTGCGGAAGGATTGACTTCGCCGCTGAGAACCTTGGGAATAGCGTACGTTCCCGACTGTCCGGTACCGTTGACCTGTAACGCGGCGTCTATTCTGTCGTCGTCAAGGAAATTAAGGTTCATCGAGTTGCAGGTGTTTATAAGCACGATGACTTTATCGAAATTCGCGGTGACCATATCGAGCAACGCTTCTTCGTCCACGGAAATGTCGAGATAAGTGCGCGACGTATCCGTAGGCATATTGTCGTTGACGGTATATTTACCCGTAGTGTTACGATACTGAACGAAAGGCAGGTCGGTACCTTCGCCGCCCATTCTGCCGAGCACGACAAGCGCGGTATCCGAAAACTCCTTGGCGTTTTGAAGCAACGTTTTACCGTTCTCGCCCACCTGATTATACGATTCCACGCTCGGCTCTATAAGCATATAGAATTTCATGTTGCCATCAAGCGCACGAACTCCCGCACGCTTATCGCGGAATGCGGTATACATATCCATAATTTCGGTGTTGTACTTTATGTGCGCGTTTTCGAAAGCGTCGCTCAGCATTTTAACTTTCGCTCTGCTCGTTCCGCTGTTGGAGTTAGCCGATCCGTCGCTACCGAATATCCACCCGCCGTCGCTCGCGCTCCACCCGAAAATGTTTATCTTTTTGATTTCGTTTTCCGTAAGCGGAAGAGTGGGAACGCCGTCCTTCTCGTTGTTTTTGAGAAGTATCACGCCCTCTTCGGTGATTTCCTGGCACAGCTTATCCGATGCTTCGAGCGCTTCTTCCACCCTTTCTCCCTCGTAAGAGATGCCGGCGCCGTGGAAATACTCGGTAATCAGATCGCTGAAATGCGAAGCGACGATATTTCCCGCAAGCACGGCTGCAAAAATAAGCCCCATCACGGAAAAACAAACAGCTCTGACAATAATTTTTTTCATCTTTATCTCCTTTTTTATTTTTAAGTAAAACGAAGCTGTTTACGCTTATTTTTCCCTGCAAAAAAACAGCGCGGTTTTCTTCGTTTACCACGCCGTCATTTTAAATTACTTTATTTAGCTTTTCAATATCGCAATCATAAGTCGCCCGTTTGGCAACATATCCGTACCGTTTTTACGCGCTTTGCCGCGAATTTTCGATTGAATTTACAAAACCGTGCCGTCGGTGCCGAAAAGTAAGTTAAGATTGAATACGTCGCCGCCGGCAACTATCGAGATGTTACCGCCGTACTTTTCGACTATGCGTTTTATACTCTTCATTCCGAAGCCGTGATAATCCCTGTCTCCTTTTGTGGTAACGGGCAAACCGTCTTCGAAAGTAACTCCGCCGAGATAGAAATTGCGTATATTGACTGAAAACAGCTCTCCGTTTTCGTTCGTCGTAAGACTGATTATGCGTTTTTCCTCGGGAAGCTTCATCACCGCCTCAACGGCGTTGTCTATGGCGTTGCCGAAAAGCGTGAAAAGATCCACGTCGTTCATAAATCCCAGTCTGCCTCCGTTAGCCACTACCGTGAACGTGATCTTGTTCGCGCTGCAAAGCAGACTTTTTTCGGTTAAGATAACGTCAAGCGAACCGTTACCCGTTTTTACCGCGGAATCGTAAATGTTTATCGCGTTTTCTATTTCACGCATGGCGCTTTCGGATACCGAGCTGGTGCTGCCTATCTTGCGTATCTGATGTTTGAGATCGTGACATTTCAGATTTATAAGGTCTATGTTGACTTTTGCCGAAGCGAACTGTTTCTGCTCCTGGTGCCATAAGTGATACACGCTGTCGAGCTCTTCCTTTATTTCGCGGTTGGTAAGCAATCCGAATTGCACCGAAAGCGACAACAGCCCGCTTATTATTATCGATATCTCAACGCATATCATCATTACGGCACTGTAATTATCGTAACTCACATACGTTATCACGGCATTGAGCACCACGCATACAAGCACGGTAAACCCCAACAGTAAAAGCAGAGAAAAACTTCGTATACGCATATCGCTGTTCTTTTCTATACGCGAAGCGAACAGTACGTATGTAAGCCAATATACGATGGAATACGTCATAAAGTATATAAGCCAGGTAAACAAATTATTTTGGTTTGCGGCGTCGCCGTATATATTTATGGGCACATCGTTGTTTATCCCGAATATGTTTACTATAAGATTATAAAACTGAAAAGCTATATGCTGAACGGAGTATGCGGCTATCCCGCAAAAAAGTATGTTCACGAAAGATGCGCGTAAGCAAAACGCGATCGCACCAAGCGTAGCGGCGAACAAAGA
>CALWBH010000142.1 GCA_944376015.1 uncultured Clostridia bacterium
ACTGACATTGCTCGGCGGAGAACCTTTCGAGCCTGAGAACCAGGCGGAGCTGTTTGAGCTCGTACGCAGGGTGAAAAGCGAGCTGCCCGACAAATCGGTATGGGCGTATTCGGGGTTTACTTTCGAAGAGCTTTCGGGCAAGATCCCTTCGCGCGCGAGCGGCGAGACCTGCGCCAAGCTCCTCGGTATGCTCGACGTGCTTGTGGACGGAAGGTTTATGTTCGACAAAAAGGATATAACGCTTCGGTTCCGCGGCTCGTCCAATCAACGGATAATAGACGTTCCGCGTTCGCTCGAAACGGGTGCGGTCGTACTTTGGGACAGCGAAGCGCATATCTGACGTGCGGAGCGTTGAAATAAAAGACAAAAGGCGGAGTCCGTGCGGCTGTCGAAGCGTTCGGGTTCCGTTTTTGTATAAAAAACGGATAAAATGACCGCAATGCGTATTGACGAAACGGTTTGACTATGATATAATAAACAAAGTCGGTAAAGCACGGTTTCGCGAGCTTGGCGGCAGTAAGGCTAACGGCGGGTAAGAATGGAAATAGTGTTTGTCTGTCACGGGAATTATTGCAGATCGCCGATGGCGGAATTCATAATGAAAGATAAGCTCGCGCGCGAAGGGATAGGCGACGTGCACGTGTTTTCGCGCGCGCTTCACAGCGACGAGATAGGCAGCGATATGTACGGCAGGGCGAAACAGACGCTTGCGGCGCACGGCGTGCCTTTTGCGCGGCATACCGCCACGCTTATGACGGGAGACGACTATGCGAAAGCGGACGCCGTCGTAGTGATGGACGGGTACAATTTCCGCGACGCAACGCGGCGCTACGGCGACGAAAAAGTATTTCTGCTCAGACAGGCGGAAGGGCGTGCCGACGACGTGGACGATCCGTGGTATACGCGCGATTTCGAGCGCGCGTACGATGAGATTGACAGGGCGACGGACGCGCTCGCGGCTAAACTTAAACGCGGCGTGCGGACGGCGGAAGAATTATTCGGAAAATAAGAAATTACGTTGCGTGCCGAGCGCCCGCGACGAAGAATAAGGATAAGAAAATGAAAGTCATTTTGCTTAAAGACGTAAAAGGTTCGGGAAAGACGGGCGATATCGTGAACGTAAGCGACGGATACGCCACGAATTATCTTTTCCGTCAGGGACTCGCTCAGCCGGCGACGGCGCAGAATCTGAGCGCGCTCGAAGCCAAACGCGCAAGCGAGCTTTATAAAAAGGAAGTCGCGCTCAAAGACGCGAAAGAGCTTGCCGCAAAGCTCGGCGCTGTCACGGTGGAGCTTACGGCGTCGGTAGGCGCGAACGGCAAACTGTTCGGCGCGCTTTCCTCGCAGTCGATTGCGGACGCGCTTGAAAAGACGGGGGTTCCCGTCGATAAAAAGAAGATAGTGCTCGATCAGCCTATCAAGCAGGTGGGGAATTATCGCGTTACCGTCAGACTGCATCCCGAAGTGACGGCAACGGTAAACGTCAATGTAAGCGCGAAAAAATAAGGTTCATAAAAATGAAGCGGACGAAAGCATTTATTGAAGATTATAACCGTATAGTCGTTTTCGTTTCAGACGCATGGAGCGTCACTCGCGACGATTTTCGCGTTTACAGCGGCGGAGTAAGGATAGGCATAGCGGATTTTTACAGCAATCCGCATGAAGGACACGAGATAAATCTGGTACTGAGCGGACATCTCAATCCCGAGCAGCCCTGTTTCGTGGTGCGCGACGGGGTGAGCATACCCGCTCAGCCCAAAGGGATTTACGATACGGAAGAGTTTTCCGCGCGTTATACGTATAACGGCAGACTGGGCGCAAGGATAGAGGGCGGCAGAACGGTATTTCGCGTATGGGCGCCTTTTGCGCAGTGCGTACGTCTCAACATTTACGCGGACGGGGACAGCGGCGACAATCTTTACGGCGGAATGATGACGCGCGGCGACCGCGGAGTATGGACGGCGACGCTGGACGGCAATCTTTCTGGCAGATATTATACTTATACGCTGTCGTATAACGGCAGGGAAGACGTGGAGACGGTCGACCCGTACGCAGTAAGCGGCGGAATAAACGCCGCGCGCGGCATGGTGGTGGATTTTTCGTCACCGCGTATCACGCCGTACGGCTGGGCGGAAGAACACGAAGCGTACAGGAAAAAGCACGCGCTCGCGTCCTACACCGACGCGGTGATATGGGAAACGCACGTGCGCGATTTTTCGGGCAAGACCCGCGCGATAAACAGGACGCGCTTTCTCGCATTCACCGAGCGCGGCCTCGTCAATGCTTCGGGGGAAAGCATTTGTCTGGACTATCTCGCCGATCTCGGCGTTACGCACGTACATCTGCTTCCCGTCGCGGAGTTTGCGACCGTCGATCAGACGCGGCTTTACGACGAAACGTACAATCCGTTCAATTGGGGTTACGATCCCAAGCATTTCAATATGCCGATGGGCGCATACTGCACCAATCCGCGCGACGGCGCGTCGCGTGTGCGCGATCTCAGGGAAGCGGTGGGCGCTCTCCACGCGACGGGGATAGGCGTGGTGCTTGACGTCGTGTACAATCACACGTACGATTTCAACGCTCCGCTCGCGCTTACCGTGCCGTACTATTATTATCGCTACGATCATCGCGGCAATCCCTCAAACGGAAGCGGTTGCGGCAACGAAACGGCGAGCGAGCGCCCCATGTGCCGTAAATTCATCATCGATTCGTTGCTTATGTGGCAGGAGTGCTACCACGTGGACGGGTTCAGATTCGACCTTATGGGATTGCACGACGTCGAAACCATGCAGGCGGCAGAGCGAGCGTTGCACGCGGTAAACCCTTCGCTGTTGCTTTACGGCGAAGGCTGGGTAGGCGGCGGTACGCTGCTTGCCGGAGAAAAGCAGTGCAACAAGTGGAACGCGGGCGGCATAACGAAGAGCGAGGGCGCGGCGGGAGCCGTCGCGGTGTTCTCGGACACCATGCGCGATTCGGTCAAGGGCTCGGTGTTCGACGGCGGCGCGGGCGGCTATGCCAACGGCAGAACGTACGAAAACGTCAACGCGGTCAAATTTTCGTCGATGGGCGCGACGTCGCCCAACTTCAATATGCATTGGGTAACCGACAGCGCGGAGCGCGTTATAAACTACGTTTCCGCGCACGACAACAACACGCTTTGGGATAAAATTAACATGACGAGCGGCCACGCTCCGCTCGAAGAAAAACTGCGTATCAATCGCCTTTGCGCGGGAATAGTCATGACGTCGCGCGGCGTGCCCTTCTTTCAATCGGGCGAAGAGCTGCTCCGCTCCAAACCCAAAGAGAGCGGCGGCTATGAGGAAAACAGCTACAATTCTCCCGACGAGCTCAACAATATCGATTGGGAAGCGCTGAAAAAAGGCTCGGACGTCGGCAATATGCGCGATTACTATAAAGGTCTGATAAGGTTCCGCAAGGCGCATCCCGCGCTTCGTATCGGCGATCGGGAAGACATAGAAAAAGCTACCGAATTTCGCAGCGACGTGCGCTACGATATAATAGCGTATACTCTCTGCGCGGCAGGCGAATCGCTTTATATCGTGTACAATCCGCTCGAAAGCGCGGATATACCGCTTCCCGAAGGCAGATGGTCGCTCCGCGTAAACGGCGACGTCGCGGGCGACGAGGATTTGGGAGTTTACGAAAACAAGGTGCATATCGACGGCAAGAGCGTTTATGCTTTCGTGCGCGTCGGATAAACGCGATTTTCGTCGGAAAATCACGGGAAATAACGTAAAAGTCTTTCCTTGAAGGGATATGACGTATAAAACGGGCGGGAAACGCGCTGCGCGTTCCCGCCCGTTTTATACCGAGCCGATTATCGAGCCGAAAACCGAGCAGGCTGTCAGGCAAATTATTCGGCAGATATACCGAACCTGTTGCCGAACGAATTACCCGATCGACAACCGACCGACAATAAGACTAAGGCGATTCGCGTTATTCTTGACGGCGAAGGCGGTTTTAACGGGTTTAAAACCGATTTGGGCGGGCGCGGAGCGAAAAAAATCCGATTTTTTACGCAAAAAGTATTGACAAGCGTATTTTCAGGCGTTATAATGCGAATAAGTTCGGTAGGTAAGGCTACTTCGGGGATACGGACCGTTGCCGCAAAATAATGGAGACATTATTCGCAGGTATGAACAGGTTGCGTCGAAAAACAAGGCGTAACTTAACACGGTTTCATCGCCCCGCAGTGTCAAAGCTCAAACGACGTATTACGGTATTACACCGCGCGTTTATCCGGACGCGCGGATTTTTTTATAAGGAGGTAAAGCAAATGGACGGCAGTCGAAGTAGAAAACTCGAATTTTCACGGCGTTTCCCGATAACGACGGACGCGGTTCGTTTGCCGCGCCCGTAAAGGAGCTTGTCCGCGTCGGCCGCCGTGAGTGAAACGGCGGCTTTTTGTGTGCCGTCCGAAAGAACGTTTGCGTTAAAAACGGTGCGACACAAGCGGTGCGGAAATACGAATACGTCGTGCGGACGTTCCGCCGCTCCGTCGCATACCGCGGCAAACGAAAAGGAGGTATGCGTTATGAAAAAATTACTTACAATATTCCCGCGCGGCGCTGTTTCGGCGCGTAGCGAAGAAGAAATGAAAAAAGCGGCGGTCTGCCCCGCCGAAGAATTGCTCGCAAGGCTGGGAACGGGCGCGGACGGACATAGCGAAGAATCGCTTTGCCGCGCGAAAGAGCTTTACGGCGAGAACGTCATTTCGTCGAAAAAGAGGAAAAATCCGGCGGTGCGTTTTCTTTCGGCGTTCGTCAATCCGTTCACGGCGGTGCTGTTCGCGCTCGCGGTCGTATCGCTGTTTACCGACATAATCTTCGCGGAAGAAAAAAACTTCGTTACCGTGGCGGTGATCGCCGTAATGGTGGGCATAAGCGGAACGCTTAAATTCGTTCAGGAAGCGCGCGGCGCGAGCGCGGCGGAAACGCTCGCGGGAATGATACGTACGACGGCGACGGTTATACGCGGCGGCGTAACCGCGGAAACGGATATGCGCGACGTAGCCGTCGGCGATATAGTCTGCCTGTCGGCGGGGGATATGCTGCCTGCGGACGTGCGCGTGCTGAGCGCAAAGGATCTGTTTGTCAGTCAGTCCGCACTGACGGGCGAGAGCGAACCCGTGGAAAAGACGGCGGTATGCGCGGACGGATCGGCGGGACTTACGGAGCTTTCCGACCTTGCGTTTGCGGGCAGCAACGTCGTCAGCGGCAGCGCGAGAGCGGTAGTCGTCGCCGTAGGCAACGATACGGTACTCGGCGGCATAGCGGACAGACTGCACGGCGGCAGGGTAAAGACGGGGTTTGACCGCGGAGTGAGCGCGGTTTCGCGCCTGCTTATCGCGTTTATGCTCGTAATGGTTCCCGTCGTGTTTCTCGTCAACGGACTGACCAAGGGCGACTGGTTGCAGGGCGCGCTGTTCGCGGTGTCCGTGGCGGTCGGACTTACGCCCGAAATGCTGCCTATGATAGTTACCGCGTCGCTTGCCAAAGGCGCGGCGGCGATGGGAAAGAAAAAGATAGTCGTTAAAAGTCTGGACGCCGTGCAGAATCTCGGCGGTATGGACGTGCTTTGCACGGACAAGACGGGTACGCTCACGCAGGATAAAGTTATACTCGAACTTCATCTCGACACCGACGGCAACGAGAACGCAAGGGTTCTTCGGCATGCGTTTCTGAACAGTTATTTCCAAACGGGACTGAAAAATCTCATCGACGTTGCCGTAATCGAAAAGCAAAGGGAATTCGGCGCGGACGAGCTGATCGCGCGTTACGTCAAGACGGACGAAATACCCTTCGACTTCGAAAGGCGCAGAATGAGCGTGGCGGTTACGGACGCGGACGGAAAAACGCAGATGGTGACCAAAGGCGCGCTCGAAGAAGTACTCGGATGTTGCGCGTTCGCAGAGCGCGGGGGTAACGTCGTGCCTCTCGACGGCAAAGTCAGGGAACGCGTGATCCGCAGAGCGGAAGACCTTAACGCGGAGGGAATGCGCGTCATTGCGGTGGCGCAGAAGAACATTCCGTTGTTCGGCGGGCAGCTTACCGTCTCCGACGAGAGCGGCATGGTGCTTATAGGCTTTCTCGCGCTGCTCGATCCGCCCAAAGACACCGCGCGGACGTCGATACGGGCGTTGAAAAATCACGGCGTACGCGTAAAAGTACTCACCGGCGACAACGAAAAGGTGACCGCCTGCATCTGCCGCAAAGTCGGTATCGATACGGCGGGAGCGTTGCTCGGCGCGGACGTGGAAAGAATGAGCGACGCGGAGCTTGCCGAGCGCGCGGAGACCGTCGACGTTTTCGCAAAACTTTCGCCGTCGCAGAAAGCGCGCGTGGTTACCGCACTGCGTGCGCGCGGGCATTGCGTGGGGTATATGGGCGACGGTATCAACGACGCGCCCGCAATGAAAGCGGCGGACGTAGCCGTTTCCGTGGATACGGCGGTGGACATAGCCAAAGAATCGGCGAGCGCCGTCATGCTCGAAAAGGATCTTAACGTGCTGGTCAGCACGACGGTAACGGGCAGAAAGACGTATGCGAATACGATCAAGTATATAAAAATAACCGCTTCGTCCAACTTCGGGAATATGTTTTCCGTGCTTGCGGCGAGCGTATTCCTGCCTTTTCTGCCCATGCAGGCGTTACAGCTCATCGCGCTCAATCTCGTTTACGATATTTCCTGCATAGCGATGCCGTGGGACAACGTTGACGGGGAATACATAAAACTTCCGCGCAGGTGGAACGCCCGCGGCATAGGCAGGTTTATGCTTTGCATGGGACCGGTAAGCTCGCTTTTCGATATAGCGACTTTCGCGGTGATGTACTTCGTGATATGTCCGTCCGTAACGGGCGCGCCCTATTCCGCCATAACCGATCCCGCGCGCGTAGCGGAGTTCGCGGCGGTGTTCCGCACGGGCTGGTTTGTGGAATCGATGTGGAGTCAGATACTCGTTGTGCATACGCTGCGTACGCCCGGATTGCCTTTCGTAAGCAGCCGCGCGTCGCTTGCCGTCTGTCTTTCGGGCGCGGCGGCGGTGACCTTCGTGACCGTGCTTCCTTATACGCCCGCAGGCGGCGCGCTTTCGCTTACAACATTGCCCGCGATATACTATGCGTTTCTCGCGGCGGTGATCGTCTGTTATCTGGCGGCGTCCGTACTCGTGAAAAAACTGTATATAAAGGCGACGAAAGAATTTTTGTAAAAGCTGACGCGGCAAATTCTCCGAACGTAAAACGCATATTCCCGCATATGATGTTATTATATGCCATATACGGGAGAAGGATATGAACGTTGTCGATGAAAAATTTTACGCGCTTATACGCGAGATAAGGAGCCTGAGCGCGCACGAGTTGTATCACAGAATACGCGGAGCGTATGAAAAAGTACCCGCGCAGACGCGCAGGAGCTGCGCCGATTTCTTCAATAAATTCGGTTATTGGGGCAGATTGGACGAGGGAAAAGGCATATTCGAGGAAATAGAACTCAAAGCGTCCGCGCTCGGCGGGCATACGGACGATTTCGTATGGCTTTATGAACGCCTGTGCGATTACCGCTCCAAAAAAACGCTTTACTCGGTGCTGAACAACTGGTATGCGTACGATTTCACGAGTACGTCGCAAACGAAAGAGTATATGTTCGACGCATATTTCGACCTCGATCTGCTGCCTTGCTGCAAAGACGAAACGATAGCCGAACTCGGCGCGTATACGGGCGACACCGTGCAGTCGTATATCGCGAACTACGGCGCGGACAGCTATAAAAAAATATACTGCTATGAAATAACGTCAGATACTTTTGCCCGTCTGGAAAAAAATCTTGCGGCATACGGCAACATAGAATGTCGCCGCGTCGGAGTCGCGGATTTTGTCGGTAAAATGACGGTAAAAAAGAGCGAGGGAGGAGCAAGCGCGAACGCGCTCGGCGACGGAACGGACGAGGTAACCGTGACCACGCTGGACGAGGACATAAAAGAACCGCTGACCATGATAATCGCGGACATAGAGGGCGGGGAACGCAAAGCGCTCGAAGGCGCGCGCAGGCACATAATCGGCGACCGTCCGAAAATGCTGTGGTCGGTATATCACAACAACGAGGATATTTACGGAATAGCACAGGCAGTAGACGCGGTGCGCGGCGATTATAAATTTTATCTCAGGTATAAAAGCTCGCCGATTTATCCGACGGAGATAACGCTTTATTGCCTGTGATCATATCGTCATTAAAATTATCGGCGTCGGAATAAATGCGGAATTCGGGTAAGGAATTTCGCATTTATTCGGTTGTGCTGTAAATATTGCCGACTTGTTTTGCCGCATATCCGCCGAAAAGCGCGCCTTCCGCGACGCAGATAAAATATGCGCAGCCGACGTTATTTTTTATATCGGTATTGACAAGCCCGCGCGCAGATGTTATAATAAAAACGTAAATATAAATTAAACGCTCGCTTGAATAATCGGGAAACGCCGTGTTTTTCGTTTTGCGGGCAGCGGCTTTTCGTCTTCGGCATAACGCTTTTGCCGGACGGTCTGCCGCCGAACGACGACAGGAGAACAGAAAATGAACGTAAAAAGAATTATTTTGCCTTTGGTTATGACGTTGGCTGTTTTATGCGCCGCCATAGCGGTCACCGTAAATTTTTCGGTTGCGGACGGCGCGGAAACGTCTTTCGAGCATACAGATCATTCGGGATGGACGCAACTTACCGCGGGCGGAGAGATCTCGGGCGGCACGGAAGAAGCGCCGTCTAAATACTATCTCGACAGCGATCTCTACCTGAATGAAGTTTTGAAAATACGCGGATATACGGTATTATGCCTGAACGGACATAAACTTCACGGCAAAACGGGCTCGTACGTCATACAATTGACAAGCACGCTTGTCTTGTGCGACTGCCGCACGGATAGCGAGCACGATTACTATGTCAACGATAGCGGGCTTTACGTTTTCGACGACGGCACGGAAGATTGGGATACCGCGTACAGCGCTGCGGGCGAAGAAAAACAGGGAACGATCGCCGGCGGCGTGATATGCGGCGGCGGAGATAGCGCTATAAGTAATTCATATGGTAGCTTGATTATGACGGGCGGCAATATATGCGGAAACACGTCCGGCAGTCCCGGCGGCGGAGTGTATGTTATCGGCAGCTCAGCCTCATTTAAGATGAGCGGCGGCAGAATATGCGGAAATGTCGGGAATACCGATGGCGGTATTTTTTACTGCGGCGGAGTATAT
>CALWBH010000143.1 GCA_944376015.1 uncultured Clostridia bacterium
AGATTATTTTCTTTGAAGTGACGGGCGGAAAAATCGATCTCGGAATAAAGGAAGTGAATGCCGCCATTATTCAAACGGATTTTTCGGAAATTGCCGAAAACGGCAGTGCGGATTTCAACGTCGTCTGCAAACTCGACCTTTCGCCGTTCAAAGCGGATATGGACAAATTTCCGTACAGTCTTTTCAAAAAGTACATTCCCGACTGCCTGTACATTTCATCCGCCGTGCGCATAGGCAAAACAGGCGACGGAGGTTTCGATTACACTCTGTCGCATAAAGGTCTTACGCTCAACAATCTGAATGCGAAAGAAACGGACGACTTGTTCCGCACATTGGATACCTTGCTGAATATCGGAAGCGCGGAAAGCGTGAATATGCAAATAGGTTCAACGGTGGTAAATGTGCTGATAGGGAACGAAGAAAACGTCGGCTTTGCCTATTCGCTTAAAGCCGTCGGTGCCACTCAATTCAATTTTGAAAACGTCATTTCCGATGAAACCTCAGTCGAGCTTTTTACCGTAAAATAAATATTTTATGTTCTGTGTCAATCATTTTCTATGCGCTTATTCGGAGATAAAGACAATGCAAAGCAAAAGTAAGGGTGAAAAAACGCTTGACTGTTATATGGCAGGCATAGGCATTAGCAGGCAGGCGGCGCTGTATGCGCTTAATCTTTCCACTATATGGCGCAGAAGACACAGCATACAGATGAAATACCTTGCAATAGCGCATACGCTGTAATATACAACAAATATTAAACTCACAAGGCAATCCGAAAAAGGTTGCCTTGTTTTTTTTGGTTTATACCATAATGCAACCGATTTTATTGGAATAGCGCTTGTTTTGCAATGTATTTTAAAATTTATGTAAGAATTGCAATGTATTTGAGTAAGATTACCTATTGACAGGTATGTTATTGTCGGATATGCTAAAAGCGTATAAGGGAGTTTATAAGTTAATACATCGGTAGGGCTTGTTTATTTAACATCGTGTTTCAGCTTGATCATGAAAATGTAAAGGAGATTGAAAACGATGAAAAAGTATGTGAAATTGCTTGTCTGTTTAACGATGGCAACCGCTTTGCTTTTTTCTTTGACGGGTTGTTTCGAACGTCCCGTCGATCCCGAAATTCCCGAAAACGACGGGAACGTGGAAACGACGATCGAAGACGCCTACGAGCATAACCGTCCCGATTATGACGGAATATTCGATTACGACTCGGAATATGTGCCTATGGAACCGACGAAGCCGGTTGAGGAATTTTTTACCGTGACGTTGGACGAAAGCTCGCCGATAAAATTTGCGGACGGGACAAAAAGCAAGGAAGTCAAAAAAGGCGATTATCTTACGAGCGAGTCTTTCGATATGAGCGATGTTTCCGAAAAGCGCGAACTTTCGGGCTTTTTGGGTATAGGTGAAGAAGGTAATAAGTCCTTGCTCGATCTCGAAGATTGCAGGGTATGGGAAAATCTCACTTTAACTCCGTATTTCTCGCCAGAAGCGGGGTTCACCGCGCTGGATATAGGTAGCGGCAAAATCGGCAGATTTAATTTTGATTTTATGCCCGGTTCCATTGCCGTAAATAAAACGATTACCTATCAAGGAAGCGAAATTGTAGCGGGGGGGGGGTAATTCTTCACAAAGCTATGCCGAACTCGGCGGACTCATAACCGAGCCGAGCTACGTTACAATAGGTTCGGCGTTCCGATTGGACTCCAAGTACAAGGTGACCGAAGGGGTTTATGAAGTCGCGTACAATTTCGAAAATAAGGATGACGTTGATTTACATCTCGACGTTTATCAAGTAAGTAAAGGTACCGAGCATAATAACAGCTTATCTTACGAAAGCACGCGTTACAGGGTGGATGTGGATCTTGCACCCGGCGAAAGCATGCGCTATACGGGGCAGTATTATCTGACGGATAACGAAAATATTCTGCCTTACGTCGTGGCTGACAGAAGCATGGAATCGATGAAGTTCGGAATGTCTCTGTCCGTCAGAGCAAGACCCGATCTTACCGAGCCGGAAACTAAACCTTCGCTCGAACCCGATCCGACTGCAAAGCTGACACTTAACCTTCCTGATGGGATTACGGTAAGCGACGATTTTAACGACGACGTTGTATACGGCGAACAAATAGTCGTTCCTTCCTCGTCGCAGATAACTAACGAGACTGGCAGAGAGATCGGAGGCTGGTATATCGTGGGCGGCGACAGTCTTTCCTTTGTAACGTCGTCTACGGTAATGCCGGAGAGCGGTCTTACCATAGCGCCGTATTTCGCGCCCGAACAAGGAACTCTGCTGGTTTACGGTAGCGGTAAACAGTCGGGACAGGGAATCGTGGATTACTTCGGCAATACCGAAATCGAGGCTCCCGACGAGGACAGCTCCGACTATCCCGATTATGCGGCGCAGTATGACAGCGGCAGATTTACGGGTAAGGACGTTATCGTAAACGGCGAACGCGGAGTAAAACTCACGCATAACGGCACGCTTGTCGCAAACGATTATTTCAGAGTAAAGACTTCGGCTGAATTGCTGAAAAATTATAAATATAAGTATTACTATACTTTCACCAATAACGGCGAGAGCAGTATTTCCTTT
>CALWBH010000144.1 GCA_944376015.1 uncultured Clostridia bacterium
GATCTCAGCACAAGGACTATAACCGCGCCTTGAAAAAAACCTACAAGTACGGTATAAGCGGCAGTGAGCAAAAAAGAATAGGAATATCGCCCCACAAAACAAAATGCGCAGAACACGATTACCGTAAAAATAAGCAGAGGAAAAATATATCCCGCAAAAGACGCTCTTACTATAAGACCGTATATTCCGCCGTTCGCACTGTCAAGCGCCTCCAAAGGGTCTATGGGCTTCAGAGAAGAAAGAATACCCATTACCAAACCGAATATAAGCGCAAGCGCAAAAAGTATCAGACGCCTGAGATTGCATTTTATAAACTGAAAAATATTATCGAGGCGTGCCGTTATATAATATTTCAGACTGATAGACGACATATCAAAAACTATGCCGTAATATGCAAAATTATGCGATTTTACGAATTTTTTGAAAAAATTTACAATATTATGTCTGACATAATATGTTAATTATTCAAAATCCATTGTGCATATACGCCGTATCCGCGCGTCGGATCGTTCGTAAACACATGAGTGACCGCGCCCGCAAGTTTGCCGTTCTGAATTATCGGACTGCCGCTCATCCCCTGTACTATGCCGCCCGTAGATTGCAACAATTCCTTATCCGTAACCTTTATAACGAGACTTTTTTCCGCGGCTTCGGATTGACGGTTTGCTTTGACTATTTCTATATCGTAAAATTTTCTCTGTCCGTCGACATCTGCGTATATCTGCGCTTTACCCGGTTTTATTACGCTTCTGTCGGCAACGGGGTAAAGATCTCCGTTTCCCCCGTCGTTCAATCTGCCAACAAGACCGAAAGTGCCGTTGCTTTCTATTGTTCCGATAGGTTTTTTACAGTCCACGCATTTCCCTATCAGTCTTCCCGCTTTATTGTCGAAAGCGCGCTGTACGCCGATTATCTCCGATTTATAAATATATCCGTCGACATTTTCCGACCCCGCACCCGTTTCCGGATCGGATATCGAATGTCCGAGCGCATAATAGTTTCCGTTCTTACTTACGCAAGTAACGGTGCCGAGTCCGCTTATTTGCTCTTTAAATGTCAGTCCGAGAATATATTTTTCCGTGCAAACGTCCAATTCGGGCATAATTTTTATTTTCAACTCGTTACCGTTGTGACAAACAGACAACTCTACGGGTACACGCAATCCGCTATCGTTCATCAGTAAATTCACATCCCCCGCGCTCTTTACTTCATTGCCGTTTATACGCGTTATTATATCTCCTTTGTTTATCTTGCCGTCAACAACGTATTCTTCGGTTACGGACGTAACGATAAGCCCTTCGTTATACATTTCTATAATTACGGGAAAACCGCCGATATACACTTCGGTTTCGACGGCGAACACCGTCGGATAACCGTACACGTCAAAGAAAACTGCGGATATGGCAACCGCAAGCAAAAATATCTTTACCCTGAATTTACCCATAATCTTATTAAGATTCGTTTACAGCCGTATTATGCCTGACATAAAACTTTAACAATTTTTACAATTAACCATATTTTTTTGCTGATTAAATAAGAACCGTTACAAATGTTTAAATTAATCTTTTAACATTTACAAAATTTACCTTTTTATCTTTATACATATTAAACGCACGGAGCTGTCGCCGTGCGTTTAATTTTTTTTATATTATCGAAATCTTATCGAGTTTTATAAATCGGTTCTTTCGTTTGAAAATATTTCTTATTTTAACTTCCTGTCGCCTTTGCCCGCAAAATAATCCGAAAGCATGCTCGAATTTGCCAAAGCTCTCTTCACAAAAACATTTACGCGCGTTTTTCATGTGTTAACGCATGCTTATAATCGTCGCAACGTTTTTTAAGCTCGTTTGCCGTCTTACGCGCGTTTTCGGACGTCTCGCCGGCGCCGAGCAAACGAGTTATCTCATCTATCATACCCTCGCGGTCGAGTTTACGCACACAGGTAGAAGTAGTGTAACCGTCCGTGGTTTTTTCAATAAAATATTGGCAATCCGCCATAGACGCAATCTGTGCAAGATGCGTAACGCAAAAAACTTGACTGTTGCGGGAAATATCTGTAAGCTTTTTAGCCACTTCGGTACCCGTTCTGCCGCTTATTCCAGTATCTATTTCATCGAATATCATCGTATTTACCCCGCCGTAGCGGCTGGAAACAACCTTGAGCGCAAGCATAAAACGCGACATCTCGCCGCCCGATATTATCTTTGCGAGCGGAAGCAACGGTTGTCCGGGATTCGGAGAAAGCAGAAACTCAATATCGTCCGCGCCTTTTGCGGTAAAATATTCCGAAAATATTTCTTCCGTCGGAAATTCCGCAAAAGACACCGAAAATTCGGAATTTTCCATACCGAGCGCTGAAAGTTCATTTTTGACGTCTTTTTCCAGCATTCTCGCGCTTTCCTTACGCGCCGTGGAAAGCTGAACAGCAACCGAATAAGCTTCTTTCAACGTTTTTTCGGACAAAGAGACAAGTCTCTCGTATTCGGCGTCGCCGTCTGCGAGCACCGTATATTCCGCTTTCATTTTATCCAGTTTTTTTCCGATTTCCGCAAGATCTCCGTATTTTCGCTTTATATTTCGCAACAATTGAAGTCTGTTTTCCGCTTTTTCAAGATCGTCTTCGTCGAAATCCACTTCCGAAAGCATATCGCTTAAAGTGTGAGCTATATCTTCCGCTTCAACCGCAAGGCTACCGATCCTTACGTTCAATTCTTCGTAACGGGAGGATATTTTAGAAACGGAAGAAAGCATACGATCCGCTTCGTAAAGTTTATCGAGCGCGCCGCCCTCCTCCGATATCGATTGTTCCGCGACGGAAAGAGCGTTTTTGAGTTTTTCGCTGCTCATAACGCGCGTGCGGAAATCCGTAAGCTCGTCTTCTTCTCCTTCCGATATCTTAGCGTCTTCTATCTCGCTTATCTGATACGCAAGCATATCCATTCTGCGCAAACGTTCGTCGGCATTGCCTATAGCAGCCGCTTTATTAACAAGGTCCTTGTACCGCAAATAAAGCTCCGACAGCTTTTCAAGCGATTCCCTGCCTTCTTTGCCGAGATAAGAATCGAGTATCGCGGCATGCTCGCTTTTGTTGCCCAAAATCTGATATTCGTTTTGACCGCATATATCCACAAACCTGCTCATTACCGTTTTAAGCATTTTCACGGTAACGCCTCTTCCGTTTATGCGCACGTCGTTTTTTCCGTCTGCGGTAAATTTACGGAAAACGATAAGTTTTTCGTCCGGCTCGATGCCGTATTCTTCAAGAAATTCCGTTTTTTCGATATCGTCAAAAACAAAGACGCCTTCAACATAACCGGAGTCTTCGCCGTAACTAAGCATTGTTTTGTCGTATTTTCCGCCCAAAAGCAGCATAAGAGCGTCGACTATTATCGATTTTCCCGCGCCGGTCTCACCGCTGAGTACGTTAAGTTCTTCGGAAAATTCCAGCTCCGCGCCGCGTACCAATGCCAGATTTTTTATCGATATCCGTTGAAGCATAAATCAAAGCATCTCCCTGAGCTTTTCCGCTATGTCCGCCGCGCTGTCGTTCGTCGGCGTTACGACAAGTACGGTATCGTCGCCGGCAACGCATCCGAGCACTTCGTTTTTTTCGAGACGATCTATGTTCATACCCACGGTAGACGCACCGCCCGGAACGGTCTTTATTATAACGAGATTTTGCGCGCTTGTAATGGAAAGCACGGCGTTACGATAAATGTTCGCTATATTCGAAGAAAAATGTTTGTCCTTTTCCGTACCCTTAACGTAACGTTGTCTCCCGCGATCGTTGATTTTTATAAGACCCAGCTCTTTTATGTCGCGCGAAACCGTAGCCTGCGTCACTTTAAAACCCGACGCATTAAGTTCGCTCGCGAGCTCTTCCTGCGTTTCTATGGGTCTTTCGGCTATAATCTCCAGAATTTTGAAATGTCTTGAATTGCGAGCCACGATTACCTCCTATTTTCCGCCTAATTTACGCTTTATTCTTTCATAAAAATCAAAGCCGAGCGGATCCACGAGCTTTGCTTTGAACTCAGACCTGACTATTTTCAACGTATTGACTTCGCCGTCCGCCACTTTCCCGTCCACGATAACGCAACATTTTTCGTTACCGCTAACCGTAACCACTGAATTTACGTCGGCAATGACAGGTCTGGCAAGCAGATTATGGCAGCAAATCGGCACAAGCAATTTACATTCGACGTCGGGACTGACAACGGGACCGCCGGAAGAAAGCGCATAACCGGTCGAGCCAGTCGGCGTAGAAACAATAAATCCGTCGGCTTTGTAACTGCCTATCTCCGATCCGTCCACCTTTACCGAAACTGTCACCGTTTTACCTATATTGCGTTTGTAAAATACAATTTCGTTGAGCGCGTGATACTTGGTTCCGCAAACGTCGGTGGAAAGCATCGTTCGTTCGCTGACCGTATAATCGCCGTTTTTAAGCACGGCGACGCATTTATCCGGATCTTCGGCGGTCATAGCCGACAAAAACCCCATGGCTCCGAGATTTATTCCGAACACCGGCAACCGCGCAGGCGCGGCGAAACTGACGGCGGAAAGAATAGTGCCGTCGCCGCCGAGAGCCACGATAATATCCGGTCGCGGCTTGCAATCGTCGCCGAAACGATCGGCTTTTACGGCTTTTTCCGCTTTTAACGAGTCGTGCACTATATAATCGATTTTTTCTCTTTTGAGCGACTCGATAAATTTTTCGGTAAAGCCGAGACCGACGTCTCTTTCTTTGTTTACATAAATCCCTGCAAGCATACTGAAATTATACAATATAATTAATATTTATTCAAGGGTTTTTGCAAATTTTGCCTGAAATAATATTTTTTATCACGGCTTCGAGCGCTTCCGCAGTCAAGCCGTTGTCCGCAAGCGCTCCCGATACAGTACGCTTGTCGCAAAAACGGTCGGAAAATCCCATATTTATCACGCGACAAGGCAACTTTGCGGAATTCACATATTCGAGCACCGCCTCTCCGAATCCGCCGCGTATCGCATTTTCTTCCAGCGTAACAAGTGCCGCGCCCTGTTTGGCGGCTTTTTCGATAAATCCCTTGTCAATCGGTTTAACAAAACGCGCGCTGACCGCTCCGCAATCGCACGCAAGCGCTATGTCAGTCATATTGGGACCTACGGCTATCGCATATATCCCGTTTTTGCTTTCCCGCAGCAATTCCCATTTTCCGTACTCTACTTCGGACGGTTCGTCATCGCCCGACGCGGAATAGCCTTTGGGATATCTCACCGCTACCGGACCTTTATCGTACGATGAAGTCCATTCGATTATTTTTTTCAGGTCTTTGCCGTTTCTCGGCGCGGTTATGCACATTTCGGGCAAAACGGAAAGATAACTGATATCGAACAATCCCTGGTGCGTCACTCCGTCCGAGCCCACGGCGCCCGCACGATCGATAAGAAACCTGACCGGCAGCGAATTTATGCAAACGTCATGAAGTATCTGATCGAACGCGCGTTGCAAAAAAGACGAGTACACGGCAAAATAAGGCTTGTAGCCGTTAGCGGCAAGACCGGCGCACATGGATACCGAATGTTGCTCCGCGATACCGACGTCGAAGCACCTTTCGGGATACTCGTTTTTAAGTTTTTCCAATCCGGTACTCGGAAGCATTGCGGCGCTTACTCCGACTATCTTATCGTCTTTCGCCGCCAAAGCGCATAACGTCTCTCCCGCGACATCCGAAAATTTGTAAGCGGTTTCGGGCTCTCCGGTAACGCCGTGATACTTTACGGGATCGTGCTCCGCTTCGTACAGACCGCTCCCCTTACGCGTGATAACATGCACGAGCACGGGTACGTTTAAATGTTTGACCTGACTGAAAACATATACGAGCTCGCCTATATCGTGTCCGTCGAAAGCTCCGTAATATTTTATACCGAGCTTATCGAACATTTTATCGTTATCCACCTGCTTCTTAACGGCGATTTTTACTTTCTCAGCCGCCTTTACAAAAGCAGGTCCGAGAAGCGGTATACCGTCTATACCGCGCTTAAAAGTGGTTTTAAGGACTTTATAACGCCTGCTGAGTCTAAGCTTTTTTAGATATGCGGAAATAGCGCCCACGTTTTTCGATATGGACATATTGTTGTCGTTAAGCACTATAAGCATGCGCGTACCGGACTCACCTATATCGTTAAGCGCCTCATAAGTCATTCCGCCGGTAAAAGCACCGTCGCCGATCACGGAGACTACGTTATATTTTTCACCTGAAAGATCGCGTGCGCGCGCTATACCCAGTCCTACGGATAACGAAGTGCTGCTGTGTCCCGTGGTAAACGCGTCGTATTCGCTTTCATGCATATTTTCGAAGCCGCTCGGTCCGCCGTCGCATCTTAACTTTCGGAAATCGTCCCGCCTGCCCGTAATTATTTTATGAGTGTAAGACTGATGCCCTACGTCGAAAATAAATTTATCTTCCGGACAATCGAAAACGTAATGGAGCGCGATCGTCAGTTCGACCGCACCCAAGTTCGACGCAAGATGTCCGCCGTTCTTTTCGACGACTTGCACTATATATTCCCTGATCTCTTCGGCATACGCTTTCAATTCGCGTATGGAAAGTTTTTTCAGATCGGATGGAGAATTTATTTTTTCCAGATATGACATATTTTCACAGTCCGTCAGTAGCCCTGAGCAATACCGCCTTCGTAAGTTCCTTTAAAAATTCCGTATTCCCGTCCGTTCTGTCGAGCGCCGCCACCGCACGGTCGGTAAGCTCGCAGAGATATTTCTCGGCGTTACTCTTTCCGAGCAAAGCGGCAAGCGACCGCTCGCCGTTATCCAGATCCAGGATGTCGTCGCAGAGCTGAAACGCTTTTCCGAACGAGTCGGAAAATTCCAGCCATGCGCCGATATTTTCCTTTCTGTCCGCGGATATCGTTCCGCATACTATCGCCGCTTCGATAAGCTTACCCGTTTTAAGCGCGCTGATATCCGTTAGTGTCTTTTCGTCATACGCGCCGCACGTAAATTCCATAGCCTGACCGCCCACCATGCCGCTTCCGCCCGCATTGCACGCAAGCACATAAGCGGCTTCCGCGTATATCGGATCGGAAGACGCGCATTTTCCCGCCAGCTCAAAAGCGAGCGTAAGTAATGCGTCGCCCGCCAACAAAGCCACCGCCTCGCCATACTTCTTATGATTGGTAGGCGCGCCTCGCCTGACATCGTCGTTATCCATTACGGGCAAATCGTCGTGTATAAGAGAATAAGTGTGCACACATTCGAGCGCCGAAGCAAAAAGATAATCGCTTTCGCGCGGGACGATCCCGTAAGAACAGAGCACCGAAAGATAAAGTATCGGACGCAGACGCTTTCCGCCGCCGAGAAGGCTGTAATTCATGCTTTCTCTTAATTTTGACGGAACGCGATCGGATACCGTTCTTTCGAGACGGCTTTCGAACGCGCCTTTTAACTTTTCGTATTCGACTTGAAAATTCATATTTCTTTTTCCGTTTCGTAAGGACTTTCTATCAATTCGTCCATTTCTTTTTTAAGACGGATTATCCTGCCTTTTCCGGCAGTGAGTTCTTCCATACATTCGCGCGTAAGCGCAACGCCTTTTTCGAAAAGCGCAACTCCCTCTTCCAGAGTGGTGCCATCGCGTTCCAGTTTTTCCAGAATATTTTCGAGTTCTTTTATCTTTTCGTCAAGCATATTCAAATCACCTTCGCTTTAAATTTTCCGTCGCGCATTACAACCGACAATTCGTCTCCCTTTTTCACGTCTGCGGCGGCACATACGGGACGACCGTTTTTAGAAAGTTTTGCATAACCGCCGGCAAGCACCGAAAGCGGACTTAGCTTATCGAGCGCGGTCGCATCCGAAGCCAAACGCTCTCCGACAACCGCCGCTAACTTTTCGGTTTTTGCGTATATTTCGTTCACGGTTGCAATTATTCTATTCTTTTTTTCCGCAAGCATAGTTTCGTTAAGTGTTATGACACGCATAGCACCAAGCAAAATACGTTGTTTTTCTCTGATATATAAACGTTTTACGGCATTTTCTATACCCAATGCCGAATTTTCGGTAACCGAGTAAAGTCTGACGAAAGGCTCGCATATCATGTCCGCCGCAATCGAAGGAGTTCCCGCCCTTACGGAAGCGCAAAGATCGCACAACGTGTAATCGGTCTCATGCCCTACCGCGCTTACAACAGGGATTCGGCTTGCCGCCACGGCGCGCGCTACCGTTTCCGTATTATAAGACTGAAGATCCGCCGCGCTACCGCCGCCGCGGGCAATCACTATCACGTCTATATCGCCGCGCAGAGCGTTTATATCTCTTAAAGCGGCGGCAATGCTTTCCGCGCTGTTTTCGCCCTGTACTCTGACGTCATAAACGTAAAGATCCATAAACGGATGTTTCGAGCGCACAACGGTAACTATATCATGTAACACCGCTCCGCTGTCGCTCGTGACGAGCGCGGCTTTGTTTATAAAAGACGGAAACGCGGGACGTCCGGTAAACAATCCTTCCGCCGCGAGTTTTTCTTTAAGCCGAAGCAATTCGGCGAGCATGGCTCCGCGCTTGTCCGTCACCGTCACGCTGTCGGCGACAAAAGATGTCCTGCCGGACTTTTTATGAAAAGTAACGCTACCCGTAAGTACCGCTTCCGCGCCCACGGTAATCCCCTTTACGGCGGCGAACGTTACGCAACCGAGCACACATCCGCCTTCGGATAACGTAATGAAAGTACGCGAACCGGCTACGCGAAACTCGGTAACTTCTCCCCTAACGCTTATGTCGTGCAGTACGTTTTCGTCGTCGAACACGCCCCAAATATCTGCGTTAAGTCTGGATACCGTCAGTTCTCTTTGCATCTGAAAGCGGACTCCACCGTATTTTTAAGCAACATGGTAACGGTCATCGGTCCCACGCCGCCGGGTACGGGCGTAATATAAGCAGCTCTCTCGCTTGCGGATTCGAAATCCACGTCTCCGTAAAGTTTGCCTTCGCTTCTGTTCATTCCAACGTCTATCACGATTGCGCCCGGCTTAATCATTTCTCCTTTCACAAACTGTTTTATACCGACGGCGGCAACGAGTATATCCGCATTCAAAGTATGCGAAGCCAGATCGGCGGTTTTGGAATGACAAACGGTTACGGTGGCGTTTTCCGCCAAAAGCAGCATCGCGCACGGTTTTCCGACAATATTGCTACGACCTATAACCACGGCATTCTTTCCCGAAATGGTTTCTCCCGTAGATTTAATAAGCTCTATAATCCCCGCGGGAGTGCAAGGCTTCGTGCACGGCAGACCGAGCATAATCCCGCCCGCATTGATAACGTGAAAACCGTCTGCGTCTTTTTCGGGAGCTATTCGAGCGAGTATTTTCTTCT
The DNA here is from genome assembly GCA_944376015.1 of uncultured Clostridia bacterium. Lineage (GTDB taxonomy): Bacteria > Bacillota > Clostridia > Christensenellales > Pumilibacteraceae > Protoclostridium. The sequence goes on from CALWBH010000144.1 coordinate 9,377, forward strand.
CATTCAGTCCGGAAGGCAACGGCAACTGAACGAGAATGCCGTCTACGTTCTCGGATCCGTTCAACTCGTCTATCAGCTCGAGCAACGCGCTTTCTTCCGCGTCTTCCGGGAAATTATACGAAAAAGATTTTACTCCCACTTCTTCGCATGCACGTATTTTATTGCGCACATAAACTTCGCTTGCGGGATTAGCTCCGACTTTTACGACGGCAAGTCCCACTTTACGGCCGTATTTATTCTCAAATTCCGCCGCTTTTGCGGTCAACTCTTTTCTTACCGAAGCGGAAATGGCTTTTCCGTCAATTATTTTCATCTTTCATCTCCTTTATTACAGACGCGAGTATACCGTTTACGAACGAATAACTTTTATCCGTCGAATATTTTTTCGCAAGCTCGGTAGCTTCGTTCGCGCTTACGGAACAAGGAATGTCTTCCCTGAACATAATTTCATATACGGCTACCGTCAATATTGCCAAATCGACTTTATATATACGGTCAAGCGAAAAAGCCTGGCTGTTTGCGCTTATTTTATCGAGTATTTTATTTTCGTTGGCGATTATTCCGTCATACGACGAACGAATATAATCGGCTTCGTCGGCGCTTACTCCCTCCGTAAGCAAGGATAAAGTAAAATCGTCGCGTTCTTTTCGAACGGCGTATTCGTAAACCAGTTTAAATAATGTTTCGCGCGCTGCGGCTCTGCCCATAAATGTCTCCGATATATCAAGAACGGATCCGACGATTACGCACGGATCCGTTCTTGTTTTTCCGAGTGCATAACTCTTAAACAAGAGTATACCACAACGGTCAATGATTTTCAATCTTTTTTCGCTTATTTGGTAGGAATAATTCTCAAATTTAATGTGCTTACTCCCGTTTCGCTCACGACGATCTCTTTTATCTGAGTCATCTGCGTACCCGTCAGCTCATCGCATTTGACTATAACGTTGAGATTCTCGGTAGTGTTTGTCACTATTGCATCCTCGAAACCGAGAGAGCGGATAAGTCCTTCGAGCACGAGCTCGGTTTCCATTCTTTCCGTAAGCTCCATCTTTGCGTTTTCGGCTTCCGCTTTTGCTTCCGCAGACGAGCTTTCGGACGCGATTATCTCATCGTAGTACAGCAACGACTGTTCACGGGATTCCGTTCTGTAATCCCTGTAAGACGTAAAGAAATCCACGTATGTATTTTCTCCGCTTACGTTCGTTGCGTTCCCCACCGTGTTGTTAAGCACGATGTTCAGCACGCCGGTCAATACCAGCAACGCTACCATTCCGGTCAGAATGACGATCTTTTTCTTTTTTCCTGTCATAATTTGGTTACCCCCGAAAATTTATTACTTTTTATTGTCTGTTGCTTTCGCCAATACGTTGATTTTATTCTCGCTTATCCCGAAATATGCAGCGACGGACGATATCAGTTTCATTTTTACCGCGATGTCATTTCCGCCGTCGCAGATAATGATAACTCCCTCAGGCGAGTATGCCGCTACCGTCTCGTCGTCCTGCCGCTCAGGCCAGTATACGAGTACCGAAACTTCACCCACGCCGTCTATCTGCGACAACTTATATTCCAGCTCCGACACTACATCTGTATAATAATCATACTCACCGTCCGCGCCGTTTATGCTTGCGTTTTCTGACGAAGAACAGGAACTTCCGAAATAAATAAGCAACATAAGCGCGACAGCCGTCAAAGCCACCAAGATTTCGACATGTTTAAGCTTTTTTAATTTCGATACAAAAGTCGAGAATTTTTCTTTGATTTTACTCCACATAGACGTCTATCACCGCCTTGTCTGTTTCAAGATATTCTGCCGCCAGCTCTTTAATGCGTAAAATTATCACCGAACTGTCGGAAAATTCGCCTTTTATTTTTATATCCACCTTTTCCACCGTAGCTTTTTCTCCGAATATGCTGCCGACTACCGTGCTTTGCGAGTCGTAACCCGCTTTTGACAGCTCCTGATCGAGCGCTTCGGCAACCAGAGAAAAATATGCCGCGTCGGTAACGTCCGCTATACCTTTGTCGTATTCCGTTTCAAACCCCGACGGACGGCAGGAATCCATATCTATGCCGCCGCTCACAATCACGGGCAACGGCAACACGATGGAAAGTATAAACGCGTAAATACTTGCCGTGCGTATAAGCGCGTGCATACGCAGCTTATTTGTAAGGTGTGTGATCAAAGCACCAACTATGCCGGTGCCGAGCACACTCAGCAGCCATACCGTCATAAAAACTCCTTCCCTGCGCGTTCAACGGTTTACGTTAACCGTTTCCATTACGATCGGTTTTAAAAATAACCGCCGTTCACCCTCATAATTTGCTCCGTGCCGCGCGAAACGCTTTGTAAGTATCTACAAAAATACGTTCCCTGCGGACATCACTATCAGGACGAGAATAAAATACAAAAACCCCGCGCCGAACATTACTCCGCCCGTAAGCGTCGCCGTCTTGCCCATACTGTAAAGCATATTGCTCAACTGTTTATTACCGAGCGGTTCAATAATTGCCGCGGAAAGCTGTAAACACAACGAGTAAACGGCTATCTGCACTATCGCCGGAAGTACGGTCAACAAAAGCAACACCAACGCCGTATATCCGAGAGCGTTCTTGACGGCGATACCTCCGGACACGATAAGATTGAATCCGTCGGACATATACCCGCCTATTACCGGAACATATTTTCCGATAGTGAATTTCGCACTGCGTATCCCTATGTTGTCCATTACGGAAGCCGTAATCCCCTGCACGCCGAGCACAGCCGAGAGCAAAAAGAAACCCGTTCCGAACAACCACTTTACGGCGCTACGTAAAAAATCCGACATTTTACCGAAATCGGAGGCTTCACCGGTAATATTGCCTACCGCGCCGAACACAAACGACGCTATAAGCAACGGAAGCAAAACGTTGGTTATAAGACTAAAAAGTCCGCTGGTGATTATAGCCACAGACGGGCTGAATACCGACGCCGTTGTGGCTCCCCCCGTACCCGCCATAAGCGTCAGTATCAACGGGAAAAGGGCGTTTATCTGAGCGACAAGCGCGGATAGCGTTTTTGCGCACATGGTAAACATGGATATAGCGGTTACGCCGACTACCGCAAGCGTGGAAGCGGTGGAAGCAAAACGCACCGCTCCGCCTACGCTTTCGGAACATCTGCCGCCCTTTAACGCACCTATTACCGAATACGCTATCGCAATCGAAACGACGGTGACCAGCATTGCCACAAGCGAAGCAAGACTGGATCCGCAAAGACTGAACACAAATGAGAAAACGTTTGATACGTCGAGGCTGAAATTACCCGATATCACGTCGCGCAGAACGCTTAAAAAATCGCGCGCTCCGAACAATTCGTACTGCTTGTCCGTAAAACCGCTCAAAAGCCCGTCCAGCCCGTTACCGATAGACCCCAGTATTTTTTCTATGTAATCGTTATAATCCAACGGGCTCTCCTTATCCGCCGTACTCGGCAAGCGCGGCAATCACTTCTATAAGTTCGGCAATGACCGGTATAGTAAGACAAAATATCAATATTTTTCCCGCAATCGATATCTTGTTTGCAAGAGAAGTCATTTTGGCGTCTTCCGCCGTGTCGCAGGCAAACTCAATAACATAACCCGCGCCTACGATTTTGAGCATGTAAAGTATTAGCTCGCTGCCTACGCCCGTTTTTTCCGCAAGTTCCGCAAGCAGTTTTGCCACGTCGGTAAAATAATCGACCACGCAAAGCAGGATCGCCAATCCGCCCGCAATACCCACGGCAACCGCAACGTCGGGGCGCTCCCCGCGTATGACGAGCGCGGAAAATACCGTAACTATTCCCAATCCTGCAATCTTGAATATCATCAGAACGAACCGAAAACTTCCCTGAGCGAGACGAAAAGTTCCGAAAGCATATCCACAACGAGAAGGAGTACCGTAACGAGCCCGACCAAAGTGACGAGAGTCGCTATCTCGTCTTTATCCGATTTTTTAAGGATCTGATTCACTATTGCCGTTATCAGACCTATCGCCGCGATTTTGAAAATTATATCCATACATTCACCAGCATAGCACGGAGATCAGTAGCCCCGCAAGAAAGCCGAGTTTAACGCTCGGTTTTCCGAGTTTCGTATATTTTTCCATAGCGCGCTTACCGTATTCTTCGAGTTTTCTGCGCTTGTTCTCTGCGTTTTTTCGCTCCCCTTCGCTCGATAATCCGCCAAGTCCCGTCAAAGTATCCCTTACCGTTTCATATTCCGCTTTGGTAAGATAACCCTGCACAAGTACGGGCGGACTTCCTTTTCCGATACCGCTACGGCATGCCGCGAGATGATCTTTGAGCAACTCCGAACTGACGGGATGTGAAGCCATTATTTTCGGCACCGTATCCAACGAACAGTCCAGCGATCCGATAAACCCGCGCAGAAAATCATCGATATCTGTAAAATACTGCGCGCGTTTTTTCATCCTGGAGCCAAACAGATATCCCGCTATCGCTCCCGCGCAACACAACGCTACCGTCAACATCGCTTTATCCAACATTACGATCCCCCTTGCCAGACAGTAATCCGTCTACCTTGCCGCGGAGACGAAATAAAATACGATCTTGAAAAAACTTTATACGTCTTCAGTTTTTCGTAAAAAGCGCGTTTTGCAAAACTTTCTGCGTCCGCCGCATGTGCTGACGCTATCACCGATATTCCGCTCCCCGCGGCTTCGCGCAATATCTCCGCGTCCTCGTCTCCGAAAATTTCATCGGTCACTATAACGTCAGGTCTCATCGCTCTTACGGCGCATTCGACGGCATGTTTTTTGCTCCCGCCCGTATATACGTCCGTTCTTAATCCCACGTCGACAGACGGAACACCGTCCGCGCAACATGCAATTTCTCCGCGCTCATCCACGATAAGCACATTCATTCCACCGTCCGATAATTGCCGCGCAATATCTCGCAATAACGTGGTTTTTCCCGCGCCGGGCGGCGAAAGGATAAGCGCCGAACAATTATTTGCTACTATGTCAGGCATAATACCGTTAGCAAACCCCTTAATTTCGTGCGGTATACGGATATTGACAGCCGAATAATTTTTTACGGTCACTATTTTGTAATTATCCGTTATCGCCTCGCCGCATATACCCAGTCTGACCCCGCCCTGCAATGTAATATAACCGTTCTTTATATCGTCGTTATAGGCGTATACGGAATGTTCGGTGCCGTTAAGCACGCAAGCGCCGATATCTGTCGCAGTCGCTTTCAAGGCTCTTTCAGGATTGTCCGTCAATCCCGACGCCGAAAGAAATTTATATTTTCCGTCGTACTGAATACAGACGGGTTTTTCCGCGCGCAAACGTATTTCCTGTAACCTCTCCGTATCGAAATTATCGGAAAGCGCAGCGTATATGTCCGAAGGCAATATACGGCGGATCGCGGACATATTAAACATACCGTATTATATTTACGTAATTTACCGCTTATGAACAAAAAGTAACACAGCGACAGTTCTCGACATAAAAAGTAACTATGAAAGCATCGGATTACATCATAGGGGCAAACGACGAGCACGGACAGAATCCGCCTACCGTAGGAAAGCGCACGCCCGTTATGCCCTACCTCGACAGAAGCATTTACGAAAACGAATTTAACCGTCCGGCAAAAATATACTTTGCCATAGCTCTTCTCAGAAGCGGTTTTCGCATCTTGGACATTCACCCGGAGCTTAGCGATATTTCGATATCCACACGCGTATCCCGTGCAAATTCCGGCAGTCTTACATATCTTGTCACGTTTGCCTACAACGCTTTCGGAAACGGCAATACTTTCAATACCGCAAGCGGTCTGCTGACTTATTATTCCAGAGCTTCCCGCCGTCCCGCAGAAAGCCGCGCTCTTGCGGAAGAGCTTTATTCGGCGATAGTGGAAAATTCGCTTCAAGATAACGGTCGCGGCGTATCGACGCTGACCGACATCGGAGTGCTTGAATCGGTCAACTGTCCTTCTTCGCTTATAGAAGCGGGCTTCATGACCAATCTTCGCGAAGCGCGTCTTATGCTCGACCCCGACTGGCAGAAATCAATAGGCTTTGCCGCTTGCGAAGGTGTTGCAAACAGCCTGTCGCTACCCTATTTCGGGGAAGGAAATCCTTCGGCTTACCCGGTAATCAGGCGCGGCAGTCGCAACTCATACGTTACGATCGCTCAATACTATCTCATCTTAAACGGCAAGAATTTAGCCGCTGACGGCATTTTCGGCAGCGCCACACAATCTGCCGTCATCGATTTTCAAAGGCGCAACGGGTTAACGCAAGACGGTATAATAGGAAAACAGACCTGGACCAAACTCGTCCTTCCGTCACCTTCGGCTTACGTTCTCAGAGTCGGCAGTTCGGGCAGCGCCGTACGGTATGCTCAGGAAAAGCTTCTCAGTAAGCTCTATCCGCTTACGGTAGACGGTATTTTCGGCGAAAAAACGGATAATGCCGTAAAACTTTTCCAAACCGAGTCGAGACTCGTACCGGACGGTATCATAGGTCCGCTGACGTGGTCCGCACTAACCGGGCTATCTTCCCCGCGCGACAGATAAACTTGAATTTTTCTAAATTCTGCCGTCATAACACGTATTTCCGATTTTAATAAACAATAGCACAAGCGTCCATTAAGACATTCGCATACTATTCACATAATAAAGTTACAATTAAAAATTACAATTCACTAAAATTAAAATATAACGTAAAAACGCCGCGGCACTGAATTGTGCGTGCGGCGTTTAATGGTTTGATTTTAAACGTCAGTCCCCAAAATTTAGACTGTTTACTTTACTCTGGACATATACGATCCCGTTCTCGTATCGACGCGAATCTTATCTCCCGTATTGATAAAGAGAGGCACCTGAATCGAAGCTCCGGTTTCAAGCGTGGCAGGTTTATTGCCCGCCTTGGAAGTATCGCCCTGTATGCCGGGTTCCGTTTCGGCAATTGTAAGCTCGACGAAGTTGGGCGGTTCCACGCTGAAAGGCACGCCCTTGTAAGACTGTATCGAAACCATCATTTCAGGGATTATATATTGAAGCGCGTCCCTGCATTCGTCGATATTGATATCGATCTGTTCGAAAGTTTCCGGCTCCATAAAATGACAGAAGTCATCGTCTGCATAAAGGAACTGATAATCGTGCGTCTCTATTTTAGCGTCGAGGAATTTTTCCGTCGGGTTAAAAGATTCTTCGAGCACTTGTCCCGTCACGACGTTCTTATATTTGGTTCTGACAAACGCAGAACCTTTACCCGGCTTTACGTGCTGGAAATCGACAACGCGGAATACCTTGCCGTCTTTCTCAAAAGTAGTGCCTTTTCTGAAATCACCTGCTACCATAAATTACTCCTTGTGTACTTTGATTTTGGTAATTATACCGCGTATCCTTGACCGAACAAACGGCTATCCGTTATATAGTAATACTTTTCGGAAAATTTGTCAAGTTCTCTATGCCG
>CALWBH010000145.1 GCA_944376015.1 uncultured Clostridia bacterium
GGCATTAAGCTTTTTCTTAATGCCCTATCGAAATATAACAATCGGCGCGAAACTTGTTTAGCGGTGCGTAATACAAACAATAAAAAACCCCGCCCTGACCGCGAATTGCGTTCAGAGCGGGGAAATATAAAAGGGGAAAATGATGATGGCGATTTAATGGAAGATTTCTTCCGCACGAAAGGTTATTTACCTTTCTGATGAAACCCGAAGGTTTCCGTCGATTTGCCGCTTTCGGTTTTGTTTCAGCCGAAGTAGTGGTTGTGAACCTGATTACTGAAAGCGACAACTACATACTTAACAAGTCTGATCATTGTTATTGCCTCCAAAAGGATTTCACTTTCCTTTCCCTATCGACACCCATATTATAATATGCGAGTCCGAAAAAAGTCTTGAACTTTATAAATCAATTTATTGCACTATTATGACATGTTTTAAATTTATTTTTAATTGCTTTTTAACATTCGATCTATCGTGCTTATTTATTTGTAAAGCCGGCAATAATTTCGGAGCCGACATATACGAGCCTTATCGTTGTGGGAAAGAAAACGTTTGATAATGGCATATTGCCGGCAGATCGTCGGTAAACGCCGCTAACTAATGCCGATTATCTGTTACGTCCGAAGTAATGATTGTTTAATTGATTACGGAACATGGTAGTGATACATTTAACTAACTTGATCATATCCGTCTCTCCTTGATGAATCGATTTCATCCTTTTCTTCCCTTATCGTACTTGTATTTTATTCCGCGGCGCGTCTATGTTCTATACATAGACTATTAAAAAATAATACGATACTGTCAATATCAATATAAATTGTTGAATTTAGGCGTTTTTCCGGCAACGATCTGAGTTTTAATATCGTTTTTTAGCTGTTTTTAGCCTTCGGTTAAGCTTTAGTATAAAGTTTTTTTCGATTTCTTTAATATCGTTTCAAAACCAAGTTGCAAAAGCGAATAAATTGAATAAAATACTCGCGTTTAAAATCGGGGCGGTGTAAAAGGGGGTGTAATTGACGGGCGGAAAAAATAATCGCATTGACTTTTAGTCGGGGATATTGTAAAATTATAACGAAGAAAAAAGAGAGGGAATACTTTTGAAAGTACTTATCATAAACGGCAGTCCGCGCGGCGAGCGGAGCAATACTTTGCAGATGACGAAAGCGTTTATCGACGGTATGAAAAAGGCTGCCGAAGTCGAAACGGAGACCGTAACCATAAAAGATCTTAATATCGAGTCCTGTCGGGGTTGTTTCAGTTGCTGGTCTCGTACTCCCGGCAGATGCGTTATTAACGACGATGTGCGCGAAATAACCTTGAGAATATTCGCTTCCGATGTCGTAATATACAGCTTTCCGCTCTTTTATTATTCCGTGCCGAGCAAGCTCAAAGCGCTTATCGAGCGGCAATTGCCTACGGTCGCGCCTTTTATGAAAGGTCAGAAAAACTATCTCGTCAACGGCGGACACCCGCCTCGTTTCGATTTGAAATATAAAACGGTGCTTATTTCTTCGTGCGGTTTTTATCCGACGGAAAAGAGTTATGACGCGATAAGGGCGCAGTTCGATATGATATGCGGCGACGGCAATTATACCGAGTTGTTTCTCGGTGAAGGAGAGCTGCTTGCAAAACAGATAGCGCGCCGCAGGTGTTCGGCAAGATTGCAGGTAATAGAGCAGGCGGGGGAAGAATACGCTAAGACGGGCGTTATATCCGCCGAGACTCAGGCGCTTATAAGTTCTAATTTATATCCGCCCGACATGTATGCGGCAATGGCGGATGAAGGCTGGGGCGTGGACATAGAAGCGTTCAGGGAAGCGGATAAAGCGACCGTGCGGGAAGTGCTCAAACTCGGCAAGAAGATAGATACGATATATTGATAAATTATCGTGCGCATGCCCGTTTTTGAAATTATCTAAGCGCAAACGGGATACTGCGCGAAACGTGACGTTTAACGGTCGGGTACCGTTACGAAAGTACCGCGATAAAAGCGGACGTTAATTAAAAACGCGATTTCCGCAGATACTGAATATGCGCGGTGTTTCCGCGCGTCGGAACGCCGCGGACGCAGCGTGCGGAAAACCGAAGATAAAATAACGCGCAAAGGGCGCGTACCGATTCAAACGCGGCAGAGCCGCAAAATTTAGGAGGATAAAAAAATGGACGCAAAACAGAGAGAGATCGCAGACAAGATCAAAAACATTCTCGTAGAGAATCTCAGACTTCCGGCGGAAGACCTTACCGACGACGCTAAACTTTTCGGCGACGATATCGGACTCGACAGCGTAGATTCGCTTGAAATCATTGCCGGTATAGATCAGGAATTCGGCGTATCCATGATGGGTGTGGACAGAGAGCATTTCCAGACGATAGAAACGCTCAGCGCATACGTCATGAATCATCTGGAGAAATAAATATAATGGATGAAAGACAAAAAACGGTTGCCGACAAGATAGCCGACTATCTTGCAAACAATCTGCGTCTGCCCAGGGAAAACATCGATTACGATATCCCTTTGTTCGGTGACGGTATCGGACTCGACAGCGTGGATTCGCTTGAGATTATCGCGGGTATGGATCAGCTTTTCGGCGTTACGCTCATGGGCGTAAACGACGGGGTATTTGCCAATATCCGCACACTCAGCGGTTATATTGTCGATCATCCCGACTTTAAGGAACAGGACAAATGAACGACAGAGTAGTTATAACGGGACTCGGCCTTATCTGCGCCATCGGCGACAATGCGGACGAGTGTTTCGACAATGCCCTTAAAGGCACTGTAGGGATAAGAGAAGTCAAAAGCGTGGAGCATTCTCAGTGCTACACGCATATCGGAGCGGAGAACAACAACTTCGTTACGCCGGAAGGCGAGGACAGGGCGAGCTCGCTCTGCGTTAAAGCGGCGGAAGAAGCAGTATCCGACTCGGATATCGATATATCGGCGGATCCCGAACGCGTCAGCGTTATAGTAGGCAGTTGCGTGGGCGGCGCGGTGAGTATCGAAAAGTTTTATCGCGATTACGTCGCCGATCCCGAAAAGGCGAGCGGCGCGGACGTGCTTAAAATGCCGATATCCGCAATCGCAAACAACGTCGCGCTCCGTTTCGGCGCGCAGGGCGTCGTGGACAACATCGCCAATGCTTGCGCGGCGGGAACGATGAGTATTGCCATTGCGGCGGATCTTATCCGCAGCGGTAAGGCGGACGTCGTGCTTGCCGGCGGAAGCGATCCGATGAGCAGTCTTGCATATTCGGGATTCCATGCCCTTCACGCGCTCGATAACGAACCCTGCCGTCCGTTCAATAAATCGAAAGGTATCGCGCTCGGCGAAGGCGCCGGCATACTCGTGGTGGAAGCTTACGAGCACGCCAAAGCGCGCGGAGCCAAGATATATTGCGAAGTTTTGGGAAGCGGCGTTTCCAGCGACGCTCATCACATAACCGCCCCTCATCCCGACGGAGAAGGCATGCAAGCGGCAATGGAGCGTTCCATCGCCAATTCGGGCATAAGCGCGTCCGACGTGGACTATATCAACGCGCACGGAACGGGTACGCCGCTCAACGATTCGTCTGAACTCGGAGCAATGCTCCGCGTATTCGGCAACGAAGGCAAAGTAAGCTGTTCCACCACGAAATCGATGATCGGTCATTGTTTGGGCGCGGCGGGAAGCGTTGAAGCGGTCATGTGCGTAAAAGCCATCGAGCGGGGTATCGTTCCTCCTACCGCGGGCTATACCGACGAAGACGTCGCGGCGATGCGCGAAAAAGCCGGCGATTTCGATTTCGTTCCCAACAAAGGCAAACAGAGAAAAGTAGAATACGTTCAGTCCAACAACTATGCGTTCGGCGGCAACAACGCAAGCATAATTTATGCTAAGGAAGGCGCGCCGAGAAAGCTTGCAGAAGCTACGGACGAAAAAATATATATCACGGGCTTAGGCATAGTCAGTCCGCTCGGAAACACCGCGGAAGCGTATGCGGAAAGCGTGAATTCGGGTGCAAAAGCTCACGAGTGCGAAACCTGCGGAGACTTTACGTCGGTGGTCGACAGGGCAGATTTCGATGCCGTCGGAATGAAACTCAATTTCTACCGTAAGCTCGACAAGCTCAGTCAGATGACGTGCGTTTCGGGTAAGCGTGCGCTTGCCAATGCGGGTATAATCGTCGACGAAAACAACGCAAAGAAAATAGGTATCGTTGCGGGTACTTCGGACGGACCGCAGACGGATATAGGCAATTTCCAGAAAGGCATAATCGCTTCGGGCACACAGTCCGGCAGCGCGTTCCTTTTCCCCAACACCGTGTATAACGCGGCTCCAGGTTATTTGTCGATAACCGCCGGGGTAAAGGGTTATAACGTGACCTGCTCCAACGGAGCGGCGAGCGGTATTGCCGCCGCGGCGTTCGCAACGCGCGTGCTCCGTACGACCCAGAACGACGTTATACTCGCTATCGGCGCGGACGAAGACTCCGAGACGGTACACATGCTTTACGAGAAGACGGGCGCCGTGGGAGCGGGGCTTAAACTCGGCGACGGAGCGGTTACTTTGGCGCTTGAACGCGCTTCGAGCGCGAATGCGCGCGGCGCAAAGAAGTATGCGGAAGTGCTCGGCAGCGGGTTCGCTCATTGTCCCGTGGAATTCGGCAAATACGGTTGTGCGGATAAACTTAAAGAAGCGATCAGACTCGCGCTCGAAAAATCGGGCGTCAAAGCCGAAGATATAACTACTGTCATGACCTGTTCCAACGGATTGAAGAGCCTTGAAACGGTCGAGAAAGAAGCGCTTACGGACTTTGCGAAAGCGAAGAAAGTGAACGTAAAGGAAGCGTGCGGAGAGGGGCGCGCGGCGTCGTCCGCGCTTGCCGTCGCGCATGCGGCGCTTATGCTTTCGGGCGACATAAATGACGACGCGGGCGAGTACGTACTTGCAGTGAGCGCGTCAGCCGGCGGAAGCTACAACGCGATAGTGCTTAAAAAAGCATAAACAGGAGAAAACCGATGGCGGAAAACAAAGTCGCGCTCGTAACGGGCGCATCGAGAGGGATCGGCAGGGGCATCGCTCTCAAACTCGGCAGTCTCGGCTACGACGTTGCGGTAAACTATAACTCCAACGAAGCCGAAGCTCAGAAAGTTGTGGAAGCGATAAAGGCGAACGGCGTCAACGCGATAGCGGTCAAAGCAAACGTGGGCGACCGCGCGGACGTGAACGCGATGTTCAGAACGGTGGTTAAAGAGCTGGGTAAGCTCGACGTGCTCGTAAATAACGCGGGCGTCGTGGATGACGCGTTCCTGCTTATGCTTTCGCCCGAATCTCTCGACAAGAGTCTCAATATCAACGTAAAAGGGTATTTCTATTGCGCTCAGGCGGCGACGCTCAAAATGTTCAAAGCGAAAAAAGGCGCTATAGTCAACGTGTCTTCGGTCAGCAGTAAAATGGCGCTTCCCGGACAGTCGGTATATGCGGCGACTAAGGGCGCGATAAACTCGATGACCGCTACGCTTGCAAGCGAGCTTGCGCCTTAC
>CALWBH010000146.1 GCA_944376015.1 uncultured Clostridia bacterium
GCAATACCCGTAGTTTCGGTCGGAGACAAAGTCAAGCTCGGACAGCTTATAGCAAAAGCCGACGGAGCGATAAGCGGAAACGTGCACGCAAGCGTAAGCGGTGAAGTTACGGCTATCGTGCAGCGACAAAACGCCACGGGCGGCACGGAAACGTACATAGACATCGTTAACGACGGCAAGGACGAAAAAGACTTTCTTCCGCCGCTGTCCGAACCGAACGACGACGACATCCGCAAGCGCGCTTTCGACGCCGGACTTGTCGGAATGGGCGGAGCGGGCTTCCCCACCGCCGTCAAACTTTCGCCGCGTTCGCCCGTCGATACCCTGGTCATCAACGGCGCCGAATGCGAGCCCTATATCACCTGCGATTTTCGGATAATGCTCGAATACGGCGATAAAATCGTCAGAGGCGCGAAATATTTCGCAACCGCGCTCGGCGTAAAAAACATCGTGATAGGGATAGAAGCCAATAAGCCCGAATGTATAGCGGAATTCGAAAAATACGACGGAATCAAAGTCGTGAAATTGAAAAAGCAATACCCGATGGGCGGCGAAAAACAGCTTATATACTGTACTACAAAGCGTAAGGTGCCTGTCGGCAAACTCCCTGCCGACGCCGGCTGCGACGTTCAGAACGTTGCGACGTGCCTTGCGATGTGTGAAGCGATCGAAGAAGGCAAACCGCTTATCGACCGCGTGATGACCGTCGCCGGCGGAGGCATTTCGGAACCCGCCAACGTCAAAGTACGACTCGGCACTCCGCTGGAAAGCGTAGTGGAATTCTGCGGCGGTAAAAGCGAAAACTCAGTCAAATTAATCAGCGGCGGTCCGATGATGGGATTTGCACTGATAGGACTTTCGTCCCCCACAAAGAAAACCACCGGCGGTCTGCTCCTGCTTTCGGCGGAAGAAGCCGACGATACGACGGCTACCAACTGCCTGTCCTGCGGCAAGTGCGCGGACGTATGCCCGATGAAACTCATGCCGATGAATACGGTATTTTATGCAAAAGCCGGGGACTATGACGGAGCGATGAAAATGGGCGGCGTGCTCAACTGTATCGAATGCGGTGCGTGCGCTTACGTCTGCCCGGCAAAACAGCCGCTGATACAGTATATACGGCTCGCAAAAGCAGAACTCAGGAAAAGGAGATAAATATGCCAGAAAACATAATTTCCGCGTCTCCGCACATAAGATCGCGTGTTACCACAAAACGCATTATGATCGACGTCGCAATAGCGCTCATTCCCTGTTGCGTCGCAAGCATAGTGTTTTTCGGTTGGTACTCGCTCGCGGTCATAGCGATATCCGTCGCTACGGCGACGCTTACGGAGATCGTCTATTCCCTTGTCTATAAAAAAGCATGGAAAGATTTCAAAAGCAAGCTCGCGGGAACGCTGCGCGAATTCGACTTTACTTCGGTTGTAACGGGCATTATTCTCGCGCTCATTCTTCCTACCGCATATAACGTCAAGGGCGAAATAATACCTTTACCCTGGTTTGTTCCGTTTCTCGGCGCGATCTTCGCAATAGCGCTTTGCAAAATGCTGTTCGGCGGCACGGGAAAAAATCTCGTAAATCCCGCGGACACCGCACGCGTATTCCTGCTCATATCGTTTACGACTTATATGACCGCATGCGTCGGCACCTGCATTATCGATCCCGTTACCAAGCTCACCTCGGATTCGAGCGAAATACTTTCGGGCGCGACGCCGCTTATCGGAATACTCGGCGGAAATGCCGCCGCCATAAGCAATCTCGATCTTTTGCTCGGTACGGGCATTGACGGAAGCATGGGAGAAACCTGCAAGATAGCGATAATAATCGGATACGTATATCTTTCCGCGCGCAGGGTGATCAAGTGGTATTATCCGCTCATTTACATAGCGACCGCGGGACTGTTCGCTTCCGCGCTCGAATGGGATATTACTTATTTCCTGCCTTCGATACTTTCGGGCGGACTGCTGTTCGGCGCGGTGTTCATGGCGACCGATTACTCGACGAGTCCGAAATCCACGCTTGCAAACGTGATATATTTCGTATGTCTCGGACTGCTGAACGCGGGATTGCGTAAAGCCACGGGCGCGGAAGTGACGTCGTACTGTATACTTCTCATGAATTGCTTCACACCGCTTCTCGACAGATACATCCCCCGCCGTCCGTTCGGTTACGTCAGACAAAAACGCGCTGCGAAAGAAAAGGAGAACGGGCAATGAAAGCAAAAGAATTTTTCAAGTCTAATTCCTTCCGTTGCATAATCGTGTTGCTTGCGGTCACTCTCGTATGCGGCGTTATACTTGCGTTATGTAACGACCTTTTCTATGTCTCGGACAGAGAAATGTTCGAAAGAAGCATAGTTAAAATTTACGACGGAGACGCGTCGCAGCTTATAGATCTTATTCCCGACGACGCAGACGAAATCAAGTATACGACATACAACTGCGAAGCGTTGATACTCGACGCGCACAAGTCGCCCGACGGCAAGATATGGCTCGTTCAGTCCAAAGGAAACAAATGCGGCTATCAGAACGGGTCGGTCACGCTTTGGGTAAACATGAGCGTGGAAAACGGAGCGCTTGCCGCAATAAATAAAATAATAGTGGACAGCTACGATTCGTCGCAAACCCTGATCGGCTCGATCAGCGAAGCTTATCTCGCGGAATATTCTTCGGAAAAGTACGGCGACATAGTAACGGGCGGAGGACATTTTTCCAACGTTAAGATGTCCGCCGAAGATACGACGGACGCAAACGAAGCGCTCGCCGCCGGAGCGACATATACTTCAAAAGCGGTAAACGCCGCGGTAAACGGCGCGATGGATTTCGTGCGGGAATACGCGAAGGAGGACGTCGAATGAAAAACAGGATCGGAAAAATAGCTCTTAACGGATTGATATTCGATAATCCGACGTTTATGCTGGTACTCGGCACCTGCCCTACTCTTGCGATGACGAGCAAAGCTCTGGACGCATTCGGAATGGGAGTTTCGGTAATTTTCGTGCTCACGCTCAGCAATATAATAATATCGGCGCTCAGAAAGATTATTCCCAACACCGTACGTATCCCCGCTTACATAGTTATTATCGCAACGCTGGTCACGATACTCAAACTGTTCCTTAACAAAATGATACCCGATCTTTATTCGTCGATGGGAACTTTCCTGCCGCTTATCGTCGTCAACTGCATAATACTCGGCAGAGCGGAAGCGTTCGCAAGCAAAAACAAGGTAGTGGATTCCATGCTCGACGGCATATTTACCGGAGCGGGCTTTATGTTCGCGCTCGTAATAATGGGCATAATACGCGAATTTCTCGGCGCGGGTTCGATATTCGGACTGCAAATAATGAGTTTCAAAATATCTTTCTTCTCGATGCCGATGGGCGCGTTCATCGTCTACGGATTATGTATAGCGCTGTTCGTTTATATTATCGATTGCGTGCAAAGATCCAGAAGGATCAAAAAAGCAAGACTGTTGCACGCGGATGTCCTGGAAGGAAAGGAGTGATATTATGTTTTCGATGATAATTTCCGTAGTAATCTCGGCGGGTCTCGCCAATAACTTCGTGTTCTCTCAGACTTACGGCATCTGCCCTTTTCTCGGCGTATCCAAGCAAACGTCAAGCGCCGTGGGAATGGGTGTGGCAGTCACCGTCGTAATGGTCATCGCCACGATGATAACGTACCCGATTTATATGCTGCTGGTTAAGCTGGACATACGTTTCCTCGAAATACTCGTCTTTATATTCGTTATAGCCGCGCTCGTGCAGATGCTGGAAAAAATAATAAAGAAATTTTCTCCCACGCTTTACAACGCAATGGGCATTTATCTGCCGCTTATAACCACTAACTGCGCCGTGCTTGCGGTGTGCGAGATAACGTCCAACGCGCTTGTAAGCGGAACGTGGGAACGCGCGGTCATAGCCGGTGTGGAAATGAATTTCGGTTTTTCGGTGATCTATGCGCTCGCAGGCGGTCTCGGATTCATGCTGGCAATGGTGATAATGAGCGGTATGCGCGAAAAGATAAACCATCTCAATCTTCCCAAAGCGCTCCAAGGCTTCCCTATAACGATGGTCACCGCCGCTTTTATAGCAATGGCATTCTATGTGTTTGTACCGCTCGGGGGTTGATATGGTCTGCGAAATCACTGTAAAAACATTGCAAACGATAGGTATCGTCATCGGTATATTCAGCGCGGTCGCGCTCGTTTTGACAATACTTATACTCGTTGTAAGCAAAATATGTAAAATAGACACCGACGAAAAACTCGAAAAGGTGCTTGAAAAGCTCGCGGGTGCGAACTGCGGCGGTTGCGGCTGTTCGGGTTGCGCGGGCTTTGCGGAAAAGCTGTGCAAAGGTCAATGCTCGCTGTCCGACTGTCACGTTACGAGTGCGGAAAACAAACGCGAGATCGCGGGCATACTCGGAATCGAAGCGGGAGACGAAGAACCGACCGTTGCCTGCGTAATGTGTAGCGGCGGTAAAAACGCGGTCGATCTTTACAAGTACAGCGGAATAAATACCTGCGTTTACGAAGCTCAGCTTTTTAAAGGCGCAAAGCTCTGCGACGACGGTTGTCTGGGGTTCGGCACCTGTCTCGCCTCCTGCCCCGAGCACGCTATTTCCATTCACGACAATGTGTCGTACGTCGATCCCGACGCCTGTATATCCTGCGGTAATTGTATTCTCGCCTGTCCGAAGCATCTTATAGAGAGAGTTCCCGTGACCGCTCCTGTATACGTCGCCTGCTCATCGCACTGCAAGGGCAAAGACGTTATCAATATGTGCAAGTCGGGTTGCATAAGCTGCGGACTTTGCGTTAAAAACTGTCCCGAAAACGCTATAACGATGACGGACAACATTCCGCGTATCGATTATTCGAAATGTACGGGTTGCTTCACGTGCGTATCCAAATGCCCGAGAAAGGTCATCAAAATCAGAGCGGAACGCAGAAAGAAAACCGAAAACGACGAATAAAGACGGTTATGCAAAGGGGTTGCCGTCTGCCGCATAGACGTAATACGGTTTCATATTAGCTTTAATTCGTATAACCCTTTGTGTGTTTTATAAACCGTATAATAAATCCGATACTTTTACTATAACGCAAGGGACTGTTGCATTAGAAATGCAACAGTCCCTTCTTTTATCGTCCGAGCTTGGCGGCTACGTTCAGCCGAGTGTGGGAGAATAATCGCCCGTCGCATAAATTTTAAGCCCGTGCGGCACACATACGATAGTGCCGCCGCTTTCGTCTATCGCTTTCATGTGCGTACAGTCCTTACGACGGCTGCAATCGGCGTCGCTGACGTATGTTGTACCGTCGCGCTCTATTATCACGGTATTAAACGCCGTCTTTTCTTTATCGGTATATATAACGACGGTATAAACGCCGTCTTTAACGTCTTTTGCGACTAACCCTGAAAAGTTTTCGTTGAGAATAAGACTGCCGTCCGCAAAAGAATACACGAAAACGCGCTCGCCGTTCGATTCGGCTATTATTTCTGTCGCGTCCCCTTCGCTCTTAAAAACCGCAAACGCCAAAAACAGCGCCGCGATAACAACGGCGATGACGCCGTATACCGCGAGATCCGCCGGTCGGAAAGGTTTGCCGTTTCGCACGTATTCCGTCTCTTTAATCAATACTGTATTCCCTTATTTCTTCTATTCTGCCGTCGTGAAGCGCGTATTCGCTCTCGTCCATATTGGTGTAAAGCGCGTATCCGCCGTTTTCTTCGTAAAGCAACGCGTACTTATACCCGCTTTCGCTCGCATAACTTATGGCGGCTTGTTTTTCCATTACGGCAAGCGCGGTAGTAAGCGCGTCGCCTTCCGCCGCGCTTTCTCCGAATACCGAGCCCGTAACAAAACCGCTGTCCGTCGGTCTGCCGTCGAAAGGATTTATAAGATGCGAGTAACGCACCCCGTCATAAATAAAAAACTTTTCATAATCGCCGCTGGTGCTTGCCGCAACGTTACAGGCGTAAACGGAAAGATATTCTTTGCTTTCGCGCGGATGCGTGAGTTTTACTTCGTACATATTCTTATTCGGCGCGCCCTTAGCAGTCTTTTCGCTCTCTGCAAGATACAAAGAGCTTGTACCTATACTTACATACGATTTTTTCAAGCCGTACTTTGAAAGTATTTTCGCACACTCGTCCGCCGCGTATCCTTTTCCTATCCCGCCGAGATCGATATTCATCGAATAAGTTTTTTCGACGGTCACGGTCGCATTGGGTTTTACCGCATAATATCTGCCGTTATCTTTAATAAGTTCGACGGCGCCGAAATCGGTTATCCCGTCGGAAGAAAACGCTTCTATGTATTTTTCGTCGGGTAGCGGTTCTCCCGCAGGTCTGTCGTAAGGTTCGGACGGAGCGTAATCGGGATCGTCGAAACGCGGCGTAAATCCCCACAGATCGACCAGGTTGCCGACTGCCGGATTATAGTATCCGTCCGTCTTTTCGTACATTTCGGCGGCGAGCGACATTACTTCGTAAGTAATCCGCGTTATTTCCAGTTTTTCGCCTGCGCCCGCGGCATTGAAACGCGCTACGTCCGAATCGTCGACGGTCGCTCCGATGGCGCTCTCCACGGCGGAAAGAAGCGCTTCGATCTCCTTTGCGGCGCTATCCGCGTTTTCGGAAACCTCATTGTAATTGCCAACCACAAACGACGAATAAGTGCCGAAGTACCCCATCATATCGTATCGCTTAGCGCTCGAAGAACAGCCCGCGAAAACCAAAACGCAAGCGGCGGTAAATACGACGGCAAAAGTCGCGGATATATGTTTAAAAAGTCTTTTGTTCACGTTTTCAGTTTATCACAATCCGCGCACGATGTCAACAAACGAATCCGGCGCACTGCATTGGCAATGCGCCGAATTTTGTAACGGTTTTTTTAAAATATCAGTTTTCAGAATCATCCAATCCTTTCGTGCGTTTACGCTGTTTTTTTACGAATTTGCTTGCTTTTTTCGCATCGACCACACGTACCGCTCTGCGTCTTTTCGGTTTCGCTTCGTGAATGACCACCTGCGTGAACGGGATATTGATATCGTTTTTATCAAACAGAAGTTTCAATTCTCTGTTTATGTCTCTTTCGACCTGGAACTTCTGTAATTCCGGACACTTTGCGGTAAAGCGCAAGGTTACGCCTGACGCTCCGAGCTTGGATACGCCGAGATAGAACGGACCTTCCACGATATCGGGAACGTGTCTGCGTATCATATCGAGATTCTTTTTTATCACGAGCTCTATCCGTTCGAGCGATTCGCCGTATTCGACGTCTACCTCGCTTACCGCGAGAGAAAGCTGGCTCGTCATATTTATAAGCGTACGTATATCGGAATTATTGACGACTTTTATGTCGCCGCCGGCGTCCTCTATCTGCGTGGTGCGTATGCCTATCTCTTTTACGGTACCGCGGAAACCGTCAACGACTATTATGTCGCCCACGTCGAACACGCGCTCGAAAACAATGAACAAACCGGCTATTATGTCTTCGATGAGCGGTTGCGCGCCGAGACCGACGATAAGACTCAGTATTCCGATACCTGCAAGAAGCGCCGTCGTATTGACGCCCCATACTTTAAGCACCGCGAAGATCAACACTATAACGGCTATGTATTTTATGAAGCTGCACAGCAGATCTATAAGCGCTCTACCGCGCGTAAGCAACCGCGCCAATTGTTTAAGCACGAATCTGACGACAAAAGAAACGGTGAGCAAAAAGATCATGTAACTTACAGATCTTAACCATACGTTAGGCCCTTCCGAAACGGTATCGAAGATGTTTATACCGATATAAAAGAAGTTACCGCTCGGAAACATCCATCTGCCGGCTATAAGTAATACGAAGTACGCAAGCGCGACAGTCAGAAAAAATATTTTGATTATTAATGCCGCGATAGCTCTGCCGCTCATCTTAGGGCTTTTCTTCTCTTTCTTTTTTGTCATCATGTTCTCCTTGTCGGCGATAATTTTTTATATGTCACAATACTACATTGCCTGAGGTGTCGGAATTTTCACTTTTAACCACATCCTGAGTTCCTGCGTCAAAGCGTCTTTCGCTTCAATGATAACAGTCTGTCCGCTCAAAAATCCTTCGAGATAGCATTCGCTGTTTTCATATGATATTTCATAATTTATATCTTCGTTGTCTACGTATATGTCAAAAGTCTTATTGCCGAGCTGCGCGGAATGAAAGCGAAGGTTTATCGAGCTGTACGCCATAATAGTAACGTCGCAAATCAACGGTTCTGCTATTGCACGCGTCGTTAACTCACGGTAAAAATAGCATTCGCCGTCCGAACCCACTATGCACACGGCATAATCGCCCCCCGGTTCGAGCATGTCGAAAACCGCCGTCGTTTCCCCGATTTCAGACAAAGTATAAAATTCGCGCGGCTCGTCGCACCCGTCTATCCCGACCGTAAAATCCAAGCCGTCGGGATTAATCACAATGAATTCCATAGTTATTTCGGTTTCCGTAACAAGCGTGACCATATCCGGGAAAAACGCTTCCGTCACGTACTTTCCGGTGTAGTGCACGTTATTTTCTTCGTCACGTATTTCAAGTTTGTATACGGAATCGGGTACGAGCGAATCGAAATAAACGTTACAATTCCCGTCCGTCAATTCTATGGGAGCGCTGTATTCCCCGCTTTCGCCCGT
Source organism: uncultured Clostridia bacterium (assembly GCA_944376015.1). Lineage (GTDB taxonomy): Bacteria > Bacillota > Clostridia > Christensenellales > Pumilibacteraceae > Protoclostridium. The sequence goes on from CALWBH010000146.1 coordinate 8,672, forward strand.
AAGATACGCCGTCAATACCGATCCCGAAGCGTTCTCTATTTTAAAATCGACGCTTATGCTTCTCATGGTAACCGCAAACGACAATACCGTCACCTGCAATACAGCCATCACGAATACCGTCGCCGTAATGACGGTAGTCCCGACGACGCCTCCGACCGCCGCCAACATTCCGTTCGTAAGTAAATTTTTCTTTTTTTCGGCGACGGTTGACGACGATTCGCTTTTTGCTTCGTCGTTATATTCCGTTATATTTTTCGTTTCGTATACGTTGGATTCTTTTGGGTATGTATTGTATTCTTCGGAACGGTAAAACTCGGAGTAACCGTTACCGTTATTGTAATACTCACTCATTGTTTCACCCTCCTTACGATTTTAATCGTCTCGACGCGTCTTATTTATTAAACGGTCATTCACTTCAAGTATTATACCATAACAAAACGTATATTGCAATAGAAAAATAAAATTTTAGCATTTTTTTAAAATTACCGTACGCTTTTATCGAGCGTACGGTATCGTAAATCGGATTCACCGCATGAAAATTATATTGACTTCGAACATACCGCCTGTGGTTTTTATTTCAAACTCTCCGTCGTACTTACGGCAAATAAGCCGTATGCTTTTCATTCCGTAGCCGTGCGAATCCTTGTCCGATTTCGTAGTGCTCGGCAGTCCGTCGGAAAAGTCAAGCTCGCGAGACAGACAATTGCTCGTGTTTACCTGAGTAAACCCGTTGACGGAGCGTACCAAGAGATTGATAAAACGCTTTTCTTCGGAAAGATGCTCCACCGCTTCTATCGCATTGTCCAACAAGTTGCCGAACAACGAATACAGATCGGGATCGGACATAAATTTCAGCAGAGATCCGTCGGCAATGCAATAAAGTTTTATATTCCTGTTGTTGCAGTATAAGCTCTTCTCGGTAAGGATTATGTCGAGCGCTTCGTTTCCCGTTCGTATGCCGGCGTCATAAATGGAGATCATTTTTTCTATTTCTTTTATAGCGTCCTTTCCGACGGAAGCGTTGCCTATTTCTCGTATCTGGTGTTTAAGGTCGTGACATTTCAGATTTATCAGCTCGATGTTTTCTTTTGCGAGCGCATACTGCTCTTCCGCCTGTTTAAGCAGTCTGTTCGCAATCGTATAACCGCGTTCAAGCTGCTTTTTGAATATGACTTCGAACATCAGGTAAAACGTGAACAGACAGCACGTAATATTGTAGAATGACAATAAATACGTGTACAAGACGTTTGCGGAGCCGCCGGTATAATAAGTCACCACCGAAGTTATAATGACGTTGAAAAGCACGAACAGCACGACGAATACGAACATGGAAGAGTTTTTCAATTCGAATTTATCGCTGCTTTTGAGCCGCGACGATACGAAACGGTAGCTCAAGATGTACAATAATAAATAAACAATTCCGTAAAGACAATAGCCGAAAAGCGTAAGCAATTCGTACCGCATGGGAGACTCGCTCGCTAACGACTGCGCGCCCGCTCTGTACATTATAACGGGCAGATATTCGCTCACGCTTCCGCTACCGTATGCCCCGCCCGTGAACACGTCCTGTCCGAACGCAAGGCTGAGCGTCATCATTCCGAGATCGAACGTCTGATATGCTATATGCTGAGTGGTATAAGCCGCGACGCCGCGGAAAACGACGGACACCCAGTTGAGTTCATAACATATTTTGAGCGTGGACAATGATACCGCGAACATTAGCATAAAGACGAACGAACAGTATAATGCGTTATACGCCGCTACGGGAATGGCAAAGGCAATGCCTATACACCCTGCGCAACACAACGAATACCGCAATGCGAATAAAGGGCGGCGCTTTAACCCTATGCACATCAAAAGTTCGGCGACCAGCAATTCCACCATGAAAATCGATTTATATAAATAAAAAGCGGTGAATTCGTACATCAGATGAGTCCCCCGAGATACTCGACTACCGCTTTGCGAAAAGCTTTTCGCTTCGCGTAAGATATACCGAGTTCGTCGCCGCCCACGATAGCGGTACTGTTGCTTATCGATTCCACATAACGCGGATTAACGAGATAATAATTGTTGCAGCGTACGAAATGCATTTCCGACAGTCTCCGTTCGACTTTGTACAAACTGCCGTACGTAGTGTAATTGCCGTGTATGGTATGATATATGAGCTCGTGTCCGCTTACTTCCACATATTTGAGATCGGAAGCGGCTATGGATATCAAAGAATCGGACGTTTTGACCGGTATTATCAAGTCGCGTATATTCAGACGGCTGACGATCCGTTCCATTTTTATCGCGAAATGCGCATACTCGAAAGGCTTGACTATAAAATCCGCCGCTCCGACTTCGTAACCGTTTATGGCATATTGCGACATATTGGTTGCAAAGACAAGCACGACCGATTTATCCTTTTCTCTGAGCTTCTTCGCCGCGGTCATTCCGTCCATATCGGGCAACACTATGTCCATAAAAACAATGTCGTACCCTGCGGTGTAGTTTTCGAGAAATGCCGTGGAATATCCGAAACAACGTTTGTTTATAACAAGCCCGTTCTCCGCCCCGTATTTGTCAAGCATACTCAAAAGACGATCGGCGGCGTTTTTGTCGTCTTCCACTATCGCAATATTAACGGTCTTACTCGTCCTGTCCATACCATTACATTTATATCATAATATCTTTCGGTCGTCAATATATAAAAACAAATTTTTTTACATACACCTTGCTTTTTTGCCTGCCCGCGCTCTACCCGACGGTTCTCGTATGCCCTTACCCGCGTAAAAAGCAGAATATTACAATCTTCGGACAGTAACGTACGCTGTTTTTTCTTGACCTATGCCGCAAACGGGTGTAAACTAAAATTAATAAGAATTCTTATTAATTCGGAGCAAATATGACTGAAATGCACAGATTGTTGATACGCGCCGACTCCGCCATGCGCAAAACGGTGCTTGCGGACGCCGCGGCAAAAGGATTGAGTATGGGACAGCCGAAGCTGTTGGAATACCTCTACAGGCACGGAAGTTCCGACCAAAAAACGATTGCCGCCGGCAGCGGCATAGAACCCGCCACCGCGGGAACGGTACTCATGCGAATGGAAACGCAAGGGCTTATCGCGCGCGAACGTAAAAGCGAAGACAAGCGAGCAATTATCGTCGCGCTTACCGATAAAGGCAGAATCGCCGCAAAAAACGCTATAAATATTTTTAACGCCGCAGACAATAAGGCGTTAAAAGGTATAGACGCGAAAGATATCGCCGTAGCGAGCGAAGTCCTGGAAAAGATATGCGCCAATCTCGATTGCGAAAAGGAGTAATAATGACAATTAACGAACGACAAGATATTCCGACTCCGAACGAAACAACGGATAACGGCGCACCCGAAACCGAGCGGAATACATCGGCTGAGCGCCGCAAAAAAGTAACAGGCGCTGTGGTACTGTCATACATAAAAAGATCGATTTTCCTGTGCGTGGGATTAGTCGTAATGTCCTACGCGATCGCGCTTTCCATAAAAGCGGAACTCGGTACGTCGCCCATATCGAGCACGCCTTATGTGCTCAATTTGGTGACGGGGCTGTCCGTCGGAGTGACGACAATAATTTTCAACACGCTACTCGTACTTTTGCAAATAGCGATATTACGAAAAAAATTCAGAGTATATTTACTGCTTCAGATTCCCGTATGCATAGTTTTCGGATTTCTTAACGATTTCGCGCTTTTTTGCGTGGACGGCATAATGCTTAACGCTTATTGGCAAAAATGGCTGCTTTGTCTCGCCGGCATAATAATACTTGCTTTCGGCGTCAGTATGGAAGTCAATGCCGGACTCATAACTCTTGCGGGAGAAGGGCTTGTCCTTGCGTTCTGTCAAGTGGTTCCCGTCCGTTTCGGATATATGAAGGTTATATGCGATCTCGGAATGGTGCTTACGGCAGTCGTTATTTCTCTCATATTTTTTCATAACGTACAAGGCGTGCGCGAAGGTACGCTTGCTACGGCGGTGTTCGTCGGACTAATAGCCAGACAGCTTAACAGATTCATGAAACCGTTTTCCCGAAAACTGTTCGCTTCCGGCAAAGCCGACGATACGGCGGACATACAAAACGATTAGCTTTAATACTTACAAAACGGGGTTGTTGCGTTAAAGAATGCAACAGCCCCGTGCTTTATAGCAGAAAAGCATCGATTATATTACGATATTTTATTTATACAAAGCGGATATACGAATTAAAATTACTATAAGCTTAACGCCGGCATCCCCTTCCGGGGAACGATATTTCAATGCTCACTTCTCTTTGTAGTACAACATACAGTGACAGTAACCCTCAAAATCAGGGTCTGCTATCTGATCGCGGAATTCCTTGCACATACATTTATTTTCGGGAGTCTTTTCCAGTCTGCAAGGACAGTAACCGTCTTTAGCCTTCAATCCTTCTTTTATCTGAGCGACAAGTTCTTTGTCGTCGTTATAACGTACTTTCATCGTAAACTCCTTGATTTTTCTTTACATTATTATATTCCGCTAAGGTAAAAATGTCAACATGTAAGAGCGGAGAAAATTTTTCGTTTTCTCCGCTCTTTTGTCTCGTCCTTATTCGATATCTATTTTATGACCGGATTCCAAAGCGCGTTGCTCCTTAGGTATGGATATCGTAAGTATACCGTTATCGTATTTAGCCTTTATGTCTTCTTTGCGAATGTCGCCGACATAATAACTGCGCCTGCAAGAAAAACTGCGTTCCCTGCGAATGTAATTCTCTTTCCTGCTCTTCTCCGCTTCCGATTTCACCGCGCATATATTGAGGTATCCGTCCTTTACGTCAACGGAAATATCCTTCTTTTCGAGTCCCGGAAGCTCCACTTCCATTACGTAGCCTTTATCGTTTTCCTTTATGTCCGTTCTCATATAACCGTAACCGGAGTGACGCCGCTCGCCGCGCAACGCAGGGAAAAGATCCTGTAAGGCTTCGTCGAAGAAGTCGTAATCCATAAAACCGTCGTTCAATCTGCCAAGTTCGTTTTTCATAGTTCTTTACCTCCGAATTTATATTAGCACTTTATCGTGTCGATTGTTAGCACTCTCTTATTGAGAGTGCTAATATTATAGCACTTATATTTATATTGTCAAGCGTTTTTATTAAAATTTTTCAAAAAAATTTTTGCCTGAAAAGCAAAAAAATATACGCGATATACGCAACGGAAAAACGCGGATAAAAAAAGAAAGCAATCCCCCGCTTTACGATTGACAACCGGGAAAACTTGTGTTATACTTCAATAGATTTTTGCGGTTGTGGCGGAATTGGCAGACGCGCTAGATTCAGGTTCTAGTGATGAGAGTCGTGCAGGTTCAACTCCTGTCAACCGCACCAAAAATACCGAATGGCAATAGTCGTTCGGCATTTTTCTTTGACGTGAGTTGAACCTTAAGAAGGCGCGAAGCGTTAAGAAAACAGGACTAAATGTCCTGTTTTTAGCGTAGCGGGGAGCAATTTATAATTGCGACCGGGGGCAAGGGATCAGAAAACACACTGTGTTTTCCCCGAGCGGGCAAGCAATCTGCGATTGCGTAGCCGGCGGATTTTACTATAAAGATTGAGCATTGACATTTTCAGTGCTTTGTGTTAGACTTTTTTTACAATTCGTTAAGGGGAAAAGCGGGAATGAAAAAAAACGCAACATTTAATAAACAAAGATTTGTTTATAATTTAAATCTTATGATTCAATATGGTTGGGAACCTGAAATCGACTTTGAATGCAAAGACGGAAAAACACGCGGAATCATAGCATACAGCGATTGGATTGACATTTACGATGAAAACTGTCATATCGTTAAAAGAGTTAAAAATGTCCACGAATTGTTTAATGTAATTTCCGAAGAAGATATAATCGCAGCCATTGACGATTGCGGGTTAAATTATTCTGAAGATTTAAGCGATATAATGACTATTGAAGACGGACAGCTATATTTAACTCCTAAGAGCAAATGATTGGCGTATGATTTTTTTCAATGCTATAAGCTTTCCGTATGACATAAGAAGAAAATAATGCTCTAACCTTCCTATGTTTTTTATTTTATTCGTATATCATTATACGCTAAACGCAAAAAAATTACCGAATGACTAACAGTCGTTCGGTATTTTTATGACTAAATTTAAGCTTTAAAAGAGAGGCCTTTGTTTTTTATACATTAACTTTTAAATACGTTAAATATATGGCTTAATGCAATAACGATCCTCCGCTATGCCCGAAAGCAATGAGTTTCCGTCAGTCGAACGGCGCTCCGTGCTTTCGTCGGCAATACGCCTTAATATACCTTTTCGAAAAAGCGATTTTCGTCGAGCAGGGTGCGGATAGGTCTGCCCGAGCCGAGCGCGAGCATTACCTTAACGACGGTCATTTCATAGCTCATATCGTAAGCGAAAATACATTTTTCTTTCACCCCAAGCATACCCGCGTAAATATCGGCACTGCTGTCAACAGGCGAAAGTATGACTTCGGCGCCGCGCGAGCGGCAATAATCAATAAACCCGACGATATTCGTGTTCTCCCCCGCAGTGCATGCCGTTCCGCTGTGATAAAGGCGCACAATCACCGCTTTCGGAATTTTTTGCGAAAAACGGTAAAACGAAAAATCAAGCAACGCGCGGGCAGATACGGTTACTATATCGCCGCAAAGCAAATAGTCTTCTTCCGCATGCGCGGGGGCGTTGGCGATTACTCTTTCGACCGTGGGATTGAGCGCGTTTTCGTTATGAACAAACTCGCCCTTCGTAATTTCTCCGAAATGCGCGTCCTGCAGACTGCGAAGTTTTCCGCTGAGCTGGTCGGGTTCTACGATACGGCTTGCAAGATGTATTTTGCATTGCTCGCCCGGGTTTTTGAACGACGCGTAAACGCCTTTAATGCCCGCGTTTTCGATAAAATCCACTGCCGCCGCAAAATTATCGAGCGCGTTGCTACGAATATCCCCCAACGGATACAACGCGCTTACA
>CALWBH010000147.1 GCA_944376015.1 uncultured Clostridia bacterium
CTTCCGTTGCGCTTTCGGGCGCGGGAGTTACCGTTTCTTCAATAGTGTTTTCGGGTGCGGGAGTTTCCGTTTCTTCCGTAACGTTCTGAACTGCGGGAACGTCCGTTTCTTCCGCCGTGTCCTGAGCGACGGAGATTTCAGTTTCTTCGGTAATGCTTTCGGGTGCGGGAGTTTCCGCCACTTCTTCCGTAACGTTCTGAGCGACGGGAGTTTCCGTTTCTTCCGTGGCGATTTCGGACGCGGGCATGAAATTTACCGAAGGCGTGCTTTCGTCATAGTATTCGTCAGCGGAAGGCATACCGTCGTTTTCCTCGCACTTGCGCGCGGGACGACGAAAAACAAAAGAAAAAACAAAAGAGAGTACCGAAAGTAACGTAACTAACGATAAAAGAAGTATGCCGAGAACGGTGCTCCAGACATAAACAATTTCGCCGATAAACGGTACTGCGAAAGAACCCGTACCGACGGATATCACGAGCGCGCCGTTCAGATCCGCGGAAACGTTGAATTTATCCCAACCTGCCTTCGAAAAAGCAAACAGTACCCATAAGACGCAGAGCAAAACGAACAGAATAATATCGAGCACGCGGAACGCTATCGTAGCGCCGCCGCGACTGCTTTTCCGCACGGCAAAAACCACCGACGCTACAATCAGCAATATCGAAAGCGCGGCGGTCGCAACCGTATATAATATTCCGAACAGATCGAACTCGTACAAAAACATATTATAATTAATTATAGTTTAAGTTGACCGATTTGTCAATACTTTTCTGTTTTTTAAGCGACATAATTTCATTATACGACTTTATCTAGCGCGTTCTGCCCGGTCTTTTCAACACGCTCCTTAATGTTCCCAGCGCTTTTTCCGCGCGCTGTATCATACCGAAAGAGTTGGTCGCGGAAAGCACCGCTAACACGGCAAGCGCAAACACTCCGCCGCCGACGAAGCATCTTGCCAATCTTCCGGTTATCGGAAGCAGTCTTGCGGCGCCGCCCGCCGCTCCGCCTGCCGCCGCGGCAAGCGTGCAATACAATAAAGGGCGGTTAGGTATTCTGCCGATATATTTACGCGCGGCAAAAACGTCGAGCGCAAAAGCAAGCGCGTAAGCCGCGACCGTGGATATCGCGCTGCCGAGCACTCCGACAAGAAGAGTCAGCGCGACGGTAAGTACCACTTTCAGCACTCCCGCCACGAGCAGATTTACCGCGGGCAGAAAGGCTTTTCCGCGCGCCTGTAAAACCGTGCACACGGTCTGCATGCAACAGACGTATATAACGCCTATACCGTTTATGCGCATTACCGCCACTGCGATTGACGCCTGCGCGACCGTCAGACCGCCCGAGTACAGCATGGCGAGTATCTCTTTCGCGAAAACGAAAATCATCGTCGCTCCGCAAATACCGACGAACCAACAGAATATGAACGCGTCCGAAATTTGTTTTTCCGCGCTCTGCCCTTTACCGAATTCCGCCGCCAAAACAGGCATGAGCGCGCTTGCGACAGCTGCGGTGAATACGGGCGGAAGATTGGCTATTGCGCCGACGGGCGCCGTCGCTATTCCGAACAAAGAGGTTGCCGTCGTAACGTCCGCGCCGCGCATTACAAGCAGGTTTACGATAAGCACGCTGTCTATCAATTGCAACAGCGGTAACACGAGCGATCCCAAACCTATCGGCAGCGCGTCTTTACCTATTTCTGCCATAAGCGGCATAAGCTTGCGGTTCGTTCCGTCCGTTCTGCGCCCGAAAAGCAACGCAAGTCCGAGCGCCAAAGCCGTTACCGCTTCGCTCAGAGTTATACCGAGTATCGCGCCCATTACGCCGTACGATACGCCGTAACGCATAAGATACGAAGCGAGCGACAACCCCGCTACAAGCTTTACGGCTTGTTCGCAAAGCTGACTCACGGCAGTCGGGAACATATTGTTTTTCCCCTGCCAATAACCGCGCATAGCGGCGATAAGTCCGGAAAAAAGCACCGCCGGAGAAAGCGCGACGTAAGACAAAGCCGCCATTTCGTTACCCTGTAAACGCGCGACAGCCCCGCCGCCGAGCGCAAGCAACGCGCCGCCGAGCAAGCCTACCGCCGTCATGGAAAGCAAAGCGGCTTTGAGAACGCTGCGCACGTTTCCGCCCAATGCGTTTTCCCGCGCCGCCGCGCGCGATACCGCCTGCGGAATTCCGCCGCCCGATAAGGTGAGAAGCACGGTATACATGGGAAACACGAGCTGATAAAGCCCCGTCCCTTCCGCGCCGAGCACACCGATAAGCGGGACCTTATGAAAAGCCCCGAGAAGTTTTGCAAGCAATCCTGCCGCAGCCAAAAAAGCCGCGGAACTTAAAAATTTTTTCACGAATGTAGTTTGTACGATTTTTGTCGCTTTATTTCGCTTTCAAACCGCTCGCCCGTTAATTTTATTGTCTCTCGCTCCCGATAACCGTTTTTAAACGTTATCCGCACGAATGAACGTAGCCGACCCGCCCGTCTCCCGACTACCGACCGCAAAGGAATAAACATAAAAACGATCCGCGCGTTTTTCGCACGGACCGTTTGCACAATCGCATGAAATTATCTCTTGGAGAACTGAGGAGCTTTGCGGGCTTTTTTAAGACCGTACTTCTTTCTCTCCTTCATACGGGGGTCACGGGTAAGGAAACCTGCTTTTTTGAGCGCGGGTTTGTTCGCCTCGTCGAATTCGACGAGAGCGCGCGCGATACCGTGACGGATAGCGCCTGCCTGACCGGTAGTGCCGCCGCCGCAGACATTCACGAATATATCGAGTTTGCCCGTCATTTCGGTGAGCACAAGGGGCTGGTTTACAATGAGTTTAAGCGTTTCGAGACCGAAATAGCTGTCAAGATCGCGCTTGTTTATCTGAATGGTGCCGCTTCCGGGCATAAGGCGAACGCGGGCTACCGCCTTTTTACGACGACCCGTTCCCCAAAACTGTAATTTTTTCTTCGTATTCTTGGTTGCCATGGGGTATCTCCTTATTTAACGAGCTGCAACGTTTCGGGCTTCTGCGCCTCGTGTCCGTGCTGAGCGTCCTTGTAAACGCGAAGTTTCTTGAGCATTTTTCTGCCGAGCGCATTCTTGGGAAGCATTCCCTTGACCGCGTCGTACACGGCTTCGTCGGACGAGTTAGCCATATATTCTTTATAGCTCTTCTCTTTAAGTCCGCCCATATAGCCGGAGTGGGTTCTCTTCATCTTCTGTTCAAGCTTCTTGCCCGTAAGGATGACCTTATCGCTGTTTATTACGATAACGTGATCGCCGCAATCTACGTTGGGAGTGAAAAGCGGTTTGTTCTTTCCGCGAAGCACTGCCGCCACCTGGCTTGCAAGTCTTCCGAGCGCTACGCCTTCACCGTCCGCAATATACCATTTGCTTTCAACATACGCAACGGTATCTTTTTTTGCAACGTCTTTGGTCGCCATGACCGTTTTTCCCGGTCTTGCCGCTTTAACGACGGCTGCGGGCTTTTCCGTGGTTTTCTTTGCCATTTTTCTTTCCTTTTCGCGCGTGCGGCGCATTTCACGCTACGCCGCCGCATAAGCCCACGAAAACCGACGGGGCATGTCGGTTTCGTGTTTTTACAAAATCTTTAATATTTTATTATATTATATCGGCTTTGTCAAGCGATTTTTTATATTTTAACACCTTGAGCGATATTTTTTCGCGTTACATCACGATATCGCCGGTACCGTCGTCGGTAGTGCCTTCGCCTTCTTCTTCGTCCTCGCTGTAATCGTCCCAAGCGGAATGATCGTGATTGGGATTGAGACAGTTATGATCGTAACATACGATAGGCGTTTTTTCCGTAAAATGCACTTCGCCGAGCTTTACGTCCGCGCGGGTACGCCATGCGCCGTTGGTCTTGTTGATCATCATGTAATCGGTCGCAAGCGTAGTATAATCCGAGAAGAACGCGACGTAAGTCTCGGTAGTGTCCGCAGCGTCGCCTTCTGCCGTCGAAAAGTCAAGAGTAAAGAAATCAAGCGAATAATTTCCCACGTCGGGCGCATAAATCACGCTTATCGGAGTAAGCGTCTGATTGTCGAAAGATTCGAAGGACGACGCCGAGCAGAACCATGTCGTGGAAGATCCTTCCTCTTCTTCGGATTCTTCGCTTCCTATCGTGACCGTTCCGTATATCCTGCCGTCGTACTGTCCCATAAGCGTAAACGCGCCGTTATACAGTTTGATTTCCACGGAATTAATGGTCGTTCCCGTCGACGTATGATCGGCGCTCACGCGGTAAATACCGTCCGACTTTTCCCCTATGAAGCAGGGATCTTTTTCTTCGAGCGGAGCGTCGTTGGCTATCGGAACGATATTGGTATACACCGAAGTATCCGAGCTGAGCGTAAACTCGATGTTTTCCATGGGAGCGCTTACGGGGCTGTCGGCATACGACTTGTCGTGATCCACAAGTTCGTTATACAGACTGTCACAGATAAGCGCGGTCTTACCGTTCGACTGCGTTCTCGTATAATACAGATAACCGCCCGCAATACCTTCGATGGTTATCGTGCCCTGGGTACTCTTGGAAATATCGAAACGAGTGTTGTCGCCGCCGTCGATAGCGGAAGGATATATCATTCCCAAAGTCGAACCCGTTGCGGTACCGTCGCCCGTGCGGGTATTGTCGCGGGTATAGTAAATAAAGTCTTCCGCGGTGTTTGCGGGATTGTTTTCGGGATCGTAATTTTCAATCTTGGGGAAATACACGCTCGTAACGTCTTCGACTATTTCTTCCGTACGCTTGACGTTGCCGCCCGATATCTCGTTGCATACGATATATCCGGTTTTAATGCCGAGCTCTTCGTCGTCCGAATTGGCGTAATAATTCTCGTAAGTCACGAGATATACGTATTTGCCCTGTTTATAAAATCCGTAAGGAATAGAAGCGTTGGCTTCCGTCGTGGTATACAGCTTGTTGAGCGAACCATTCGCTATGCTGTAACTGTAAAAAGTCGCCTTTTCGTACTGCACGTTACCGTCTTTGTCACGGTCGGTATCGGGGCTTGCGAAATATATATATCCGTCATATATCCAGAATCCGCCGTCATAGCCCGAAGTTCCTATTTTGAGATTTACGACGGGTTCTACGGCTATCGCATATTCGCCTGCTTTATCGTTCAAAGGTACAATGTTCTGAAGAACGCGCCCCGTAGTCGGATCCACTTTGGTCGCGGGCTGTTTGTCCCCGTCGCCTATCGAGTACTGACCGAGCTGTATATAATCTTTAAGCTCGTAATCGAAATCGAGTACGCTCTGAAGTCCGTCGTTCGTTTTTTCATACGCTTCTTCGCCTATCTTAGCGATCTCTTCCCGCTCGGCGGCGTCGTTATCCGGACGTTTATCCGCTATCTTAGCGCGATAGAGCGCTCCTTTGACCACTTCTCCGCGAACATTTGTGTTGCCGTTTTCATCGGTATAATCGGGCACTCCGTTGATGAAGTATACGTAATCTCCGTAACGGACGACAGTGCCGCCGTTCGAATAGACCGCGCCGCCGATACTCTCGGTATCGCTTTCTCCGCAACCCGTAGCCGCAAGCGTAATACTGCCGAGCGCGAGTATAAGAACCAATGCGAGCACGAAAACCTTTCTGATGACTTTTTTCATTGTTGTATTTTTTCTCCGTATTTATCTTGTATAAATATAATATGAGAATATTATTATAAACTTAAATTATGCCGTCACACGGCAGTTACCGTAAGTCTGCCGTAGGTCAAACCCTGTCCGGTGACTTTAAGCGTTATCTTTCCCGCTTCACGCGCACGCAGAACGATGAGCGCGTGCCCGTTGACAACGGTGCAAACTTCTTCTTCCGCGCACGAACCGTATTCGTTGCCGATCGCTACCGTTTCGCAGTCGCCTTCGCACTTCACGGTAAAGTCTCCGCAATAGTCCGCAACGGGCTCTCCGTTGCCGTCGAGCACCCATACGTCCACATAACACAAATCGTCGGCGCTTATCTTACGCGAACCGGTAAGCAGCTTTATCGAAGCTGCCGCCGCAGGCGTGACGAGCGTCGCTCTGTCGTACTCCCTGCCGCGAAGGAAAGTCACCGCTTCGAGTGTGCCGCCGTGATATTCCACATCGAAAGAAGCGTAATGCTTGTTTACCTTTCCTGCGAGACGTCTTCCGACAAGATATCCGTTGAGATACAACGCGACAACGTCGCCGCGCGTAAAGACTTTTACGTTCACCGTTTCGCCTTCCGCGGCTTTCCAGCAAGCCCTGCCTTCGGTAAGCCCTGCGCCCTGCTGTCCTATAAGCATGAACGTACCGCCGTTGCCGCCGAGCATGGAGCGGTACAGTCCCGCGGGCGAAGGCAGACACGTGAAGTCCACGTCACCGGATACGGTAAAACCGCGTTCCGAACGATCCATGCCGTTTGCGCTCAGGCTGCCGAGCATGTTTTCGTTGTCTTCTTTTTCTTCGACTGCCGAAAAAGCGGTCTCGGCAGAGCTTTCTATTCTTATATAAGGCTTGTCCCCTTTTGCGATTTCGTCGCAATACAAGGAAATATCCGTCATGTCCGCCATACGGGCAGTCAGTTTTTCGGGAAGCCCGGCTTCGTCGCCCGCCTTGACGAGCGCGGCATCATTACCCTTTATGTCGCTCTTTCTCACTCCGCAAGCGAGCAGCTCGCCGCGCGTAGGCACGAGCTTTTTAAAAGTGCACCCCACAGGTCTGCTTCCGTCGCATCCGCGCACCGTATCGACCACCGTTTCGGCGTATTCGCAACCGCGTCTGCCGTATGTCTCTTCATTGCCGTTCGCTACCGAATACGCTATTACGCAGGGATGATTGCGGAGGCATCTTACGGCGGTAGCCGTTCTTTCTTCCGCTTCGTAAGCGAAAGCTATATGCGAAAAGCTGCCTTCTCTCGGATACGTCCAATTGTCGAAGATGTCCACAACGACTTTAAGCCCGAGCTCGTCCGCAACGCGGAGCGCGCTGTCGCTCGGACAGCCGACGTATCTTACGCAGTTGTAACCAAGATCGCGAAGCGCGGAAAGCTTACGGCGTTCGGCGTCCTTATGGCTTATTTCGCCCAACAATCCGTTGCTGTGCGAGAGAGTGGTTCCGAAAAGCGGAACGTCGTAGCGCCGTGCTGGAACTATTCCGAAAACGGTTTCCGATTCGTCGAGAACGTTGTCGCCGTCGCTAAGCACGGCTTTGAGAGTGTACATATAAGGCTGGTCGGAAAGATACGGATAAGCGCGGCGCATTTTCACGGGAAGCGCTACCGTTTTCTCTCCGCCCGTATAAACGAAATTTTTCTTTTTGCGGCAGGAACGTTTTCCGCGCGCGTTTATAATGCTGAATTCCACAGAAAGTCTGCGTTTTTCGTATTCGTCGCCGTCTATTTCCGCTTCGATGACTATCTCGGCGCCTTGTCCGTCGACGGACTTCGTCTTTACGAAAAGCCCGTAAGGTCGGATATAAGTGCGCGAATCCGAATAATGCAGTTTTACACCGCGCGTAACTCCGCCGCCGTCTTCAAGCGACAGACCTATCATTCCGTCCGCTCCGAGCGCGCCGCCGAGATCGACGAGCTTGCGACAGCCGCCCGACACGATACCGTAACACTCTCCGCCGGCATATACGTCCGCTATACCGTTCACTCCGTCTACGTCGAGAAACGCGCGCGCGGCGGTCACGTCCGTAAAAACGGAGAGATCGACTCTGCCGAAGCAGGGCGACACGTAAGGAAAAACCACGGAAGACCTGCCGCGTTCGTTAACGCACTGCCACTGTTTTGTGAGTTCTAATACTTTCATTCATTTTCCTTCCCCGGTCGCAACTGTTTTTCCGCAAAACGGGTCATAAGTTCTTTTATGCGATCGTGCATAGTATCGGTCTTTCTATTATACAATATCGCGTTTTTCAAGTCAAATGTATTTCGCTTAAATTCGAAGCTTGCGCGCCGCTTTTATGTAATATAAGCTTTTGCCCGTTTTCTCACAATATGCTTTTTCCGCTGATCCCGTCCTGATACATTATCCAGAATCCCTTGCCTGACGGATCGTTCTCGTCCAGCGCAAGCCATTGACAGTAACCGACAAGATCGGAAGGCGGCGTCGGAGAATACTCGCCCGGAACTCCGTAACAAAGATATCTCACGGGTTCGCCTATCGTTCCAACAAGATAATACCTGCCTTTTTCGTCATAATTGACGCGCACCCACTTCGATTCGGGCAACAGCTTTTCCAGCATAGCGTATCTTTCGTTATTTGAGAAAAGCCGATCCACCTGTTCTTTTACGCTTTCGTAAAAGGTCACGTGCGGCATTTCAGGTATATGACGGGAGACGCCGTAATCGTTTTCGGCAAGACCTGAAACCGTACCCGCTATCTCGTCGTTTTCCGCCGATGAATCATAAGCTTTTCCGCGTTTCAGATCCTTAGCCGCGCTCTCCTTTACGCTCGCGGCGGGTTCGGGCGGCAACTCGTTCTCATCCGCAACCGCGTTCGCTTCCGTAGGTTCGAAAGGAACGGGACGGGGCGCTTCCCGACCGTCCGCCGCCGTAGTGAGATTGGATCGATAATAATTGACTTCCGCCACTTTACCGTCGTCGTAGCCCTCGGGTATGATGTCGAGAAAATAATCGTTTATGTTCTTTTTCTTTTCGTTACCCGTCATACCGAGCATTTTCATTGCGCGGCGCAGATCGTCTTCGAGATTACCGCGCCACGGCATCGGACGGCGAAAACCGCCGCTCATGAGAAATTTACCCTCCGTATTCCCCACCACAGCCACAAGATCGTCGGTTTTTACCGACGAAGGCAGACGGAAAGAATACGCGGGCGGCAAAGTAAAACCGCCGAACGCAAAAAGCTCGTTTCCGGCACGCACCGCAAGTACGCATTCTCCGCGCACGTTTCCGGTAAGCCGACAGTCGATACCGCCGGACGTTCGCTCCGTTTTCAGACATCCGCCCGCGCCGCCTATCAGCACGAGCAACCTTTTTTCGTATATCATAACTCTCCTTGAAAATGCGGCTGTCAAATGCCGTACTTACATATTATATATGAATCGACAGGGCGGATTTTGACTGAAAAACGCGCGGCAAGCGGTTTTTGCACGCAAAAAAAGCGCGCGGACGGTTAGCATCGCGCGGATTTGTGCGGATAATGACGAGCTTTTTATTTTTTGTAATAACGCCGTTTTAACGGCATATAATCTGTCAATAATAGACGTTATGACCGACGCAATAAGAATAAGCGGAAACCAATGCGAAAACATCGCCTGCAAAGTAGGCAGACTGCTGCCCGACGACGCGGAAATAATCGTGCTCGCAATAGGCAGCGACAGAGTTACCGGAGACTGTACCGGTCCGATAGCGGGACACATTCTTGCCGAACGCGGCGTACGCGTTTACGGCAGTCTTGCATCGCCCGTAACCGCAATGAACGTGCTTCAAAGCTATGACGAAATAAAGCGCAAACACCCGCGCGCTTTCGTTATAGCGATAGATTCCGCGGTTGGAACGGACAGCGAAGTAGGCGCGGTCATGGTGATACCGCGCGGGCTGAGACCTGCCGCCGCCGTGGGAAAAAATCTGCCGCCCGTCGGAGACATAGGAGTAGTGGGCGTCGTTTCGCCGCAAAGACTGGGCGCCGACGCTTTAAACAAAGTGCGTCTCGCTCTCGCCTGGTCGCTTGCGGGGAAAATTGCCGACGGCATATCCTTCGCGCTCATGCGCCGTGAAAAACGCGCGGACAATCGCACCGTCGTCAAATAAACGATCGGTTGTCGTTTAGCCTGCATATATCATTATATTAGCTTTAATCGTATAGATCTTTGCGCTTTATAAAGTGCCGCAATAAAACCGATTTTTTCCGCTATAACGCAAGGGGCTGTCGCATTTCCGAATGCAACAGCCCTTTTATTTAACGCAACCTGTAAGACAGATATCCGCTTGCGCGCCGCCGCGTCCGATATTCCTTTTCGCAAGTTACGCCGTGATTTTGTCGCCGTCGCACTATTAAGTATCGACCCGTTTCGGATAAACCGTTGCCCGCCCAAAACGCTGCCGCCGACGGCTCAACCACGCTAAATTACCGACCGCTGACGATATCTTTAAGCGCGGCAAGCAACAAATCCGTCTGTTCATCCGTTCCCACCGTGATACGCAGGCGGTTTTTTATTCTTTCGCCGCCGAAACGCCTTACGACTATGTTGCGTTTTCTCAATTCGTTTTGCAAAAACTCGCCGCCGAAAGCGCCGTGTTCGGCGAATACGAAATTAGCGTCGCTGTCAGGAAGCTCGAACCCGAGCTCGCGCAGTCCTGCCGTCATTCGCTCGCGCGTGTCGATTATTTTACGCGTGCATTCTTTGAAATACGCGTCGTCCGCTATGCTCGCTTCCGCGACAGCCGCGGTAACGGCGTTGACCGGATAACTGTTAAAGCAATCTTTTACCGTCCTGAGCGTTTTTATCAGCTCGGCGTTTCCGACGGCGTAGCCGCAACGCGCGCCTGCCAATGAGCGTCTCTTGGAAAACGTTTTTACAACAAGCAGATTTTCATATTCGCGCGTGTAAGGCGTAAGAGACGGTACCGAGGAAAAATCCGCATACGCTTCGTCCGCTATGACCGCGACGTCGGAGTGCGCTTTCACTATACTTAATACGTCTTCCGCGCTTTCCGCCATCGACGTGGGCGCGTTGGGGTTCGCTATCACCGCGCCGCCGGCTTTTTCGCTCTTAAACTTCGCGATATCCAGTCTGAAATCTTCTTTAAGGGGTATTTCTTTATATTTTACACCGTACAGAGTACCGAATATTCTGTAAAAAGAATACGTGACGTCGGCGAACAGCACGGGAAGCTCGTTACCGCCGAAAAACGCGGCGAACGCGAACGACAATACTTCGTCGCTTCCGTTGCCCACGAAGATGTTTTCCGCGTTTACGCCTTCATAACGCGCTATCGCGCTGCGGAGTGCGTCTGCGTCGGGTTGAGGATAAAGCCTTAACCGAGATACGTCAAAGGTACGCAATATCTCCGTTACTCCGTCGCTCGGCGGATACGGATTTTCGTTCGTATTCAGTTTTATCGTTTTCCCCGCCGGTTGTTCGCCCGCCGTATAAGGGACCAGTGCGCCTGCGAGTTTGCTTATTATCATAATTATTCACCCTGTTTGCGCATAGCCTGCGCGTTTTTTCGGTATAATGCCGAAAAGGGAACGGAATGTCCGTTCCCTTTTCCGTCTTACGGTTATTCCGTAGTCGTTCCCGTAGTACTTTCCGTATCTTCGGTATCTTCCGTATCTTCTTCGGTATCTTTGGGCGCAAACTGCTCTTCATACTCGTTGAGCTTCGTCTTGAATCTTTCGATATACGATTTTATGAGCCCGTCTTTCTTTGCATAGCCGTCGACGACGTCGGTTATACGGTTATTGTAATAATTATCGCGAGTGGTCGTGATATCCGCCATAAAGGACGATCCCACCGTGGTATATCTTCCCGAAGTCAGATATTCGTCAAACGAACGGATCTGTCCAGCGCGCGGAACGAAATTGAGATACATTATATGCCAGCCGTAATCGGTAAGCACGGGCGCCGATATGCTTCCGACTTTGACAACGTCTCCGTTCTTATCGTCGAACTCGGTGAGCTCGTAAGCGTCGTTAGGATCGCTCGCCTTGAAGTCGTAAAGACTCGTGCCCTTTTTGTATGCTTTATAAAGCGCGCGCGACTCCGTCGCAAACTCTATCATATAGGTCTCGTCCGCGCCGCCTTCGTCTTCGCTCGTTGCGGTAACCGCATATCCCATTTCGTTATTGAATATGCCGTCGTCGGTATTGTAAGTGTATATGAGCTCTTCGAACGTTCTCGAAGCCGCGTAAGGATCGCTCGCTACCGCGTCCATCTTGGCTTTTATATCGCTCCACGCTTCATAAATGGTATATTCTTTGCTCGTATCCGCATTGCCGTTCACGTGCTTGTAAACCTTGACGGATCTGCCGAGCTCTTCGCGTTTCCTTTCTATATCGGCGTCGCTGTTTCCGCTGCTCTTGAACTTTTCAAGCTCGGCGGTCTGCTCGTCGGAGAAAGGAATAAGAATGTGTTTTACCCAGAATATCTCTTCGTCCGCGAAATAAAGTATGGTCTCGTTACCCGTTGCCGCGGTATAATACGCTTCGATGTCTTCGGTAAATTCCGCTTTTTGCGCGGCAAGTTCCGTATTGTAAGCAACGCGCGCTCCCGCCTCGTCCTCGGTAACGTCTTTTACGATATAATCTTTAAGCTCGCTCGTTTTAAGGCTGTATTCTTCCGATTCCCCGTACAGATACCAAATGACGTCGTACTTGTAAAGCGTGATATAAAGCTTGTCTATACCTTCGACGGAAGTAATCAATTCTCTCATTTCGCTTATCTCGGAGAGATAATGCGCGCGTTCCGCGTCGGAAACGGTGTATGCGTCCTCTATCACGTCTTCTATCGTATCGACGAATTTACGCATACCCTTACGCTGTAAAGAATTGAGCAATGCGTCGCTCGACGTTCCTATGCACCTTTCGGGTTCCTGCGTTATGTGCCAGACTTCGTAATCTTTTTCGTACTCTTCGTCCTTGTCTTCGTCGGGAGGAGTGGGATACTCGGTGTCTTCTTCCGTTCCTTCCGAAATATCCGGCCACGTCTGATCGTAGTCCGAAGATATCTCCGCGTAAAGATCTTCGAGCGTCATGTCTATCTGATCGTATATCGATTTGTTAACGGTGTTCCATTCGGTAACGCCCCAGCCGTTATAGCCGTTCTCGATATATCCGCCGGCTTTATATATATCCGCTTCGACGCCAGTCAGATAACTCGTATAAAGCCTTTCGATGAATTCGTCGAAACATTCTTCGACGGTATAGCCTTGCTCGGTAACCATCGAATATGCGTACTGATCGAAATAATCGATCATGGTCGTTTTATAAAACGCTTCCCCTTCGGTTTTGCCGGTAGCGGTTTTATAAACGGGGATATTTTCGTACCATTCCCAATTAGCGGCGTTGCCGTTCTTGGCGCTTATATAATTCACCGTCGGGAAGAACGACTGAAAATTCTCCGCGGCGGGCGCAGTGACGGAAGGCGTTCCGTCGACGGATATGTTTCCCGCATAAACAACGCCGTCGGAAACTTTTCTCCACTGCGCGTATTTCGTACCGTTGTCGTCGTAAAGCCCTACGAACTCGTATTCGTTGCCGCTAACGGGCTCCACATAATGATTGTCGTTGTTCTTTCCGTCCTTTTCTTTGAAAATGCGCACGTCGTTCTGCTTGACTTCCAACGGACGGGAATAATCGTAACCGCCGTCGGAATCTTTTTCGTAACCGACGTAAAGAACGTCGTCGCCGCTCATTTTGGGCTCGTGAATAGGCTCTCCGTCGTGAGTGCGTTTTACCGCCTTTATCTTATTCTCCGTCGTTTTACCGTAATCTGCCGATTCGGGGTCTTCGTTTATCTCATATACGTAGTTCCCGTCAGGATCGGTATAATCTTCGTACATGGGGACTTCGTAAGTGTACTCCATGGGCGCGATCTCGAGAATAACCTGATTGAGATCGGCTTCTTCGTCATACTCGAATATCGAGCAACCGGTAAATACCGCCGCACCCATTGCGACGGCAAGCGCCAGAGCCAATAATTTTTTTGAACCGTGTTTTTTCATTAAATCTTCTCTCATCAAAGCGCGCATAAACTGCGGCATATTATAAATGGTCTTTTTATTATACACAACGGCGGGGTAAAAATCAAGCGATAATACCGCCCTATTTGTTATAATCGCATAAAAATTTCACAAGCGATTTGCCCGTCGGGAAAGAAAACGCTATCTTCTCGCCCATATTCGTTTTCGCTCCCGCGGAGACGGCGTCCGCGGCGAAACGCGGCGGCACTTCTTTCATTTTGCCGAATTTTATCTCGCTCTTGCCTTTCATCAGCGTTACTTCGTCCGCGCCCGCGTCCGCGCAAAGATTTTTGACCAACGCGACAGTAAGCAGGTTCACCACTTCGTCGGGCGGCGCGCCGTACACGTCGCGCATGGTATTCTGCATTCTTCTCAAATCGGAAAGACTGTCTATGCGCGATATGTTCCCGTACTGCCGTATACGCCATGCCTCGTCGGTGACGTAAGTCTCGGGAATGAAAGCGTCGTATTCCGTCCTTACCGTCACTTCTTTGCGTTCTTTCACCTTTTCGCCCGTTCTTTCGGCAATGACTTCGCGCAGCAGTTTCATGTAAGTATCGTAACCTACCGCTTCCATGTGTCCGTGCTGTTCGCGTCCGAGCACGTTGCCCGCGCCGCGCAGTTCGAGATCGCGCATGGCGAGCATGAATCCGCTTCCGAGTTCCTTGCACTGCATTATGGCGTCCAGTCGCTGCATAGCCGTTTCGCTCACCTGCTTGTTGCTGTCGTAAGTGAAATACGCGCTTGCGAGTCTGTTGCTTCTTCCTATTCTTCCGCGCAACTGATACATCTGGCTTAATCCGAAAGTATCCGAATTTATAACCACCATTGTGTTTGCGCGCGGTATGTCTATACCGTTTTCGATTATGGTCGTCGCTATAAGCACGTCCGTTCTGCCTTCGGCGAAGTCTTCTATCACCTTTTCGGCAGATTCGGCATTCATTCTTCCGTGAACGACGCCCAATTTAAGTTCGGGAACGAGCGCGCGGACTTTCTGCGCGAAAAAATCTATCCCGCCGACGCGATTGAACACTATAAAACTCTGTCCGCCCCTGCCGTACTCGCGCATAAGCGCGTCGGTAAGCAGTCCGTCGCTGTATTCCGCGACATAGGTCTGTACGGGCAATCTTTCGAAAGGCGGCGTACGGAGCATCGAAATGTCGCGTATCCCCGAAAGGCTCATGTGCAGCGTGCGCGGTATGGGCGTGGCGGACAGCGTGAGCACGTTCACGTTGCTGCGAATTTCTTTGAGGCGCTCTTTGTGCTGTACCCCGAAACGCTGTTCTTCGTCGAGAATGAGCAAGCCGAGATCGGCGAACGCGGAACCGTGCGAAAGCAGTTTGTGAGTACCGCAGACGAGATCCACTTTACCGTCCTTTATGTCGGCTAACGTTTTGGCGGTCTCGCCGTCTCCCGTAAGACGGGACAGCATAGCCACGCGCACCCCGAATTTTTCCATTCTCGCGACCGCAGTTTTATAATGCTGTAAGGCAAGCAGCGTAGTCGGACACAAAAACGCCACCTGCTGACCTTCTGCGATAACGCGGTACGCCGCGCGAAGCGCTATCTCGGTTTTTCCGAACCCTACGTCTCCGCAAAGCAGTCTGTCCATTATTTTGCCTTTGGCAAGGTCGTCGAGTATTTCTTCCGTAGCCGCCGTCTGATCCTCGGTGTCCGCATGCGGAAACGCCGATATGAAATCGTCCATAAGCGCGGGCTCGGGCGGATACACTCTGCCTTTACCCGCCGCGCGTTTACCGTATAACTCGACCAGGTTAAGGCTCATCTCCCTAATGGAGTTTTTTACGCGTTCTTTGATCCGCGCGAACTGTCCGCCGCCCAGTCTGTTGAGTTTGGGCTCCGCGCCCGAGTAAGAAAACCGCGAAAGGCTGTCAAGGTTCTCAACGGGAAGATATAGCTTGTCTCCGCCGTCATATCCGATTATTACGTAATCGTGCATCGAACCGCTGAAATCCGATTTTTCTATGGCGAGACACTTGCCCACGCCGTGCGTGCTGTGAACGACGTAATCGCCCACTCCGGGCAAAGGCATAATTTCTTTACGCCTTTTAGCGGCACGCACCGCCGCTTTCGGCACTACGGACGGCGTGCCGATAAAGACCTGACGGCATTCGTGAAGCAAAAAGCTGTGCGAAAGTATACCGTCAAGCACGTTGACTTTGCCGTCGCCGTAACTCACGTATATGCCGCGCTCGCCGAGAAAAGCCGTCAGTTTGTCCGCCGTATCGCCGTTGCCGGAAAATATGTTTACTTCGTAATCCCGCCCGACCCAGTTTTTTATATCGTCCGCCAGTAGCTCGTAATCCCGCGAGTAATCGGGTACAGCCGCGTCGGTAAGCTCGTATACCGCGTCGGTGCCGCTGAACCTGTTGGACGAAAGCCCTGTATGAAATACCAGCGTGCCTTTAAACAAAAACGCGTCCGATATACCGACTATCTGATGTTCGGCGGACGGGAGCGCGTCTCCCGAACGAATAAGCACGGATAGCCTGTTCGCGTGCTCTCTGAGCATCAGTTGCGCCGCGTCGTAACAAATCTTGGCGTCGGATATAACTGCCGGTCTGTCTCCGGCAAATTCGCAGAAAGGTACGCAGGAAGAAAGATACGGGCGCAGAAAAGGCACGTCGTGTCTTCCGGCAGCCACTCTCGTTTCCAGCTCTCCGTAAAGCGCGGAGAAATGCGCGGCGGCGTCTGCGGAAAGCCCCGCCGCTTCTTTTGCGACCGTTTCCAGCGCGCGTCTGCCTTCTTCGCTCGTATAATAACAACTGCCGACGGGCGCAATGAATATCTCGTCCGCTCTTCCCGCCGTTATCTGTTCGTTCGGATCCAGGCGGCGGATATCCCCGACTTCGTCGAAATCTACGAGTATTCTGTAATATTCGTCTTCTCCTACGGGCGAAACGTCGATTATGTCTCCGCGAACGGCGAATTGTCCTTTCCCGTCGAGCTGTGCCGTACGCTTGTATCCCGCAGCGCTGAGACGCGCCGCAAGTTCCGTCGGATCACACGATTCGCCTTTCTTTACCGTGACCGTGTTCTCGCGCACAAGCTCGGCTTTCGGATAAAGCTGCATCACGGCTTCCACATACGTTACTATGAGCCGCGCGCCGCAAGCTATGCGCGCAACGGCTTCCGCGCGCGCGAAATCGTTGTCTCCGAAACGTTCTATGGAAAATCCCACGCTGTCGCTGTCGGCAGGCAAAAAAACGACGCGGTCGTCGAGACCGCGAACGAATCCGTATGCTTCTTTTGCCGTAACATAGTCGGATTCCACGAGCACGCCTTTTTCGAGCAGAGAAAACATTGCCCATTCGGCATACTTGCGCAAACCGAAAACGGAGACGTTCCTTCCCGATCGAACGTCTCTCAGAATTTCGGATATTTTTCCCTGCGGTCTTATCATTTACTCTTTAAGCCTGCCCATTCGAGCGCTCTCTCCGCTCCTTCCTTTGCCGCGCCGCCTATAAGCCGCCTGTCGTCGTCCGTCATAGGCATGAGCACATAGGAAACAAGCGGTATGTTTTCGGGCACTTTGCCCGTTCCGACGCGAAGGCGCGCGAAATCGCCGCTACCGCAAACGGAAATTATGTCGCGCATCCCGTTGTGAGTACCGGCGCTCCCGCGTTCTCTGAACCTGAACGCGCCTTTTTCTATATCGATGTCGTCGTAGATAACGAGAAGATCGGAAAGCGAAGCTTTATAACGCGACAAAAGCTGTTTGACCGCTTTCCCGCTCGCGTTCATGTAAGTCTGCGGTTTGGCAAGTATTATCCGCTCGCCGTTCACGCTCTTTACGCCCGTCAGACTGTCGCATTCCCGTTTATCCACGTCCACGCCCAGCCTGTCCGCTATGATGTCGAGAGTAAGCCAACCTACGTTGTGATAAGTGTAAGCGTACTTCTCCCCGGGATTACCGAGCGCCGCGATGAGTTTCATTTACGCTTTCTTGCAAAGTTCGTTAAGAGAATCGAGCAATGCGGAAAGCTCTATACCGTGCACTTCCGCCGCCTGCTCTATCGTTTCGCCGTGAGCGATGGCGCATCCCAGACAGTGCATTCCGTATTCCATAAATACGGGAGCGCAGTCGGGCACCTCTTCGAGAACCTGTGCTATAGTCATTTCCTTGGTTACCATATTGACCTCCGTACGGCGTTGCCGCCTTTTCAGTTTTTGTACTATGCGAATATTTATCCGCCTGTCTGTTAATTTTAATTGTTCGCGGCAATATTGTCAAGCGTTTAATCATATCGTCGGGCTTTCCGTCATACAATAGTCGCGGAGGACAATCTATGAAAATCAGCGAAATTATAGGCAGCCGAGTACTTGCGCTCGGCGACGCGCGCTTATGCGGCACGGTGTGCGGAGCGTTAATGAACGAAAAACGCGACAGGATCAAAGCATTGGAAGTCTTTACGGACGATGACGACGATTGCGAAAAAAAATATCTCGACGTTAAACGGATCCGCTCGGTGTCCGACGGTACGGTCACGATTACGGATACGGATATGCTCGTGTTCGCCGCGCCCGATCTTTCCGCGTGCCCCGTCAATCTCTCGGCTTACGACGAAAAAGGAGGCTCGCTCGGTCGCATTACCGACATCGTAACGGATGAAAAGTTCGCGGTACTGTCCTTCGTGACCGATAACGGCGAGTATCCGAGAACGGACGTGCTCAGCGCAAGCGACGAATTGTACGTTTTCCGCCTGCCCGGTTCGAAAACCAAGATAGCCAAACGCAAAAAAAGAGTTCCGCGCCCGACCAATGCGGAAAACCGCACGGTAAAAGCTCAGGTATTCGAAATAAGCCGTTACGCCTATCTTCGCGGCAAGACCCTTACCGGCGACATAGAAATATCCGGCGAAACGATAGCGCATAAAGGCGATACCGTAACGGACGATATAATCGAAAACGCTAAACGTCGCGGCGGTATCGTAAGACTCGCAATGAACGCGGTTTAAAAACGACGACGCGCGGCGCGCCGACTAAACGTTACGGAAATTCCCTTAACGCGTAGCCGCACATTCCCGTAAACGCACGCCATATCCAAACGGGGTTGCTGCATTTTCAAATGCAACAGCCCCGTTGATTTTTTATTGTCCGTCGCGCTTCCCGAGCGCGGCGCTTTACTTTTGCTTTGAAAAAATTTCCGCAATGCGTTTTTGAAGCGCGTTAAGTTTTTTCTTTTCTTCCTGCCCCGCCGACGGAAGCGCGCGGAGTTTGGCTATCTGCATAACGAGCGCTTTCCCTTCCTCCGAGGTTATCGCGCCCGCCGCTTCGGCTTCGCTTACGGCGTTATCCACTTCTTCGAGACTCATTGACGGAAGCGCGCTGTCGGGCAGCACCGCGTCGAATTTATCTTCATCCTCTTCGCTCACCGTTTCGGGAACGGAGACGACCGCGCATTCCCGAGTTTCGACGTCGACAGCGGGCGCCACAGCCGTGCATATCTCCTGCTCGCATTCGCGCTCGGTAAACGTAACGGGAGCGCGAGGCGTTTCTTCGTCACGCTTTGCGCGACGTTTTCTGCGCGAAACGGCGTCGAGTATAACCGATACGACGGTAAGCAACACGGTGAGCGCGACAAGTATAGCCGCATAAAGCGCGGAGAATTCGGCTTGCGCGCCGTAAGATGTCAGAAAATAACATAACAACGCCGACGACAGTCCGACTGCAACCGTCACGGGTACCGCCGAAACGCGAGCGCGGAAACACAGCGTTGCGGCTAACGCGAACGCAACCGCAGTCACCCCGACGCATATCCAGAATATTATATTGCCGTTCCAGCCCGAAACCAGTTTCGCCAACGCGTCCATGTTTTATTCTCCTTCAAAGTCGTCCGTTACCTGATTATAACACGCCGCAGACGGAAAAATCTATCGTTTTTCAAAAAAATTTTTCACTTAAAAAGCAAATTAGGTCGATATTTAGCCGCGGGAAAGATTTTCGCCGAAACGCGTTACCGTTTCCGCAAACTCGTTACCGTTCCGTGACGCCACGTACCAGCCGAGCGAGCGCAACGCGGAGACGTCCAGATCCATATACACCGCTTCGGGATAGCCGTTTTCTTTTTCGGGCTGAATATCGTACCTGACCCGTACGCCGTTTTTGCGCGCTATTATCTCCGCAATTTCGGATATGGAACGGTATGTTCTTTCGTCCGCTATATTGTACGCCGCGCCCGCTTCGCCTTTCAGCAGAACCGTGAGTATCGCGGTTACGGCGTCCGCCGTGTACAAATAACTCCTTTCCGTATCTCCCTTGGTCTTTAAAACAATATCCCGCTTGTTCGCTATGCAATCGGAGAAATATGCGAATACTCTGTTGTCGTTCGGACCCGTTCCCGCTCCGAAAGTCTGCGTAAGCCGCGCTACGGTAACGTTCATACCGTATTCCCTGGCGTAAGCGTGACAGAGATTTTCGCATTGCAGTTTGCTTATCGGATAGCTGTTCCTTACGTCCGAAGGAGACAAACCGCCCGCGTATTTCTCGGTCACTTTCTTCCCTTTCGGCGGATGTCCGTAAACTTCCATGCTCGAAAGATACGTAATTCCTTCCGAATTTTTCTTTTTCGCAAGCTCCAAAAGATTCAATGTGCCCTGCAACGCGGTGAGCGCCGTTTCCACCGGTTCTTCCACAAACGCTTTGCTCGCGGTTCGGCTCGCGCCGTGTATGACGTAATCTATCGGAAAATCCACTTCGGGCAGGCGCTCCACGCTTCCTTCCACAAGCGCAAAAGCGTCGTCTTTGAGCACGCGAGACGGAAACCGCTCCAAAGCGCGTTCCTTATTGCGCACGAGCGCAAAAATTTTCATACCGAGTTTTTTAACGGCATTGGCGTACGCAAGCGCGCAGACGACGTTGTACCCTATAAGCCCCGTGGCGCCGGTAATAAATATATTCTTTCCGGCGAGTCTGTTCCACGGCACGAACGTCACGTCCGAAACGTCTTTCAGATCGCGTTCGGGAATTTCTGCGGTTATATTCGATCGGTTGGATTTTATCATAATAATTTGATCTGCTCGTTCTCGCGCGCGTCGAGTATCGCTTTGAAAAGGTAGTAGTCCAAAGGAGTGGTGATTTTGAGATTTTCCGCCGAACAGCCGACGGTGTGTATTTTGGCGCCGTAATACTGCATAAGCATAGCCGAATCTATGAAATCCAGCTTGCCCTCTTCGATCGCTCTCAAATGGTTGGCGTAAATGTCTTTCAGGTAAAAACACTGCGGCGCTTTCGCAACGTTGCAATATTTCCTGTCCATTACTTTATCCACGGTATCGCCGTTTAAAAGCACTATCGTTTCTATTGCCTTGGATACCGTAATCGAATTGCCGTTCGCCTTTACGCATTCTATATTGTCCGAAATAAGCTTTTCGTCTATAAGCGGTCTTACTCCGTCATGAATAAGCACTATATCGTCGTTATCCTGCCCGTAAAGCCGAACAAGTTCTTTCAGTCCGTTGAATATCGACGCCTGACCGTTGTCTCCGCCGCAGACGACGGATACCGTTTTTGTAAGTTTATACCGAGCTACCAGCTCGTTCATATACGGTATATAATCTTTCAGGCAAACGACTACTATGCTGTCTATTGCCTCGCAGTTCTGAAAGTGTTCGACGGTATGCACTATTATCGGCTTGGAATACGCCGATAAAAACTGCTTCGGAAGAGAAGCTTCGCCCATACGCTGACCCGTACCGCCGGCAAATATCAACGCTCTGTTCATTTTGTGACCCCCGTTTGTTTATCGTTTCATGTAAGCTTTCATGCCGTGCACCCTTCGTTTGTCTTCGGGCGGCAGCTGCATATAATCGCCGTAAATCGTTCTCAGATAACTGTCGTAATTTTTAGGAATATAGAAAAAACGGTCTTCGAACGGCACTTTTATTCTTTCTTTTATGTCTTCGCTTAAAAAAGGCTTGTTGCCCCAGACTATATCCATCGCGTACTTAGTATCTTCGGGATATTTTACCGCAAGCGCGTTTATTTTTTCGCACAGCTTTTTATTGTCGAAAAAACAACCTATCGTTCTTTTAACTAAATTTTTAAGCGGATTGTCGGTATGGATAGCGTTTTTTATCTGCACGAGCATTGACGTTCTCATAGCCGACCTTATGTGCTTTTTGCGCGCTTTCGGATCGTCGGGCAGACCGTCGACGGGGAAAATATCGATGTATACCCCGTAATCTTTTATCTCGACGAATACCGGCTCGCGCCCCGCAGTAAACGTATCGACCAGCTTGGCGAAAGGATAGTAATAGCTTTCGTTAATCGTATAATCCATCGGTTTATATCTTTCGCTCGCTTCGGACAGCGCTTTAAGCATCCTGCCGTAATCGCTTCTCGGCACGAATACGTCCACGTCGTCGTCCCACGGAATAAATCCTTTATGTCTGACCGCGCCGAGACAGGATCCCGAAGACATAACATAATAAATATCGTTTTTTTCGCAAACGTCATGGAAATGCTGCATTATGTTCAACAATATTTCATGAATTTCTTCCCTTGACAAATATTTGATATTATCTTCCATAAGACGACCGCCTTTGTTTTTCATTCGAATTGCGCTTCTTTTTAAATTATACCACGTTACGGCTCCGAAAATCTATCGTTTGCGGTAATTTTTTTTAATCGGCGAAACGTTTTTCGTCAATCAGGTATATTCGTTTCTTTTTTACGTTCAGCCCGAGCAGTTTTTCCACCGCCGCGGCATATATATCCAGCTGCTTCCCGTACTTTGCCGCACGCTCGCCGTCAAGTCTGCCCGTTTTGTAATCGATTATCTCGCATTCGTCTCCGCGTACCGCCATTAAGTCTATAACTCCCTGAAGTATCATTCCGTCGCACTCTCCGTTCACCGACCTGTCCGACGCAAAAACGAACGGCTGTTCCCTGTACAGCGACGCGCCCGAAGTTTCACGTCCTATGGCTTTTATTGCCGCTTCGAGCTTGCCGACGTCCACCAGCCCGAAATCGGGCAAAGCCGAAAGCGTTCCTTTCTGCTCCTCATACGAACGAGTAAAGTCCGCCCTTTCGAGCGCGGTATGATACGCCGTACCCCTGCGCATTGCGCTGCGCGCGTCCGCGCCTTCGTACTCCGCGCCCGTTAAGCTTACGGTGTTGAGCGCGGTATCTTCGGAGGGAACTATCTCTGCGATTAGTCCCGTAACCGACTTTTTGATATCGTGCGTATCCGCGCACGGAGCGTCTTTCAGATATTGCCGCAATATCTCCGTTCCCTTTTCGTCCGCGGCGGAAAAAGTCTCCGGCTCTGCCGTAAAGCTCCGTCGCGCGTCCTCGATATCCTTTATCCCGTGAGCGACCGCCGCGGGATATATCCAGTCGGCAAAACTGTCGCATTCTTCGGGCGGTTTATCGCTCGAACGCATATCGTCGGGCAGGAAAAGCGCAAGCCTTTCTTTCGCTCTTGTCAATGCGACGTAAAGTATGCGCATTTCTTCTTCTTTGCTTTCGCGACGCTTCTTTTCCTTTATCGCGATCAACGGCACGGACGGAAGCTTCTCTCCCGTTTCTTTCACGCGCGCTTCCACGCCTATACCGAGTTCGGAGTCGAACAAAGCGATATCGTCGTTTCTTTTTTTGCCGCGCGTTATTCCGCAAAGCACGACTACGGGAAATTCGAGACCTTTGGACGCATGCACGGTCATGATTCTTACGCTTCCCGATTGCTGCGGCACTTCCGCCACGGGTGCGGACTCGGAAGACAACTGCGCCAAAAATTCGCTCAGACTACCGCCGAAGCCGCTTGCCGCTTCGAGCAAACGACCGAGCGCGTCCGCCTTTGCCATTCCCGACCTTTCGCCGAGCGCGGTAGCGAAAAGCTTGTTCTCGCTCGTCATTCTTCCTGCCAGCTCGCCTACGCTCACTATACGCGACAAACGCGCGTACTCGGATATTTTCTCCAAAAACGCCGCGACTTTCCCGCCTTCGGGGCGTTTCGCGTACGCGATCACGCACTCGTAAAAATACTTGAAATCCGCATACGCCGCGCGGATACGCGTAAGTTCGGAATCGTCGAAACCGCCCACGGGCGAACGCATTACCGCCGTCAATGATATGTCGTCGTAAAAATTATCCGCCAGTCTGAGCATGGATATAAGCAGTCTGTTCACTCTGCCTTCGATAACGCTCATCTTGCTTCCCACGCTTACGGGAATTCCGAGCGCGCGCAAATTCTGAGCTACTTTTTCTTCCCCTTTGTTACGGGAACGCGTCAGTACCGCTATATCTTCGTATTTATAATTTTCTTCGGAAATCAAACGCACTATATACCGCGTTATCGCGTCGGATTCCGCGTCCGATCCGTCTTCGTCCTTCGGGGCGTCTTCGCGTACGCTGTACACTTCGTCGAACCCGACCGTTCTTTCGTCTTTATCCTGCGCCTTATAACGGAAAATCTCGACGCTACCGTCGTCGGAACGGCTTTCGGCGGCATCGTTATCCGCATTTCCGATATCGAATCTGCCGTCGGACGCGTAATCGACCATGCCGAATTCACGCGTCATAATACGGGAAAAAAGCAGATTGCAAAAACTTAATATGCCTTTTTTGCTGCGGAAATTTTTATTCAGTTCAAGCGCTTTTCCGTTTTCGCGCAGTTCGCCGTATCTGTTTGCAAACGCTTTGGGCGTACAGTCGCGGAAAGCGTATATGTTCTGTTTTATGTCGCCTACGAAAAACAGATTGTTTTTTCCGAGCAACGAAATTATGCTCTCCTGTAAGTTGCTTATGTCCTGATACTCGTCTATAAACACATAATCGAGCGAAGCCCTTATCCCGTCTCCCTCCTCGCTTTCGAGTATTTCTTTTGCGCGGCGTTCGAGATCGCTGAAATCCAGCTTGCCCTTTTCCGTCTTTTTCTGTTTGTAAAGCTCGAGGGCGCGGAGCGCTATCGCGCACAGCTTTTTCGCCGTGCGTCCCGCTATGTCGTTACGCGCTTCGTTCAGATATTGAGTATAGCCGATATACTTTTCTATGCGTTTTTTTGCTTCGTCTCGTTCGGCTTTTATCGCGGTTACTTTTCTGCTCGCTCTCGTCCAGGCGCTTTCGTCGCCGTCGAATTTGGCGTACATTTCTTTTATGTACGGCTCGGCTTCTTCGGTAATGCCTGCGTTTGCCGCCGCCCGTTCGTAATCGGTAACGGCGTTTTGGGCGGAAACGCACAGCTTTCGCAGAGTTTTTTCCGTAAACGCGCGGCACGCTCCGTCGTCGTCATAACAGTCGGCGGCTTTTTCCAGCCATTCCTTATCGTCGCGCTGAGTGAAGGCGAAAGCGAGCATACCGACGATCGCTCTTTTTATATCGGAATCGCTGCGTTTTCTGATATAGCAAGCGCAAAGATCGGCAAAATCCGCGTCCGTTTCGTCCTGTTCCGCAAGCGCCGCTTCCACGCTTTCGTTCAACCATGCGGCGCTTTCCCCGTCGTCCGCTATCTCGAACGCAGGATCCGCTCCTATAACGTAGAAGTATTTTTTGATCAGTTTCTGACACCACTTGTGAAGCGTGCAGATATCCGCCGAAGCGAGCTCTTCGCTTTCTTTTCTGAACCGCTCGTCTCCCGTTTCCGCATATTTTCTCCGCAGGTTTTTCGCAAGCTTGGCGCGCATGTCCTCCGCCGCCGATACCGTGAACGTCGAGATCAGCATATTTTTAAGGCTGTGACCTTCTCCGATGAGTTTTATGACCCTTTCAAGCATTACAGTGGTCTTTCCGCTTCCCGCGCTCGCGCTCACGATCAGATCGCCTGCGCCGTAACCGATGACCGACTTTTGCTGGTCGGTAAATTCCGTTCCGACGGTTTTGACGTTATCTTTCCGCTCAGTCATTTTCTTTCTCCTCGGCGCCATGCAACTCGGCTTTCAAAACCTTTCTTTCTCCGCCTTCGTAACCGCAACAATCCGCATAATCGCAGTACCTGCATACGTTTTCGGACGGAGACGGCGCAATATAACCGTCGGCTATCTCGACGGCTGCCTTAGCCGCCGCGTCCACGGCGTACCGCGTCAGTTTTCTGAGGTCTTCCTCGCTTTCGTTCCCGCATACGTATATGCGCTTTCCGCGTTTTTTCGGTTTGGTCACCACGCTTTTACCTTCGGAAATTATGTGCGGATCGATAGCGTCGAGCACTTTTTCCGAATTGTCGCAGAACCCCACGAGAAGATAGGGCTCGGACACCGTAAAATCCGTTTTTGTGGGAAAATAAAACGCGCCCGCCGGTCGGTATCCCGCGCGGATCAATACCGCAAGGTACAACAGCAGCTGTATTTTAAGCCCTGCGCGGACGTGTCCCGCTTTTACATCCGTATTTCCCGTTTTATAATCGATTACGCGCACAAGATCCTCGTACACGTCTATACGGTCGATCTTACCCCGAAGAGTTATTTTTTTCTCGCCGTCCACGAGAGTAAGCGCGTCATAAGTCTTGCCTTCGCCGAATTCCGCCTCCGCTTCGATCGGTACGAACAGACCCGCTTTTATCTGATCGCGTATCCCGCGGCACAACCCTTCCGCTTCTTTATAAAGAATATCCGTAAGCCGTTTATTCGCTTCGATGTCGCCTTTGCCCGTTTGCGCAAGCGCGTCTTCGAGCAGTATCTTCGCCGCTTTTTCCGGAGCGACGCTGTCCATCAATCTTACGTATTTTTCCGCTACGCTATGGAGCACGCTGCCTATATCCAATGCGTCGAGTTCGCCGCGTTCGGGCTTTTTCAATCTGAGTCCGTACGCGTAATAATTCATTCTCGGACATTTGAAATACGCTTCGAGCTGACTGACTTTCGTCGTTTTGCCTATCATGAGCGGTCCCGCCGCGGGATCGGAGGACAGCGGCTCGGGCATGGCGTACTTGTCCGCATTATCGCCTACGACAGCTTTCAAACTCTCAAAATATACGGGAGGCGAATCGTTTTCGAGTATCTGCGAACGCGCGGAAAGATACTGCTCTTCCATCATGTTTTCGGTAGGACAGTATTTTATCACGTCTGCGGGATCCGAAATATGCGCGAGATTAGCCCTGTCGTTTTCCCAACCGCTTTCGACGAATTTTTCGGAAATGTGCTTTATGACGTCGGTCACGTTCCCTTCCTTTTCGGTATAAACGAGCATGACTTTTTCCGTACCGTCGAGCAGCAGGAAAAACTCGTCCGCCGCCCTTTTATTCACTTCCGACGTCGTGGGCGACAAATCCGCACCCTTGGAGCGCACGGACTCGGTTTCTTCGTCGCTGAGAAGTCCGTCGTCGCGCACTACCGCCGGATGAACGTCGGAATCGAAATC
>CALWBH010000148.1 GCA_944376015.1 uncultured Clostridia bacterium
AATTTCGGAAACTATCTGCAATTCGAAGGCAACAGATACCGTATGAACGGTCAGGCGCGCAACGCTTATTTCGTCGAGTACAGAGAAGGGATATATTTCGGGTACAGATATTATGAAACGCGCGGCGCGACGGAGGGAAGCGCGGCGTATATGGGAACGATAAATGGCACGAGCACCGACGAATGGAACGACTGGTACGACGCGCACGTCGTTTATCCCTTCGGTTACGGTTTGAGTTACACCGATTTCGAATGGAACGCGACGGCGTCCGTTCCCGACGGTTCCGTTCTTTCAGAAGACGGAAAACTTACCTTTGAAGTTGAAGTGAAAAACATCGGAACGCGTTATGCGGGCAGAGACGTCGTGCAGCTTTACGTAAGCGCGCCTTATTTTGAAGGCGGCATAGAAAAGTCGCACATGAAGCTTGTGGATTTTGCAAAAACCGATGAGATTTCCGCAAACGATACGGACAAGGTGATTCTCAGCGTCGACGTGCGCGATCTTGCGTCTTACGATTACGATAACGCCAACGGCAACGAGACGATCGGGTATGAAGCGGATGCGGGAAAATACTCTTTCTATATTGCGGAGAACGCGCATTCATGGGACGAAGGAAATTATATCAAGTTTGATTATACCGTTCCGGGAGAAGGTTTTTATTATGCGGAAGACGACACTTCGACGCCGCAGAACAAGCGACTCGTGAAAAATCTTTTTGACGACGTCGGCAGTCATATCGACGAATATCTCTCGCGCGAAAACAGTTTTGCAAACTACGACGTGCTCAAAGGCGCGTCGGATGCTGAAAACCGAGAAATGACGCAGGAGTTTGTGGATTCGCTTACTTACAAACTCAACGATAAGACAACCGATCCGTGGTATACGGAAGCGCCCTCGACTCAAAGCAAAAAAACTCTTTCTTATAAAGAAACCGAAGTCAAACTGTTCGATCTGATCGGCAAACCGTATAACGACGCGCTTTGGGACGAGTTGCTCGATCAGCTTACCGTAGATCAGCTTGTAGAGTTGGTATCGACGGGAAATTATCGTACGGTGAAGATTGAAAACATAGGTAAACCCGAGACGGTAGACGCGGACGGTCCGATGGGATTTGCGATATTCATCGGTACGCCGCAAGTGTACGACGTGTTTTATTACGCCAGCGAGTGCGTGCTTGCCGCCACGTTCAATGTCGAGCTTGCGTATAAATACGGAAAAATGGTAGGGAACGAAGGGCTCATAGGTAACGTTAAAGGCGACGGCAGACCGTACAGCGGTTGGTACGCTCCGGCAGTAAACCTGCACCGCAGTCAGTTCGGCGGACGTAATTTCGAATATTACAGCGAAGACCCTTTGCTCTCGGGCGCAATGGCGGCGAAGGTAATAACGGGTGCGAAAGAAAAGGGCGTGTACACTTTTGTCAAGCATTTCGCTCTTAACGAACAGGAAACGAATAGGGATAATACCGGACTTGTAACCTGGGCGAACGAACAGTCCATGCGCGAGCTGTATTTCGTACCTTTCGAGTATGCGGTGAAAGAAGGAAAAACGACCGCGATAATGAGCGCGTTCAACCGTCTCGGCGTTACGTGGGCGGGCGGAAGCTACGAACTGCTTACGAGTCTCCTTCGCGACGAATGGGGGTTCGAAGGTATGGTGATCACGGATTTCAGTCTGAAACCTTATATGAACGCGGATCAGATGCTCAGAGCGGGAGGGGATTTGAGTTTAAGCGCGAACAAGAAGCCCTCGTCGGTTTCGAAGACTACCGACATTGCCGTTTTGAGACAGGCGGCGAAAAATATACTCTATACCGTCGCCAACAGCTGCGCGATGAACGGAAGCGGACCGAACGTAATATGGGGATATGCGTTGCCTTGGTGGGTGATCTGGCTTATCCTTGCGAATTGCGGTATTCTGATTACGGCAGCGGCTCTCGGCACCGTATATTTTGTAGGTAAATTCAAATCGAAAAAACAGATAAAGTCTGAATGAATCGAAATAAAAGGAGGATCAATATGAGAAAAAAGATGGGTACCGTTTTTGCCTTATTAATGGCATTGACGTTGATGATCGGTTTCGTCGCTTGCGGCGCGCCCGACAAAGATCCGGTAACGCCTCCGGAACCCGAAGACAAAGTCGTCAGTGTTTTTATCGTATATGACGGTTCGAGGGTGACGAACGGAGTCGTCTCGGTAGATATTACCGAAGGATCGGTATCTTTGTCCGCGGAAGTGAAAGTGAGCGGCGATGCCGACGACAAAGTAACGTTTGCGAGTAGCAACCCCGATGTCGCGGAGATAAGCGCGACCGGAGGAGTAACGTTAAAGACGGATGGCGAGACCGTTATAACCGCCGCCGCGGGAGATAAGAAACACGAAATAGTGTTGGTGGTCACCGACAAGTATTCGCCCGTGGGAGACGATTATTCGGTAGTGGTCTACGGCGGTACCGCAAGCGCCGAATCGGCGAAAGAAGGAGAACAGATATTTTTGACTGCCGATACCGCTACGTTCGCAACCGAACATCAGTCTTTCGTCAAGTGGGAATATCTGTATGCGGACAGCTCGGAGCCGATAGAGGATTTGTGGCTTAACGGCAACGCCTTCCGTATGCCCGCGGCTGACATAGTCGTGCGCGCCGTGCTCGAAGATATGCTTTATACGCTCAACGTAGTCGACGGTACGATCAAGACCGCTACGAAAGACGGAGAGCCTGTGGAAGCGAAAGGCGTTACCGAGGGAGACACCACCGTTTATCGTCTGCCTTACGAAACGAACGTCACCGTTCAGGCTAACGAAGAAAAAGACGGCGAAATGTTCGTCGGTTGGGATTATGAAGTAAAGAAGAACAGAAAAGGGGATCCGGGACAGACCGAATATTCTTTCACGATGCCGGATGAAACGCTTACCGTATTCGGTATATTCTCGAAAGCGAACAAGCTTGTTTTTTCCGACGGATCGTTTTCAAGCGATTCCAGACGTATAAACGACGGCTTGGTCAGCGGTGAAAGCGCGGCGGATTCCGATCTCGAAGGAATGAGCGGCTTCCGTTTCGGCTTCGGCGCGAACAGATCCGCCAACAGCGAGGGGTATGGTTCGGAAAATCTCACGGGGGTAGACGTATTCTCGACTCTCAGATTCGGTTCTCAGACCGTAAAAGTGAGATTTAAAAATCACAGTGCGGATCAGACGTTGAAAATGGAATTCTACGCGGTTTCGTATTCTACCGTGGCAACCACGGGTGTCGTTACCATAGCGCCCGGTGCGGTTGAAGAGAAGATGTTCGTCGCTCCCGCAGGCTTCCATAATCCCAGCTTTGCGCTTGTGCTCAGAGAGTCGCTTACGGGCAGTTCGGGTGACGTGGTATACCTTGACGTCGTTTACGAGACGGCGGATACCTATGAGGGCGGAGATCCGCAGTTTAACGTTATCGACGCGGAATACGCTAAGCTCGAATCGAGAAAGCCTTCGATAGCCGATTATCCCGCAGGCACCGGCATACGTCCGGATTGTTATCTCAGCGGACCTACCGCAAACTCTACTCCCGAAGCGCCCACAGGCGTGGATTTCGGCGGACGTAAAAACGTCAACAACGATTACGGAATAACAAATCTTATAACGAGAGACAGTTATATCGATTGGACGAAGGGAACGCCTTATGTGACCGCAAAATATTCCAACCTTCCCGAATACGATCCCGAAGATCCTACGGTAAGCGTATATTTCCGCGTGATAAACACCAATAACAACGTTGGAACATTCGATTTCGGTATAGGTACGGCGGAAAATCCGATGAACGACGCCGGCAGAATATCGGTCGAGTTGGAATTGCAGCCCAACGAAGTGAAGCTCTTCGGACTCACTCTTGAACGCGGCGAGACCGACGACGTATACTTTACAATTATTAAAAGAATCAACGATCAGACGGGAAGCGCAACGAACAGCGGTAGTCATTATGACCATAACCTGATCATTCAGATGATGTACAACAATAAATTAGGCGTACAGGATGAAAACATTCATTCCTGACGAGCGGACGCAAGGAGAATTATATGAAAAATTATAAAAGCAAACGCGTTGCGTTATTGAATGCGGTTATCGTGATTGCGGTCGTTATGTGCCTTGCCGTTGCGGTGTCCGCTATGTCATCCGGCATAGTATACGCCGTACCCGAACCGGAATTCGGCAACTACTACAATCCGGATTATGATTCCAAAGACGAGGCAATGAATGCCGCGGATAAACTTAACGAAGAAATATGCGAAGAAGGTTTCACTCTTCTGAAAAACGAAAACGGCGCGTTGCCTTTGACGAGCGGAGCAAAAATAAGTCTTTTCGGAAAGAGTACGTCGGAAATGCTTTACGGACTTTCCAGCAATTACGTGCATTTGCGCGGAAATATGACGACCTTACAGCAGGCGCTCCAGAATGCGGGATTCAGCCTTAACCCCGATCTCGTAAACTTCTATAACAGCTCGTCCGCTTCGGGTTCGGGGCGCGGCGCGCAGCCTACTAACGGTACGAGAACGTTCGGTTTTCAGACGGGCGAAACCCCTATAGAAAAATATACCGAAGAATTGGAAGCGAGCTATGAAGAGTATTCGTCTGCCGCGATAGTCATGTTCTCCCGAGCAAG
The DNA here is from genome assembly GCA_944376015.1 of uncultured Clostridia bacterium. Classification (GTDB taxonomy): domain Bacteria; phylum Bacillota; class Clostridia; order Christensenellales; family Pumilibacteraceae; genus Protoclostridium. The sequence continues at coordinate 4,639 of CALWBH010000148.1, forward strand.
CGGAGAAGGTTGGGATCTCCCGAGAACGATGGAATGGGACGGCTCGAGCTTTACGTCGGGCGGGCGCGGAGAAAAAGTACCTGGCGCGCGCAGTAAGGACGACCATTATCTGCAACTCGATCAGAACGAAGCCGACCTGCTTAATTACGTCGGAGAACGCTTTTCCAAAGTGATCGTATTGCTTAATACACCGTCTACGTTTGAAACGGGCTTTCTCGACGATCCGGGGCACTATGGTTATCATGAAAATATAAAAGCCGCGCTTTGGCTCGGTTATCCCGGTAAGACGGGAATAAACGCACTCGGGCGCATTCTCAAAGGGGAAGTCAATCCGTCGGGCAAAACTGTCGATACCTGGGCGCGCGATTTCAAGAAAGATCCTACATGGGAGAATTTTTCGGATAACCGTGCGGTAAACGGAAACAAATATACCAATCTTAACGGCAGTAACGGTAGCAAGTACGTTATATATAAAGAAGGTATCTATATAGGTTACAGATACTACGAAACCCGCGGCTATACCGAAGGGATAGGAACGGCTTATACTTCCGACGGAGATAACGCCGTTAACGGTACGACCACATCCGAGTGGGACGATTGGTATAACGCGCACGTGGTGTATCCGTTCGGATACGGTTTGTCATATACCGCATTTTCGCAGGAGATCGTATCTACGAGCGTTGCGGAAAATTCTGCGATAACCGACGCAACCGAGATAGATATAACCGTAAAAGTAACAAATATCGGCACATATGCGGGTAAAGACGTCGTGCAGATATATTATACCGCGCCGTATTTTGACGGAGAGATCGAAAAACCTTACGTGGTTTTAATCGGCTTTGCGAAAACCGACTTGCTCGAACCGAACGAGTCCGAGAACGTAACGATAAAAATTAAAGCCAACGACATGGCGGCTTACGATTACGGCGACGCGAATATCAATGGTTTCAAGGGCTACGAGCTTGAAGCGGGCACGTATGAAATAAAGCTTATGCGTGACGCGCACACCCTTATCGATTCCGTGAGCTACGAAGTCGAAAAAGATATCTGTATAGACAAAGATCCCGTTACGGGGAATACCGTGGAAAACAGATTCGATTTCGTCAGCGATTATCTTACGGACACCGCCGCGGATGGCGGATTGAACGAAAAATATATGTCGCGAAGCGATTTTGAAGGAACCTTCCCCAAACCTTCCGTGGGATTGAGCGCGTCCGACGAGTTGAAGAACAAGCTTGCCGAATGGACGACGGGGAATAAACCTTCTTACAGCGACGAACCGTGGTTCGTGGAAGAAGAAAACGCGCCTACTTTCGGCAACGATACGGGAAACATAATGCTGTCCGATCTCGTGGGAGTGGATTATGAAAACCCGTTATGGGATGACTTTCTCGATCAGATATCTTTGAATACGGCGAAAGCGATAGTATGCGACGGAAATTATCGTTCGGGTATCGAAGTGCCGGCGCTCGGAATACCACGCGTTATCAATGCGGGACAGCCTGCCGGATACATGAGTCTGTTCAGCGGTATGGAAGGCGCGATATACGCATTCTTTTCAAGCGATGTTGTGACCGCGAGCACTTACAACGAAGAGCTGGCTTACGAGAAAGGAATAGCGATAGGTAATGAAGCGCTGTTCGGAACGGGGAAAGGAAAATCGAGATTCCCCGGTTGGTACGCGCCTGCCGCGGATACACACAGATCGCCTTTCGGCGGACGTAACGCGGACTACTATTCGGAAGACGGAATGATAGCCGGAAAAATGGCGGCTGGTATTATTCGCGGCGCTATGGAAAAGGGCGTGTTCTGCTTTATGAAACATTTCGCGCTTAACGAACAGGAAGTCGATCGAATAGGTATGATCACTTGGGCGAACGAACAGAGTATGCGCGAAATCTACCTGAAACCGTTCGAAATAGCGGTCAAGGAAGGCGGAACGGTGGCGATAATGAGCGCGCTCAGCCGCATAGGACCCGTATGGTCGGGCGGATGCCGCGAACTGCTTACGGAAGTGCTTCGCGACGAATGGGGCTTCTGCGGTATGGTGGTCACCGACAGCTATATAGGTTCTTATTCGTTCGTGGATCAGATGTTGCTTGCGGGCGGCGATCTCGAGCTCGGCAACGCGCGTAGCGAAGCTTCGAAGATCTCCGATGCGACTACGTTGACGGCATTGCGTCGTTCCGTTAAAAACATACTTTGGGTAATGGCAAACAGTATGGCAATGAATACGGGGTATGCGACTCCGCCTCCCGTACTGAACGAATACGAAAGTTTCATACTTCCCGTGGGTTCCGTGGATCTCGCATATTCGGTCGATCTCGGTACGGTCACGATAAATCCCGATGCGTTCGAGAGCGGAGAAGTTCCGAGCGATGACGATATAGTATACGCGCTTAAAGCCGGAAGCACGTTGCCGGCAGGGCTTGGTTTATCATCGGACGGAATGCTTACCGGCACGCCTTCGGAGGAAAAGAGCTCGCATCCGTTTACCGTTACGGCAACTTACGGCTCGGCGTCGAGAGAAGCTACCTTCTTTATAAGCATAACCAATTCAAACGGCTCTATCATTTACCAAGGTAGCGGCGAGATCGCGGCGGCATACGTAGGGAAGCCTTACGAATGTTCGGTAGCGCAAGCGGAGATATACAAGTACGGCGCTACCGAGGAAGAGATAAATAATTTCCCGCCCGTAACATATTCGCTTAAAAACGCGAGCGCGCTTCCCGAAGGGCTTACGCTGTCATCAGGCGGAATTATAAGCGGTACGCCGACCAAAGAATGTATGAATTATTCGTTTACCGTCGTAGCGAGCGCGCTCGGATTTAAAGATACCGAAAAGACATTCACTTTCAGCGTCGGATTTACGCTCGACTTCGACGGCGGAACTCTTCCCGTAGGTAAGATAGGCAATTCGTATCTCGCTAAGGTGACGCCTGCCGAGTGTGACAAAAAGGTGACGTACTCTCTCAAAGATCCGTCGAGTCTGCCCGCAGGACTGACGTTCACCGACGGCGGCGCGATAGTCGGTACGCCTACCGAAGTAGTAACCGACAGAAAGATAGTGGTCGTGGCTACTGCCGAATATTGCGTTCCGGTTGAAGCGGAATATACGCTTACGATAGGAATGGCGTTCAACGCGATCGACCTGCCTGACGGAGAAGCCGGCAGCGAATATTACGCTTCGGTGGATACCGCTCAGGGCGTCGGAGCTCCCGTGTATTCGCTTAAAGAAGGCAGCTCGCTTCCCGCCGGAATGAAATTATCCGAAAACGGCGTTATCAGCGGAACTTCCGAAGAAGCCGGGGTGTATACTTTCACTATCGTTGCAAGCTCGGACGGAGTAGTCGGCGACGAGATAACGTTGACGCTGTATATTGCGGAATCTGCGGATAAAGGCGGATGTTCCGGCAGCGTCTACGGCGGCGCGTGGATATGGTTCGGTGTATGCCTTGCCGTGATTGCGGTTTTAATTATAAAAAAGAAAAATAAAGAATAAAAACGGAGAAAATTAATATGAAAAGAAAAATTGCCATGAAAAGAATTATTTTAACCGTATGTTTGTTATGCACGATAGCTTGCGCCTTCGCTTTCGCCGCTTGCGGCGGAAGCGGCTCGGGCGGCGGAGTGAGATCGGAAGAGCGTCGTGTAGGGAAAGAGT
>CALWBH010000149.1 GCA_944376015.1 uncultured Clostridia bacterium
GAGGGAAATTTCGCGCGTATCCGCCCGAAAGAATCCGCAAGCGCGGGTATATGTTGCGCAACCAAGCGAAAGAAAAACCGCAAAAGCGATTTTCTTTCGCGGCAGGGTAGCGTTAGCGGTGCGCAAATATTTAAGCGGCGCACTTTGTGCGTCTAAAACGTGGGAGTAAGCACGAATTCACTTCGGGCGCACGACCTTCTTTTGGAGCGCGAACGGTGAGTGAGTGTGACGGAAGGGCGGGAAACAATGCAGAGCATATCTTCGATATGCGAACATTGTTGCCTGCACTGTCAGGCGGGCGAGCTAACGCACAGCGTTAGCGTGGTTTGCCGACGAAATACAAAAAGCACTTGAAAGCTGACGGCTTTGAAGTGCTTTTTGTATAAGGCGGTGCGGAGCCCCGCCCGCCGAATGAATCCTTTGGCGTTCGCGCTTATATGAGCGCGCTCTCTTGTTATATTATCGCTTGCTATGCGCGCGAAATATAACAATCGGCGCGAATAAGGTTAGCGGTGCGCAATTATATAGGGGGTAACGGGAAAAGAATGTTGAGATTGAAAATATTTTCTTTGACCGCAATGGAGAGATTGCCGTCGTACTTTTCCACTACATACGCGATACTCTTTATGCCGTAACCGTGATAATCGGAATCTTCCTTGGTGGTTTTCGGATAGCCGTGTTCGTCGAAATCGAGCTCGCCCTCAAACGAATTTTTGACGTTTACCGAAGCCATTTCGCCTACGCGATTTATTTTCAGACCGATGACGCGTCGCTCGGGATCGACGACCTTTCCTGCGGCTTCGATAGCGTTGTCCAGCGCGTTACCGAACAGAGAATACAGGTCGGTAGCGCTCATGAAATCGAGAAGAGCGCCGTCGGCAACGCAGGTGAGAATAATGCCGCTACGCGTACAACGCAGACTTTTTTCGGTCAATATCGTATCGAGAGCTTCGTTACCCGTTTTGACAATCGAGTCGTAAAGCGAAATTGTACTCTCCATTTCGCGTATCGCGTCTTCTGGAAAGCTTTTGTTTTTGCCTATCTCACGTATCTGATGCCGCATATCGTGGCATTTCATATTTATAAGATCAATTGTTTCCTTACTGATGACATACTGTTCTTTTTCCTGATGCCACATTCTGTTAACAAATTCCAATTCGTCTTCTTTTTCCTTGTTCTGCAACAGACTGAACTGACAATAAAGCAGAAGAAAACAACACAAAATATTAGTTACGTTATACACTGCGTCTACAAGCATACCGAGCTCGTCGACATAAGTAATGACCGAGCTAAGGACAATATCGATAAGCAACCCTATGCCTATAAGCACGAGCATCGACATATTGCGTATTTTCATATTGCTTCCTTTTTTGATACGCCTGGCAAAAAGCGCATACAACAGCCAATAGGAAACAAAATAGCATATTATGTAAGAAAGCGCGACGAGTACGGTTTCGCCGTTAAGACCGATCTGTATTTTACCTTCGTCGTACATCCCCGCAAGCGGACTGCGCGCTCGCATTATCAGCGAAAGCGCGATATTTGCCAATCCGTATGAAAAATGCTGCGTACTGTATGCCGCCATTCCGCAGAACAGAATATTGCCTATCGGTTCATCGTAACAGATTACGAGCGCGGCAAACGTCGCCGAAAAAATACATAGAAATGTTATCGACGAATACCAAAACGTCTGCGGTCCGCTCGGAAAAAATGCGGCGATAATTAAACATGCCACTACGCAAAGCGAAAAACGCAGCGGGAATTTACCGCGTTTTTTAAGCCGAAAGGTAAATAAAAACTCCGCGACGAGTATTTCCGCCGCAAAAAGCATTTTGTAAAAAAACAGATTGGACAGCATTAGTTAAGCGAACCCCCCCCCCGCAAGGAAGTCGTTGAGCGCGCTCATAAAGCTCGAACGTTTGAGACGGGATATCTGCAATTTTTCGTTGCCGAGAAACACGTCGAACTGCCGCACGGCGGTAACGTATCTGAGATTGACGAAATAACAGCGGTTGCAAAACGCGAAAGGTTCTCCTTTAAGCTCGTTTTCCAGCGCGCTCAATGAGCCGCTCGCCTTGATGTCCCCGTCCGTAGTATGATATATAAGTATGTGTTGCACCACTTCGACGTAACGTATCGCCGAACTGTGCAGGCGCACTTTCCCGTCGATATTGCTTACCCATACGTACTTTCCGTCGCGCGCGCTGAGCACGTCCATTGCGCCGCTGAGTTTTACGGATAAGTTACCGTAAGAAACGGGCTTGACTATAAAGTCGAACGCGCGGACTTCGTAGCCCTTGATGGCGTATTGCGCCATATTGGTGACAAAGATTATCATCACGTCGGAGTCTTTTTTTCTCAATCGTTTGGCGGCTTCCATTCCGTCTACGTCCGGCAACTCGATATCCATAAAAACAAGATCGAATTTCTTCTGATCTTCGGAAAGAAAAGTCACCGCGTCTCTATAATGCGCGATGTTGAACTGCTCGTCCCGTTCCCTGCCGAACCGCTCGAGAAAACTCTGAAGTTTTTCCGCCGCTTCCTTTTCGTCTTCGACTATAGCTACGTTTCTCATTTACATATCCCCAAAGAATCTTACCGCCCAACTGCGGCAGTTTCCCGTTTATTATTGAATTATAACATAACCTTATAAATAAAGTCAATACGCATTTTTTACGGGTTTTAAATTTTTAAACCGAAAAACGTGACAAACGGGATAAAACGGTAAACGTCGGGTATAATTGAGATTATATGAAAACTCTTTGCAAAAACATTATTTATCTGCTCGGCGACAGTGCGGAAAAGCGCCGGGTTTTACGTTCCGCGCAAAACGTTGCCCGCGCTCATAACGACGAAGTCACCGATGTGTGCAGAATACGCGGAAGAGATTATTACGTCGTAGGAACTCACCCCTTCGCCGACTTCACCGTACTCCAATACGTCAGATACGAACGCGCGCTCATAGACGCGCCGCGCCTTTCCGACGAAGCCATCAGACAAATTCTTCGCGCCTGCGGCACAAAAGCCAGACTGCACGCCCGAATGGGTAAGCTTTCTTTTGTGGACAGACGTCTGGTCACGCTCGCCGCACGCGTAACTTTGCAAACGGTAACGGTCGCCATTAATCTCGACGGCGTTCCGTTTTCGCGCGCGCTCAGAACCCGTCTCCACCGCGCCGCCGCCAAGCTCAGCCGTAAATACGAAGTGTGGATATCCGTTACCGACAGCCGCTTTATAAATAAAAATTCGGACGTAGCGGAAATGCGGCAAGGCAAGCTCCCCACTCCCAAAAAAACCGACTGCCGCTCCCGTACGCTCGCCCGCCGTATACTTCTTGCGCGTATGCGCAGATGCTTCGCTCAACCCGAGCATCTCGAAAAAGGCAAGATCGTTATGGTAAACGCCCCTTTGTATATTGCGCACCGCTAACGCTACACTGACGTAAAAAAGAAAATGCCGACAGGCATTTTCTTTTTTACTGTGTTGCGCAATATTAAACTTCGGGCAAACGACCCTTGATTCCCTTGCGAGCGGTGAGTGAGCAAGGGCGAAGGGTTCGGGAAACGGTGCAGAGCATATCTTTCGATATGCGAACACTGTTTCCCGAACTGTCAGGCGGGCGAGCTAACGCACAGCGTTAGC
>CALWBH010000150.1 GCA_944376015.1 uncultured Clostridia bacterium
GCTAACGCTGTGCGTTAGCTCGCCCGCCTGACAGTTCGGGAAACAGTGTTCGCATATCGAAAGATATGCTCTGCACCGTTTCCCGAACCCTTCGCCCTTGCTCACTCACCGCTCGCAAGGGAATCAAAGGTCGTTCGCCCGAAGTGAATTCGTGCTCACTCCCATATTTTAGGCGCACAAAGTGCGCCGTAATACACCCGCGCTTGCGGATTCTTAATATATTGCGCACCGCTAACGCTCGCCACAGGCGTGCGCCATATATACCCGCGCTTGCGGATTCTTTTCGGCGCAAAGGCGTGTTTTTTTACCGCCGCAAGGTCACTTAGCGGCGGCCGCACGCTTGCGCTGGCTAAAAAGAACACGCCTTATCATCCGAAAATTTCTCCGCAATCGCTACTGTCTCTGACTATGAGTAACTCGTGCTTTCGGTATAAGGTTATATTTTATGAAAATCGCTGCTTTCTTCGGTCGTGAATTACTCGTGCTTTCGGTATAAGGTCGTATTTTATGAAAAAGGCGTTGTAAGTTTTTAGGGAAAGGTTCGGAAAACCCCTTTTTGTCCAAAAAGGGGTTTTCCGAAAGTTTATTTAAAAATTTATAAAAATTTATTTATATAATCACTGTTTTTTCACGCGGTTTATGCCGCAATAGATACAAGGAATAAGCACGAGAGTGACGAGCGTGCCTACGAGCAGACCGCCCATAACGACTATGCCGAGCGGTTGCATAAGCTCGCCGCCGCTGCCGAGACCGAGCGCGAGCGGAATGAGCGCAAGCACCGTGGTAAGGGTAGTCATGAGTATGGGGCGCAGGCGCGACGAGCAGCCTTTTACCACCGCTTCGTAATGGGAATACCCTTCTTCTTGCAGCTGCTTGATCTTTTCGAGCATGACTATCGCGTTATTGACAATAACGCCCATAAGCATTATCAATCCGACGAGCGACACGACGTTGAGCGTACTGCCCGTTATCGCGAGCGCAAGGAATCCGCCCGTGAAGCTGAAAGGAATGGCGCACATTATAATGAGCGGCTTTATCGCGCTTCCGAACTGCGCCGCCATTACGCCGAACAGCAGGAGCAACGACACGACAAGCGCGACGTAAAGCCCGCTGAACGCGTCGTCAAGGTATGTCGCCACGCCCGAAGAAACGCATACGTAGCCCTTGTCCGCATAAGTGACTCCGTCTTCGCACTCGCGCGCAAGCACGCTTTCCGCCGCTTCGCGCATAAGCTCGACCGCCGTTCCGCTGTCGAGATCGTATACTTCCGCCGTTATCGTGATAGAGTAAGCTCCGTCTTCTTTCTTTATCACGCTGTCCGCTTCCGTTCGCGTGATCGCGGCTACGTCGCGCAGTCTGACCGCTTCCCCGTCGTAATAGCCGAGCACGAACGCTTCGAGATCGTCTATATCCGCGACCGCTCCGTCTTCGAACACCACGGTAACGTCGCAATCGACGCCGTCCACCGTCGCGGTAGCGGCGGTATAACCCGCCAGTCCGACGCGCAGAGTCATTACCGCCTGAGCATAATCGATCCCGCGTTCCGCAAGAGCGTAACGATCGAAACCGATATCATACTCGGTGACTTTATTGTCTTCTCCCATGCTGTCGGTGACGTTCACGAACCCGCGCTCGGCATACTTGCCCGTACTCAGTATTGCGGTACATTCCGCGCCTATCTCCGCAAGCAACGCCTGCTCTTCGCCGCGCACCGTTACCGATATGTCGCTCATGCCGCCGGTGAGAGATTCCACTACCCCGTCGATCTCCGTAACCGTCGCCGCGGAAGTATTGGGCAGTTTTCCCTCGGAGCGCGCGGTCATCACTATTTCACGGATCCGTTGAGTCACCTCGGACGTCTTGCCCGCCGTTTTGCCGAGTTTTATATCTATACTGCCCGTATTGTTGAACGCGAGCAATCCCTGCACGCCAACGGACACCGATATGCTTTCTATGCCGTCTACCGCGCTTTCTATACTGTCCGCAAGCCCGAACGCGTCCGACTCCGCTTCTTCCAACGACGTTCCGCCGTTATACGCGAGCCCGATATTGATCTGTCCCTTATCCACCGACGGTAAAAATTCCGTACCTGCCGTAAACGCCAGCGCCATACTGCCCGCGAACAGTATTACCGCTATAACGACGACAAGGGCTTTGAAACGCAAAACGCGTTCTATCAATTTGCCGTAAGCCTTTTCCACCGCTCCCATTACCGAACGGCGCGGTTTTTTCCGCGTTCCCGCCGCGGGCGCTTCCGACGTCGTCGCTTCGGCAGCGACGGCAGTCGTTTCCGTCACGAGCTCCGACGGCGCGGTCATTTCGGCGTCTTCCTTTTTAAGCTCCGCTTTCGCGAGACTGCCGCCCCTGAGCAATCTGCCGTCGGGCGAAAACAGTACGTACATCGTCGGTATCACGGTAACCGCTACGAGCAGAGAGAACGTCAGCGACCAGATGACCGCCCACGCCATATCCGTGAATATCTCCGCGCAAAGCCCGCCCACGAACATTATCGGTATGAACGCGCAAACGGTAGTCAAAGTACTGCCCACAAGCGCTCCCGCGACTTCCGCAGTGCCGTTTACCGCCGCGCGGTAAGGTCTGTCGCCGGCGTCGCGCCGTTTGCTTATGGCTTCGATAACGACTATCGAGTTATCCACGAGCATGCCTATGCCCACTGCCAGACCGCCGAGAGACACCATATTGAGCGTTATGCCGAGCAGAGAAAGCAACAACAGCGCGCTCAGTACCGAGAGGGGCATGGTCACCGAAATTATAAGGGAAGGCTTGACCTTGCGCAAAAACACGTATATGACCAGCACCGCGAGTACGCCGCCTATTATCATGCTAACGAGTACGCCCGACACGCTGTCGGAAATGAATTCCGACTGATCGTCGGTAAGCACCAGGCGCACGCCGTCCGAAAATACGGTGTTCGCCACGGCGTCCTTTATCTGACGCACTATCTCCGCGCCGTTCGCGCCCTGCGCCGCGAATACCGATATTTTCACGCCCTGCACGCCGTCAAGATACGCATACGCGTCGTATGCGGGCGTATATCCCTCGTCGCCCGGACCCGTAACCGTCGCAATATCGCCTATCTTTACGATACTGACTCCGTCCGCCGAAAAATCCTTGCCGCGCATAAGCGTCACAAGCCCTTCCGTAAGCTCGAAATCGGTCACGTCCGACAGGTCGAGCAGAGTATAAAGTTCATAACTCTTCTGTGCGTCGAGCAGTGACGGATTTTCCGTTTTGAAATCGCGCAGAGTCTGAGCGTTCTCCGCGTAATGCTCGCTGAGAATGAATTTCATACCCGTGCTCGTGGCTATGAACGGAAGGTCCGCGGCGCGTTCGGTGCCCGCATAAAGCATTGCGTAATCGGACGCGTCGAGCGGTTCGTTATTGTATTTCGCGCGGGCTACCGCAGAAAGTCCGCTCCTGTTGTATTCCGATACGAACGCGACGTCCTCGGCGCCCGTTTGGGTAAGCTCCGCGCTTTCGGCAAGCTCCGCGCGGTCGGCGTCGGTCGGACTGTAAAGTCCCACGAGCGTAGCGCTCTGTTCTTTCGCGTGGCGGTATTCGGCGATATCTCCCAGACCGTATCCGTCGTTTGCGTCCGAACGCGCCATGAACAGAGTCTCGGCGCCTACGGGCAATCCGCCTATCGTTTCTTCGAGAGTGTCGGCAAGGTCGTAAATCTCGCCGTCCGTCAGATCCTTAGCCGCTTTGGTAAGCGCGGAGTATCTGTCCGAAGTATACGCGGAATAAAGCACGTCGCTCGGCAGACCGAGAAGTTCGCCGTAATATTTTACCATGGCGTAGTCTTCGATACGCGTATAATCGTTTTCGGCATACAGCGCGTCGATCGCCGCAAGCGAATCGCGCAGATCGTCCGTGCCCGGCTGCCCGTCGTCTATCTCGTCGAGCGCCTCGTTCAGTTCTTCGGGCGTGGCGTTTTCATAATAAGTAAAAAGCTCTTCCCCGCCCGCAAGCATTGCGGTGATTTCCGCGGGCAAAGTTACCGGCAACGCTCTTATGTCGTCCGTGTCAGTCACGTCCGAAAGATTGCGCACCTGCACCGCGCCGTCCGAAGTCTCTATACTGCCGAGCGGAAGATCGTACTCGCCGCCGCTCAGCGCCTGTACGAGCAGTAATATCCCGCTTTCCAACCCCTTGATCGGTCTGACCGTTACTCCGTGCGCGGGCTCTCCGTCGAGTTCCACGCTCCCCACTCCGTTTATTGCGGAAAGCGACGACGCGAATTTTTCCGCTTCTTCGGCGGCAAGCTCCACGTCTCCCGATCCTGCGGTCACGTACAAAGTCGCCGTGGCTTCTCCGTTAAGATCCACGTCCGTCACTTCGGGATCGGAACACCCGTCGGGCAGGTCAAGCGCGGTCACGTGCCTGAGCATCTCGGACTTTTTCTCTTCTATATCCACGCCGAACCCGAATTCCAGCATGACGGCGGACACGTTGTCGTAGGAAAAAGTATAAACCTGCTCGACGCCGTTTACGCCGCCGAGCGCGTCCGACACCTTGACGGTAACCGTATCTTCCACGGTAGCCGCCGAAGCGCCGGGATAGGTCACGACTACGCTTACTATCGGTATCTGCATATCGGGAATGAGCTGCAACGGCATGCCGAGAGTGCCGACCACGCCGCCGAAAATAAGCAGCAGAGTCAGCATTACCACCGTTACGGGCTGTTTTATCACCGAAGATAATATCTTTTTCATCATTCCCCCGCAAAAAAGCGTTCGGTATCCGTCAATGGACAAACCGGCATACCCTTATTATATGCGGATATACCGGCGACACCGTCATTGATTTACTTTCAAATGAGTTTTTCTGTCAAAACAGGACGTGCAATAACAATATTCGGGATTGAGCCCCGTCTCTTTAAGGCTTTCTATCGGAAGAAACCCGATCGAATCGCAACCGAGCTTGCGGCACATGTCTTCGATCGTGGCTCCGCCCGCGGCAAGCAGATCGCTTTCCTTCGGCATCTGTACGCCGTACAGGCAGTAATGCAGTATGCGTGGCGAACCTATGCGGAGATGAACTTCCTTGGCTCCCGCCTTTTTGAGCATGGATATTATGTGCCGAGCGGTGTTGCCCTTCATTATGGAATCGTCGACGAGCACCACGCGCTTGCCCTGCACCGTAGGACGAAGTATGTTGTATTTGAGATTAATCGCGTGCTTTCTGCCTTCTTCGCCGAGAGAGAACAGATTGCGCGACGAAAATTTATTCTTCATCACGCCCACGCGAAGCGGCAATCCGCTCGCCGCGGCATACCCTTGCGCGAAATTGGTTCCGCCGTCGGGCACCGCGCACACCACGTCGGCGTCCGCAGGGCACGCTTTCGCAAGCAGCTCGCCCGCACGCTCTCTGAAAGAATACACTTCGTTGCCGTCGAGTATGGAATCGGGACGGGCAAAGTACACGTACTCGTACATGCAAAGGCTGGTCTTTGCTCCGCAATTGACGCGATACGACGTAACGCCGCGCTTTTCGTCCACGCAGACAAGCTCTCCCGGTTCGACGTCGCGCACGAATTCCGCGCCCATGGCGTCGAGCGCGCAACTCTCGCTCGCAAACACTATCGCGTCGCCCTTTTTGCCCATGCAAAGCGGGCGGAAACCGCGCGGATCGCGGCACGCCATAAGCTTTTTCGGCGACATCAGTATCATCGAATACGCGCCTTCTATCTGTTCCATTACTTCGAGCAGACTCGTTTCCGCGCTCGGACACGTCGTACGTGCGCGCGCCACGAGGTGCATTATCACTTCGGTGTCCCGCGTGCTCTGGAATATCGCGCCGTCGTCTTCGAGCGCGCTGCGCAGAGTGTCCGCGTTCGTTATAAACCCGTTCTTGGCAAGGCTGATCGTTCCTTTGCAGTATCGGGTCGTTATAGGCTGTATGTTTTCGCGAAGATCTTCGCCGAAATTATATCGCACGTGCCCGAGACCTATCTTGCCTTTAAGCGTTTCTATCGTGCGCGCGTTGAACACTTCGTTGACATGCCCGTTGTCCTTGACGCCGGTAAGCCTGTAATTGTCGTTGGTAACGATACCGCAGCTTATATGTCCGCGATGCTGAAGCGCGAAAAGCCCGTAACTGAGCTCCCTGCCCACATCGCCGCCGCCGAGATCGAACATACCGACCACGCCGCATTCTTCTTTCATACTGTCGGGTAATTCCATAGCCGCTCCTGCAAAATTCTTACGCGCCGCTCCCGCAAAAATGCGAAACCGCGCGCCTTTACCATCCCGTTTCCCCGCGCTCCGCCCGTGCGCCGCTCGCACGCCGCGGATACGACATTATTATATAATATTTCCGCCCGTATGTCAACCGGGTAACGCCTTTTATACTTCGTTTGTCCGCGCCGTTTATACGTAAAAAACATTCGGTTTTTCACGCGGTAGCCCAAGCATTCCGCCGCGTTTGACAAAAAAGGATCCCGACTGCCGAGATCCTTTTACGTATACTTTTTACTTCTTTTTGAATTCCTTGGACAATAGCGTTTTGGTGCCGTCGGGATTGATATAATACTTTTTGAAAAACTCCCTGTACTCGTAAAGCAAAACGTTGGGTTCGCTTTTAAGACGGTAAATGCGCGGCTGCTCTCTGCCGCTCGCCGCGGCGTCGTCGAAGTCGTCGAGACTCACGCCCGAAGCGGTTTGCACGTTAGCGGGCTGGACGTACGGCGAAAAATCCTTGTTTTCGGCAGGGGTGCGCGGCGCGGGATTGACGTATCCTTTGTATCCGCCGTTCTTGCGCTCTTCCGCCCCGTAATATTCGCTCATCGCACCGCCTTTCATAAGCTCGTCGTCCGTGTTGTAATATTCCCCGTTCGCCTGCGACGGAGTCGCTTTCATGTCTTTGGTGTAACGCAGCTGTTCGTCGTAAACGCGCAGCGTTTCGTCCTCTTCCTCTTCGGCTTCGGGACGCGCTTCGTAAGGTTTTACAGGCGTGCGCGTTTCGGACGGCTGAACGCTTTCGGACGCGTCGGTACGGCTACGCGTACAGGTGACGTAAGTGAGTATGACCGACCCGAGCAAAGACAAAGACAGTCCGAGACAGTAATACGGCCAATTACCCCCGGCAACTCCCGTTATCAGAGAAATCACCGCGAAAACGACGGTATATAAGATCGGAAGCCAGAAGTGCATTCCAAACAGTATTTTTTTGACCATGCTTTCTCCTTTGTTCGCCGCCGCCCGTTTATCTTTCTCGCGCGGTCATCGCGTCCTCGTCCGCCGCGCTGTCCCGTTCCCGTTACACGACGAAACGCGGTTTATTTTATTATATCCGCTCCGACGTACTTGCGAAGCACTTCGGGCACGACTATGCTGCCGTCCTCCTGCTGATACTGCTCCACTATCGCGGGCAATACGCGGCTGGTCGCAAGTCCGCTGCCGTTGAGCGTATGCACGAAACGGTTCTTGCCGTCCGCGGCTTTATAACGCGTGCCGTTTCTTCTCGCCTGATAATCGTTGGCGTTGGAAACGCTGGAAACCTCTTTGTATATCCCCATCGACGGAATCCACACTTCGATATCGTACGTGCGCGCCATGGACGCGGAGCAATCCCCCGCCGCAAGCTTGCTCAGACGGAAATGCAAACCGAGTTTTTCCACGAGCGAGCAGGCTTTGCCGACAAGCTCTTCAAACGCCGCTTTGGACTGTTCGGGCGTGGTTATCTGCACCATCTCCACTTTGTTGAACTGATGTCCTCTTATCATACCGCGCTCTTCGCTACGGTACGAGCCCGCTTCTTTACGGAAGCACGGGGTGTACGCGAACAGTTTTTTGGGCAGCTCGCTCTCTTTGAGCAGCTCTCCCGAATACAGATTGACGAGAGCGGTCTCCGCCGTCGGAAGCATAAACTTCATACGCTTGCGGTCGTCCGTTTCGGTATCTTCCACCCAATACACTTCGTCGCGGAATTTCGGGAACTGCCCCGAGCCGTAACCGCAATCGTATCCGAGCGCAAGCGGCGGCATTATGAATTCGTATCCGTCGCTTAAATGCTCGGAGACGAAGAAGTTGAGAAGCGCCCATTCGAGCCGCGCTCCCATCCCGCGATATATCCAATGTCCCGAACCGGACAGCTTCGCGCCGCGTTCGTAATCGATAAGCCCGTGACGGGTGCAAAGCGTAACGTGATCGAGCGGTTTGAAAGCGAATTCGGGTTTTTCGCCCCACACCTTTACCACCGCGTTGTTTTCCTTGCCGCCCGCGACCACGTCGTCGTCGGGAAGATTGGGCAAAACCGCCACGAGCGAGTTGAGCTCGTTTTCCGTCTCCGCGATGCGCTTGTCCAGCTCGGCTATCTCGACGCCTATCGCCTTTGTGCGCGCTATTATTTCGCCGACGTCCTTCCCTTCTTTTTTAAGCGCGGGAACGGACGCGCTCGCCTTGTTTCGCTCGCTTTTGAGCTCGTCGCCTTTAGCGATAAGCGCTCTGCGCTTACCGTCAAGCTCGATTATCTTTCCGAGATCGGCTTCGCAGCCTTTTTTGGCAAGCATTGCCTTTACTTTTTCCGTTTCGGTGAGTATGAGTTTTACGTCTATCATATTATAATAACCTCTGTCGTTAATTTTAACACAACGCAAAATAAATTACAATACTTTTTCGGGGTAATCACGATTTTTTCTGTCCGTACGCCGCGGTTTTGCCTCGACGCCGCTTGCGCGCTCCGTATAAATCGCGCAACGCGACGGTTCGGCGCCGCCGTCATAGGAATTATTGACGGCTAAATTAAATTTCAATTAAAACGGAAGCGTAACGAAAAAACACTATTGACAGTTAAGGGAATTTATAATATAATGATGTTATTCGGAATTACCCGCATAAAAGGCGGAAAACCAAGGAGTACACTCAAATGGGAATTCTCAAAATTATCGACTGGATGGATGATTCGAGAGACACTATCGTTCATAAGATCGATCTCGAAAAAAGCAACGACTCGGTGAACAAGGGTTCGAAACTCGTCGTAAAAGAAGGTCAGGCGGCGGTATTCTGCCACAAAGGCAAAATGGCGGACGTTTTCCTGCCCGGCACCTATACGATGGAAACGGACAATATTCCCGTGCTCACCAAACTGATGAGCTGGAAATACGGCTTCGAAAAACCCTTTAAATCGGATATTTATTTCGTCAATACCCGTCAGTTCACCAATATGAAATGGGGCACGCTCAATCCCATAATCGTACGCGACGCCGACTACGGCGCGGTGCGCATCCGCGCGTTCGGCACTTACGCGTTTAAGGTGGACGATCCTTACGTGTTCCTTACCGAGATAACGGGCGCTTGCTCGTCCTTCCGTACATACGATATTACGGAATGGCTTAAAAGCATGGTGGTAACGCGCATTTCCGACATCATCGGCGAATGCAAAATTCCCGTGCTCGACATGGCAAGCAATCTCGTGGAAATGGGCGATATGGTCAAAACTCAGCTCGGCGACAGCTTCAAAGCGATAGGTCTCGAGCTTACGGGGTTCAACTTCGTCAACTTCTCCCTTCCCGAAGCGCTGGAAAAAGCTCTCGACGAAAGCACCTCTCTCGGCATACTCGGCAAAAACATGAACGTATATATGCAGAAAGCGCAGGCGGACGCGCTCGTCAACGCTTCCAAGAACACAGGAACGGCAGGCTCCGCCATGGGCGCCGGCATGGGACTGGGCATGGGAGCCGCCATGGGCAATATGTTCGGAGCGATGGGCGCGAATATGAACGCGGCGCATAACGCGGCGGCGCAGGACGTAAACAAAGTCGCCTGCCCCAAGTGCGGCGCCGCCGTAAAAGCGGGCGCAAAGTTCTGCCCCGAATGCGGAGCCGCCATGGGGCACGTTTGTCCCAAGTGCGGTGCCGCCGTGCGAGCCAATGCCAAATTCTGCCCCGAATGCGGAACGTCTCTCGGCGGAAAGGTCTGCCCCAAGTGCGGCGCCGCCGTAAAAGCGAACGCCAAATTTTGCCCCGACTGCGGCGAAAAACTGTAACGGGAGCGAATAATGGAAGATAACGGAAATTTTAACGGAGCGGAACCGGAAAAGCGCGAAGTAAAAGTGGATACGCACGTATCCAAGTGCCCCACCTGCGGAGCGAATCTCGTCTATTGTCCGGAGCTTAAAAAACTGCGTTGCGATTTCTGCAACAATACGGTGGACATCGACCTGAGCGATTATGCGGAAGAAATAGATTTCAGAAAGATAATCGACGACTTTCAGGGCTGGGGCGACGAAACGCGTCTGTTCCAATGCAGTAACTGCGGAGCGCGCACCATCGTTTCCAAAAAAGAGCTTTCTCCCGTCTGCCCTTACTGCGGCACGTCCAACGTCGTGGAAGAACAGGACATTGTCGGACTTAAACCCAATGCGGTGCTCCCTTTCCTTATCGGGCGCGAAGAAGCAGGTTCAAGGTTCAAAAAATGGGTGAGAAAAAAGTTTTTCGCGCCGCGGGCTTACAAAAAAAGCGCAAAGCCGGAAAATCTGCACGGAAACTACTACCCCGCTTTCACCTTCGATTCCAACACATTTTCGTCATACTTCGGAACGCTCGGCGAATATTACTATGTAACCGTACGCCGAAACGGACAGACGCATCAGGAACGGCGCATAAGATACTTTAACGTCAGCGGCACTTATTCGTATTTTTTCAACGACGTGCTCGTATACGCCAACAGATCCCGCGACGAAAAATATATGTCCAAAATATTGCCGTTCATGACGGACTACGCGCAAAAATACAACGAGAATTTCTTACACGGTTTTTCTGCGTCGCAGTACGAAAAAGACGGCACGGTATGCTGGCAGGAGGCTCAGGAAAGAATGAAAAACTACCTGAAAAAAGCCATACTCGCGCAATACCGATACGACGTGGTGGTTTCGCTCAACATAAATACTTCGCACAATAACGTTACATACAAATATATGCTGCTCCCCGTATACGTCGGGCACAGCGCATTCCGGAAAAAGAATTACAATTTCTACGTCAACGGTCAGAACGGAAACGTTGCGGGAAAAACACCCGTATCCGCCGCAAAGGTCTCGATACTGTCTATTATAGGCGCGGCGATACTGGCAGGGCTGGGAGTACTGATTTACTTCCTTGCCACATAATAAGGAGAATATAATGGGAGTTTACATAGGAGTCATAATTGCCGAAGGCGTCGTGATAATCGCGCTCCTTATCGCGGTCATATCGCTCGCCGCCAAGCTTAAAGCGAAACCTCGCTCGTCCGCAGACGACATAACCGTCAAAAACGGCGTGCGTTATACCAAATACGGCACCGAAGAAGCCGCGGACGGCTCGCCCGTCGTCTCGCATCTCGAAGGCGACATCATACTTAAACGAGGCGTTACTTATACCGTAGGCAAGGAAAA
>CALWBH010000151.1 GCA_944376015.1 uncultured Clostridia bacterium
AAATATAAGAGCGGAATAAAAAATTCCGCTCTTATATTTTCGTTAAAACTATATCCGATTCAATGAAAATCGCTTGATTTTTTTTTTCGCTATATGTTATTTTAATATAGCTTCACGAAGCGATACAATACGGAGAGGTATCGAAGTGGTCATAACGGGGCTGACTCGAAATCAGTTTGCTCGCAAGGGCACGCAGGTTCGAATCCTGTCCTCTCCGCCATAAAAAAGGACGCTGTAAGGCGTCCTTTTTTATGGCGGAGAGGACATCTGAGAACAGAAATAATCCAAGGATTATTTCTGTTCGTCTTACGAGCGAGTGAAGCAGGAGAGAGAATAAGTCTGCCCTATGATTGCTGCGAGTAACCTGACGCCGCAGGCGGCAATATCCTGTCCTCTCCGCCAAACCGAGTATAAGGGCGCATTTTGCGCCCTTATCTGTTATCTCGGACTTCGGTCATTTACGCTTAGTAAACTCTCTCGTCGTCGCATTTGAAATGCACGATCTGCAACCCTTCCGTTCGGTTTGAAGGGTAGAATTTTTATTCGCTAAATCCACGAAAAATGGCACCTAAAGCGTGTCATTTTTAGTTACAATTATCATTGGTTATAATTACTGTCTAATAAAAACTTATAAAAATTTTTGAAAAAATTTTGCTCAAAACTATTGACAAATATGTCAGTTAATGGTAAACTAAGGTCAAAGGTCAAAGAAAGTCAAATAAGGATAGCAATTACTGATGTGAGACAGCGCCCGTATGATTCGTTCGGTGAGAGTCGGGCGGATCGGGTGCGTTTAATTATCCGAGCGGACGAACATACTTTATCGTAAGACAACCGAAGATTTCGGAAAGCAGGATGTAAGTCGGCGCGTGCTCGGTAAAGGAGAAACAAATGGCGAATATAAGTGATGTAATCGAACAGTTTTTGGTACAGCTTTTTGCGGACAGCGATAACGTGAGTATAAGCAGGAACGAGCTTGCAAATTATTTTTCGTGCGCTCCGAGTCAGATAAATTACGTGCTGATGACAAGATTCACGCCTGCGAGAGGATATGTGATAGAATCTCGGCGCGGCGGCGGAGGATATATCAATCTTACGCGGCTGAGCGATAACAGGGACAAATTACTCGATGAACTTGTGAATATTCCCGTTAGCGGCGGAATGACCTATACCGCGGCGGTGCAGATATTGCACAGGCTTTGCGAATCGAAAATTCTTGACGAAAATACGGCAAAACTGATTGCGGCGATAATGTCCGATAAAGCGTTGATTGCTCCTGCGGTAGTCAAGGACGGATTAAGAGCGGGAATGATGCGCAGTCTTGCGGCGGCGTTGCTTAAAAAGGAGGATAAAGAAAATGGCTGATATAAGAATGTGCGACGAATGCGGGATCAGACCCGCGGTCTATTATACGACGACAGTAATAAACGGTGTGGCAAACGAGAGATATCTCTGCGAAGTATGTAAAAAGAAACACGGGTTTATAAAACCGGATATTCCGTTTTTCGACAGTCTGTTCGAGGCTTTCGGAATGCCGGTAGCGGAGCGGGAGAACGTGCGTAGAAACGACGTGTGTCCGACGTGCGGATGCAGCGCGAGCAATTATCTGAAAACCGGATTTCTCGGCTGTCCCGACTGTTACAAAACGTTTGAAAAACTGATACTCGATTCTGTGGGCAAGATACAGAAAGATACAAAGCATACAGGCAAATCGCCGGATAAATTCTATTCGCCCGAAGAAGCCAAGTATAACGAATTGCTTCGCAAGCGAGAGGAAGCGGTGGCGGTCGAGGATTACAAGCTTGCCGCAAAAATCAATGAAGAAATGAAAAAATTGAAAGCGACGTCTGCGCAAGGGGGAGAAAAAAATGAATAACGACAATAACGGAATCGTAATATCCTGCCGAGCGAGACTCGCTAGAAATTTCGAAGGATACGTATTTCCGGCGCGACTTGACGACGAGGGCGGTAAAGCTGTTCTTAAAAAGGTACAGGACGCGCTTTCGCACGGCGAAAGCTTCGGAACGGTAAAGCGCGCGGATATGTCCGATCTGCAAGCGGAAACGCTGAAAGAATTACATCTAATAAGCGACGAATTGTTGCACGGGAACAAGAACGCCGCGGTGGTGGTAAATAAGACCAACGAAGTATGTATAATGGTCAATGAGGAAGACCATCTGCGCGAGCAGTGTATATTGAGCGGCAACCGACTTCCCGAAGCGTACGCGAAAATATGCGCCGTGGACGATCTGATAGCGTCGCAGAATAAATTCGCTTTCGACAAACGTCTCGGATATCTGACCGCGTGTCCGACGAACGTAGGCACCGGGCTCAGAGCGTCCGCGCTTATGTTTTTGCCCGGACTGAGTATGACGAATACGCTTGCGGCATGCGTTAACGCCGTGTCGCGTTTCGATATGACGGTACGCGGCGAGTACGGCGAAGGCAGCGACAGCGAAGGATTTTTGTATCAGATATCCAATCAGAAAACGCTCGGAATAAGCGAAGACGAGATAATCAACAGCGTTTCGGGCGCGGTAGCGCAGATAGAAAAACAGGAGATTGCCGCGCGTAACGCTCTTCTTCAGTCAAGCGAAACCATACTTCGTGACAACATAATGCGTGCGTACGGAATACTTACAAACGCGTACAGATTGTCTTTTAAGGAATTTACCGAAAAATTTGCATTGGTTAAGCTGGGCGTATATTACGGGTTTATAAAATGCGAAGATAAAGAGGCGCTCGGTAAAATGCTGGATAAGTACAGACCGGCAAATATGATGACGAGCGCGGGAAAAATAATGAACGAAGGCGAGCGCGACATATACCGTGCCGCAGGCGTAGCCTCCGAGCTTAAACGGCTTACTATATAAGGAGATAAATATGGATTACTATAACAATTTCCCGATGTCCGAAAACGTGAAAAAGTGTCGCGATTTCGCACATCAGATGGCAATACAGAACATGAACAAGTATGTCGAGCCCATTCATCTGCTTTATGCGATGTACAATACGGAATGCGTATGCGCGGAAATATTGCGCAGAGAAGGGCTCAGTCCCGTCAAGATAATAGCAGAGATAGGCAAGCTTGAAAAATCCGATTCGCTGTGCGATCCGGAAGAATCCGATAGCTTGAAACTGCTGTTTGACGACGCCCGTAAAATAGCCACCATTTCAAAACAGGATTGCATTTATACCGAACACGTGTTGCTTGCGAGCGTATTTTACAACGATTCTCCGCTTAACGATTTTCTTAACAAAAATATCGACGTGGAAAGAATGCTTCATCGGCTGGAAGCAAATATGAACATAGTCAATATCTATGAAAATCTCAACAGTCTTAAATCCGCGCCGGAATACGGCGGGGCTCAAAGCAAAGCCAATCTGCCGCAGGAGCTCAACGACTTAGGCGTAGACTTTACTCAGCGTGCGAGAGAGAATAAGATAGATCCCGTTATCGGACGTAAGGAAGAGATCGAACGTATTATCGAAATACTTTGTCGTAAGACCAAGAACAATCCCGTGCTCATCGGAGAACCCGGAGTGGGTAAAAGCGCGGTCGTGGAAGGGCTTGCGAGGGAGATCGTTGCGGGAAACGTTCCGGAACTGCTTAAAAACAAAATAATCTTCGCGCTCGATATAGGCAGCCTTATGGCGGGAACCAAGTATCGCGGCGAGCTTGAAAAGCGGCTTAAAAGCGCGATAGACGCCGTAACGAGACGGGGCGACATAATCTTGTTTATCGACGAACTGCATACGCTTGCGCAGGCGGGCGGTAAAGAAGGGGAAGTCACGCCTTCGGATATGCTCAAGCCTTATCTTGCGCGCGGCGAACTTCAAACCATAGGCGCGACCACTACCGACGAATACAGAAAATTTATTGAAACGGATAAGGCTCTCGAACGTCGTTTCCAGCCCATAATCGTCAATCCTCCCACGGTCGAACAGACGATAGAAATACTTAAAGGTATACGCCCCAATTACGAAGCGTTCCACAAAATCAAAATCAGCGACGAAGCGATAACCGCCGCGGCGCAGCTTTCGGACAGATATATATCGGACAGATTTCTTCCCGATAAGGCGATCGACCTTATAGACGAAGCCGCTTCGCGCGCCAAGGTCAACGGCAACAAGCTTCCGCCGGAGATAAAAACCATGGAAGCCAAGCTCGACGAATACCGTAACGCCATCGAAAAAATGAAAAAGGAAGAAAAATATATCGAGGCAGACGAGTATAAGACCAAGCGTGATAGTCTTTTCGAGGAAATTAAGAAAAAGAAAGACGAGTGGCAGTCGGGCGGGGGCGGTTCGATAGGCGCGGAAGAAATCGCCGAAGTAGTCGCTAAATGGACCAAGATCCCCGTAACGCGTCTTAACGAGAGCGAGCTTGAAAGACTGAACAATCTTGAAAAAATATTGCATGAGCGCGTTATCGGTCAGGACGAGGCGGTGGAAAGCGTATCCAAAGCCATCAGGCGTGCGCGCGCGGGACTTAAAGACCCCAAACGTCCCATCGGATCGTTCTTGTTCCTCGGACCTACGGGCGTAGGCAAGACAGAGCTTACCAAAGCGCTTGCCGCGGCTATGTTCGACGACGAAAACAATATCATCAGAATCGATATGTCCGAGTATATGGAGTCGCACAGCGTAAGCAAGCTGATAGGCTCGCCTCCGGGTTATGTCGGCTTCGACGACGGCGGACAGCTTACCGAGCAGGTAAGGCGCAAGCCGTATTCCGTTGTGCTTTTCGACGAAATAGAAAAAGCGCATCCCGACGTATACAACATATTGCTTCAAGTGCTTGACGAAGGTCGTCTGACCGATTCGCAGGGAAGAACCGTCGACTTTAAAAACACCATAATCATAATGACAAGCAACGTCGGGGTAAGCGAGCTTAAAACGCGGCGCGCGATAGGCTTCAACGACGACAGGGCGAAAGTGGACGAACAGGACGAAAAGAGCATACTTACCGCCGCGCTTAAACGCCATTTCCGTCCCGAATTTCTCAATCGTATAGACGTTATCTGCTTCTTTAAGCACCTTACCGAAACGGATATCAAGCGTATAGCGGACCTTATGATGCGCAAAGTCACGGCAAAGCTCGACGCGCGCAACATCAAGCTCAAATATACTCCCGCGATAATCAATTACGTTATCAAGAACGGCTACGACCCCGAATACGGCGCGCGTCCGCTTCGCAGGATAATAGAACAGAGTATAGAAGACTGTATCGCCGACGCATTGCTTACGGGTAAGATTAAGGACAACAGCACTGCCACCATCGATTACGCCGACGGTAGCGTTAAGGTAAGATAAATATTATCTTAAATGGTAAAACATTATTGACAAAATCCCCCTTACGTGGTATAATTCAGGAAATACTACAACAAGGGGGATTTGCTTATGCGTATCGACTTTCAATCAAAAAATTACAAACCCAAAGACAGCCTTAAAGAAGTTGTCGACAAAAAGATCCAAAGACTTGACAAGTATTTTGACGAAGACGTTACGGTAAAAGTAATGATGCGCGAATCAAAAGACAGAGAAACCATGGAGCTTACCATATTTCTCGGCAGCGCCGTTCTCAGAAGCGAAGTAACGGGCGAAACGGGACAGACGATGTACGATTTGATCGACCTTGCCATTCCCAAACTCGAAAAACAAATAAAGAAACATCATACGATCCTTGCGAGCAAGAGTAAAAAGTTCAGACAGAAAGAGATCGTCGAGAATATAAAAGAAGAAGAGAAGAAGACGAGCGAGATCGTCAGAACAAAATCTTTCGAGCTTTCGCCGATGGACGAAATAGAGGCCATGGCAGAGCTTGAAATGGTCGGACACAGCTTCTATGTGTTCCTGAACAAAGCGTCAGAAAAAGTAAACGTTATTTATAAGAGAAACGACGGCAATTACGGTATAATCGAAGCAAACGTATAAATAGTTACGTTATCAGCGATAGAACATCCGGCATCGGGTGTTTTATTGCTGTCGCAGGCAATGACTGTCGGTATAAGTCATTGCAGAAGTTAATCAGTTATTAAATTTCCAAACGGAGTGTGAGAATATGAAACTCAGATTCGACTACAACAACATGATGGCAGACGTCATCGGCGAACACGGTATCGACGCGGCATGCATGGGTACCGACAGCGCCAAGATCGACGCGGCTTTCGACGACGTGCTTAAAAATTGCGGCAAAGGCTGGCAGGAATGGAGCGAGCTCCCTTATATGGATTATTCCGATCTTGACAGTCTGATTGCGAGAATGAACGACATTCGTTCCAAGGCTTCGGCATTTGTGGTGCTCGGTATCGGCGGTAGCGCGCTCGGTCCGATAAGCGTGGCTCAGGCATTGCTCAATATGCGACTTAACGAGCTTCCTTCGGCGGCGCTTAAAGCGGCGGGTCTTCCCAAATTATACATCGAGGACAATATCGATCCCGAAAGAATGCACGAGTTGCTTGAGCTTATCGATCTGAAAACGACTTACTTCAACGTCATCACCAAAAGCGGCGAGACAAGCGAAACTCTCGCTCAGTTCCTTGTGCTCTACGATCTCATGAAAAAAGCTGTCGGCAAAGAAGAAGCGAAAAAGCATTTTATCGCCACGACTACGATCGGTAAAGGCACGCTTTACAATCTTGCTCAAAAGGAAGGTTTCGTAACGTACGGCATACCTGCCGGAGTGGGCGGACGTTTTTCCGTGCTTTCCAACGTAGGTCTCGTACCGTTTGCGGCAATGGGTATAGATATCAAAAAACTGCTTTCGGGCGCAAAGGCTATGAGCGAAGCGTGCCGCGTTGCGGACATACGTAAAAATCCCGCGCTTATGACGGCATATCTTCAATGCAAGGCTATGGAAAAAGGCGCGAACATAAGCGTTATGATGCCGTATGCCGACAGTCTTAAATATATGTCCGATTTCTATTGTCAGATATGGGCGGAGTCGCTCGGCAAAGCAGTGGATAAAAACGGCAATACCGTGCATGCGGGTCAGACGCCGGCAAAAGCTCTCGGCGTAACCGATCAGCACTCTCAGGTACAGCTTTACACCGAAGGACCTTTCGACAAGGTCATTACGATGCTCGCCGTGGAAAAGTTCAGAAACGACGTGCCTATTCCTTCGGACGACGACATAGACGCCTGTGACTTCCTCAAAGGGCATACAATGGGCGAATTGCTCAATGCCGAGCGCGTCGCTACCGAATATGCGCTTCGTAAAGCGGGCAGAATGAGCTTTACCGTAACGCTCCCCGAAGTCAATGAAGAAACGGTAGGCGAGCTTCTCGCTTACTATATGTACGAAACGGCGTTCGCAGGTTCGTATCTTAACGTCGATACTTTCAATCAGCCCGGAGTGGAAGACGGCAAGAAAGCGACGTTCGCAATGCTCGGCAGAAAAGGCTACGAAGAAAAACTCAAAGAAGTTCGTTCCGCAGTCAAGAAAGACGAGTATTATATCTGAGCCCGACTGATGATCAAAACCGGGATTTCAACAGCGTCGCTGTTTACAAAAGTGCCCACCGAAAACTGCTTTTCGGTACTCGGGGATATGGGAGTCGAAACCACGGAAGTGTTTCTTTCCACTTATTCCGAGTACGAAAAGGGTTTTGTCGACGCGCTCGGCGAGCGTTTGAGCGGTACGCTTAAAGTACACTCGGTGCACTCGTTGTCATCACAGTTCGAGGGCGAGCTGTTCAGCCCTTCCAACAGAGTGCGCGACGACGCGGAACAGCTTTTCAGAAAAATCTGTTACGCCGGGAATGTGCTCGGAGCGAAATATTACACCTTTCACGGTCCGCTTAACCTGAAAAAATCTTCGCAGACCACCGATATAGGAGTGTATGCCGAAAGATTTTCCTATCTCGCCGACACCGCAAGGACATACGGACTTTTCATAGCCGTGGAAAACGTACACTATTGTAAATTTGCCACGCCTGAGCTTTTCAGGAATTTACTGCGCGCATGTCCGTCTCTTTGCGCGACCGTAGACGTCAAACATTCGCTGTTTGCCGGTTACGATCCTATAAAATTTATCGACGCGGCTGAAGACAGACTGGTTACCGTGCACGTTACGGACGTTACAAAGGACGAAACGACCACATTACCGGGAAAGGGCAGATATGATTTCGAAAAACTGTTTCGGGAGCTTGACAAACGCGATCTCGAACCCGCGGTGATAATCGAAGCATACGCAAGGGACTTCGTATATCTCGAAGAGCTTAAGGATTCTTACGAATACCTTAAAACCTTGGCGGCAAAATCGTAATTTCAATAAACAGAAAAAATATAAGGAGTTATTATGAACAAACTGACCGTTAAAGACGTAGACGTCAAAGGTAAGAAAGTACTCGTTCGTTGTGATTTCAACGTTCCCATGAAGGACGGCAAAATCACTGACGAGAACAGGATCATGGGCGCGCTTCCTACGATCAAATATCTTATGGAGCACGGCGCTAAAGTGATACTTTGCTCTCATATGGGCAAACCTCATTCGATTTTCTCCGACGAAGTCAAGCTCAGCAAGAAAGATAAGCAGAAAATCGAAGCGTTGCCGGTTGAGGAACAGGCTGCCGCAAAACAGGCCGTTATCGACAAGGCGCTTAAAGACGAACCTAAAAAACTCACGCTCGCTCCCGTTGCCGCAAGACTCAACGAGCTTCTCGGCGGTAAAGTGACTTTTGCGAAAGACGTGGTAGGCCCCGACGCACAGGCAAAAGCCGCGGCTTGCAAAGAAGGCGAATGCGTGCTTCTTGAAAATCTGCGTTTCCATTGGGAAGAAGAAAAGAAAGACAAGGGATTCTGCGAAAAACTTGCCGCGCTTATCGACGGCGATAACGGCGTATACGTAAACGACGCGTTCGGTACGGCTCACCGTTCGCATGCGTCTACCGCGGCTATCGTGGAATACGGTCTCGTCAAGACCGCTGTATGCGGATTCCTTATCGAAAAAGAGCTTTCGGTAATGGCGGACAGTCTCGATCATCCCGTGCGTCCGTTCGTAGCTATACTCGGCGGTGCAAAGGTTGCGGATAAGCTTAACGTTATCAATAATCTGCTCGAAAAGTGCGACACGCTCATTATCGGCGGAGGTATGGCTTATACATTCCTTAAATCGGAAGGCTACGAAGTCGGCAAATCCCTTGTCGATGACGAAAAACTCGGTTATTGCAAGGATATGATACAGAAAGCAAAGGATCTCGGCAAAAAACTGCTTTTGCCCGTCGATACGGTAGTAGCGTCCGATTTCCCCAATCCCATTGACGCGCCTGTTGCTGTCAAGACCGTAAAAGTAGGCGAAATACCCGCCGACATGGAAGGTCTCGACATAGGCGAAGCGACGAGAAAACTCTTTGCCGAAGAAGTTGCAAACGCAAAAACGGTTATTTGGAACGGTCCTATGGGCGTATTCGAGAACCCCGTTCTTGCCGAAGGCACCAAGGCTGTCGCTAAAGCGCTTGCGGACGTTTACGGCAAGGCGACGACGATAATCGGCGGCGGCGATTCCGCGGCTGCCGTTCAGCAGCTCGGTTTTGCCGATAAAATGTCGCATATTTCTACCGGTGGCGGCGCTTCGCTCGAACTCTTCGAAGGCAAGGTGCTCCCCGGCAT
>CALWBH010000152.1 GCA_944376015.1 uncultured Clostridia bacterium
CGTGTATCATTCCGCCTGCGCCGGCTTCCGACGACGAAGTATTCACGGGTAGCGAAAACGTAATGCTCAGTTGCGTGCAGTCTTCGTTCTCGGGAAGAGCGGAAGCCGTTTCGCGCGAACGGTTCAATATTACCGAAGTCGTGTGCGCATTCACCGGCGTGACCGTAAACAGCGCGGAAGCCGCTTTGGACACGGTTTACGTAAACGGCGAGTTTACGGTCGACGGGATAGGAAAAACGCGTGACGGCGGAATTTCGCCTTTCTCGTTCGAAGTGCCTTTCAGCGCGGAGATATCAGCCGACGGCGCGCGTCGCGGCGGTACGGTATTCGTACGTACGGGCGGAACTTCGGTCACGAGCGAGCTTACCGACGAAGGAATGTCTTTCACGGCGGTCGCGGAGCTGTGCGGGGAAGTTTATGCGGAAACGGAAGCCCGTTGCGTGACGGACGCGTTCGGACCGGACAGAGAACTTTCCATGACATGCGCCGAAGTAGAGAGCCTGAAAGTAACGGGCGCTCACTATATAAAGGACAAAGCGGAAGGGACAGTCGCTTTGCCGTCAGGGGAAAACGCGGATAAGATAACTGCGGTGAGCGGTTTCGGACTCACTTCGCTTTCGGTATATGCCGAGGGCGGAAAAGCGGTGGCGGAAGGCGCGGTTTGCGGATACGTGATATACGCCGACGCGGAAGCGGGGCGCAGAAATTCCTGTCAGGCGGAAATCCCTTTCCGTATCGTTACCGACATATCTGCGGACGACGGGTGCGAGACGGATATATGCGGTTCGGTGGGCAGAGTTACCGCAAGGAGCGCGCGTTCGGGAGAGATAGCGGTAAAATGCGAGCTGTCCTTCTGTATACTGACTGCCGATAAAGTAAAGAAAGAAGTCATAACGTCCATCACGTGCGGGGAAGCCAAGCCGGACAGAACGGGAGTGATATCCATGCATTCGGCGGCGGAGGGCGAAACGCTGTGGGAAAGCGCTAAAGCGCTCTCGGTTCGCCCGGAGACGGTGATGAGCCAGAATCCGTCGCTCGTGTTCCCGCTTAAAAAAGGCGAAAAGGTATTCGTGTTCAGAGAAAGAAAAGCGGAAGCGTAAAACAAACTTAAAATAAAGATAACGTATAAGGGGACTTGTCAAAAAGTCCCCTTATGTGCTATAATGACATTATGAAAGTAAAAGCGTACGGAAAACTCAATCTTTCCCTTTACATAAACGGCAAACGCGGCGGCTATCATCTTATCGACAGCATAATGCACACCGTGGATATCGGAGATATACTCGACGTCCGAGAAAGCGAAGAAATAAACGTAAGGATAAACGGCGCGTTCATTCCGCAAGAAAACGAAACCACGAAAAAAGCCGCGCTTGCGGTTTACAGACAAACGGGCGTAAAATTTTCCGCTACGGTGGAAAAACATATTCCGATAGGCGGCGGTATGGGCGGATCTTCGGCGGACGGCGCGGGGCTAATTTTTGCCGCGCAAAAGCTGCTTTCGGAACGCGGTATAGTATTCGACGTAAACAAAGCCGCGGCGGAAACGGGCAGCGACGTAGCGTTTATGCTCAAAGGCGGAGCGGCGCGCGTACGCGGCACGGGAGATACGGTGACGCCTTTGCCGTCCGCGGTTTTCGACGCTCTCGTTATCGATTGCGGAAAAGTGGATACCGCGGAATGTTATGCGGCTTTCGATCGGATGGGACTGCCATGCGGCGGAGATTGCGAAAGCGCGGTAAGCTTGTTTGAGCGCGGCGAGATTAAAGAAACCGAGTGGGCGAACGATCTTTTTTTGCCCGCGTGTTCGTTAAACGACAAAGTGCGCGAAGCGTACGAGAGTCTTGCCGTTCATGGCATAAAGGCGTATATGACGGGTAGCGGCGGATGTCTGTTCGTTACGTGCGGCGCAGCAGACGCGGCGCGTATTCTTAGCGGAAGATACCGTTGCTTCGGAGTAAAGAGTAAGGCGTACGGAGTCGAAGTTATCCAAGATCGCTCTTGAACGCGCGGTATCAGCCGTTGAGCATATCGAGATATTCGGCGATAAGGCTTGCGTATTCCGCGCTTCCGTCTTCTCCGTAAAAACAGAGCGGCGGATATGCGACGCACCACCAATTACCGCCTTTCGCTTTGCCGAGCTCGACTATGACGGCGTCGTAATATCCTGCCGGGTATACCTTGCCGCCGTAATCCCGTTCGGGGAAATATTCATAAGACATATAAGCGTGCGCAAAGTACGCGAAACCGCAGATCGACAAAACACGGTCGGCGGTCTTTTTTATTTCGCCCGTCATCGACGAGATTTTATCGTAGGCTTCGCTTTTGCTTTTCACGTTTTCGAGCGCGGGCGTAAGCAAGTCCACGACTCGGTCGCGGACGATATATTTTACTGCCTGGTCGAATTCCGAGTCCGAGTTGGCTCTGATATGTATTCTGACGGGGTCGTCGCCATCGCAACCGCCGAGAAAGGGGAGCGCGGCTAAAAGCGTGAGCGCGAGCAGCGCAACAACTATCGATTTCAAAAAAATTGTTTTTTTCATACAGGCAATTATGCCCTTTTATAAATAAAATCGTGCGGCTTAGGTATACTAAATTTGTAATTTTTTGAAACATAAGGGGGTTTTATGAAAAAACTGAAAATAGTTGCGCTAGCGCTTGCCATATCCTTAGGCGTCGGAGCGGGAATAGGCGGACTTGCGGCGGCGAATTACGCTAATAAAGAAATAGTCGTTACCGAAGCCGCCAACATAGTCAAAGGCGACACCAAGGACAATATAAAAAAAGTGCAGCAACGACTTAAAGAACTCGGTTATTACACAATCGCGGTAGACGGAATCTGGGGACCCAAGACGCTTGCCGCCGTGAAAAACTTTCAACGCGACTACGGTCTGACGGTGGACGGCATAGTGGGCACGTGGACGGAGCGCGCTCTCGGCATAACGCTTTCTTCTTCGGGCGGCAGTTACGGCAACTCGGACAGAAACCTGCTTGCGCGTTGCGTTTATGCGGAGTCGCGCGGAGAACCGTATACCGGTCAGGTAGCGGTTGCCGCGGTAATACTCAATCGCGTTAAATCGTCCAAGTTTCCGAATACGGTATCCGGCGTTATTTATCAGCCTTACGCTTTTACCTGCGTATCCGACGGACAGATAAACTATACTCCGGATCAGACGGCATATAACGCCGTAGACGACGCTCTGAACGGCTGGGATCCCACTAACGGTTGTTTGTATTACTATAACCCGGCAACGGCTACGAGCAAGTGGATATGGTCTCTTAAAGTAGAGATAACCATAGGCAGACATTCGTTTGCCCGCGCATAAAAAGGAGATATCGATGAAAACAGAAGCAAAGGTACTTACCGCTTTGACGGTGATAGTGATATTGACGCTTACGGCGGCGGTAGTCGCGTTGTCCGTCGGACTGTATAATGTGCACAAACGGGAAACGTTGCTCGAAAGGCAGATGGACGCGGTGTACGAGACCGCTGTGTTCGACAGCCTCGATACCGTGAGAGAAGTGGAAAACAGTCTCGCCAAAATGCTTGTAAGCGTTTCGGACGCGGAAAACGTAGGCATGGCGGCGGATATTTATAAAAATGCCGGCAGCGCCGCCGCTCGCGTGGCTAATCTTCCCATAAACAATCATACGTATTCCGGGCTGGAAAAGTTTCTTAATCAGGTCAGCGATTTTATGTCGGGTTATATACGCGCGGTTCAGTCGGGCGGAGAGTCCGAAAGCTACACGGAACAGCTCGGCGCCATTTACGAGACTACCGTAAATGTCCGAATCAAACTCGAAGAAGCCACGAATAAATTCGGCGGAGATTATTCGGTCATTAAAGAAATAGACGCAAACGGAGAATTCAGTATAGGCGAAGGGGACTTCAATGTGGAGTATCCGTCCATAATTTACGACGGACCGTTCTCCGACAACCGTAAGACCGAGTGGAAAGCGCTGGAAGGAAAAAGCGAAATTACCGAAGAGGAAGCCGTCTCTATCGTATCCGAATTGCTTGGCGCCGATTGCAAAGTTACGGGTAAAACGAGCGGAGACGCGGAACTTTATCTGCTCGAAGGAAGTTCGGACGGCGACAACGCTTACGCTTCCGTAACCGTCAACGGCGGAATGATCGCGGCGGCGTCGATAGCGCGCAGACAGGGCAACGGAAATATCACTGAATCGGAAGCGCAGAAAATCGCGAAGGAATATACGCGTAAACTCGGATATTCCGAATCGCTTACTCCGATATGGTTCAACAGCGACGAAAATTCGGTGATAGTAACGCTTGCGTGCGAGGTGAACGGAATAATAATCTATCCGGACATGGTCAAGATAAAACTTCGCGCGTCCGACGGCGCACTGACAGGAGTGGAAGCGTGCGGATATTGCGCCAATCACAGGGACAGGTCGTTCCCGAGCGTTCTGATGAATAAAAACGCCGTATACGGAATGGTATCCGATAAACTCAGTATTCAGCATGTTAGACTTGCGCTTATTCCTCGCAACGACAGCGAAAGACTTTGCTATGAAGTCGCCGCGGAATATAACGGTCTGGACTATTTCGTTTATATCGACGCCGTCGACGGCAAGCAGGTGAATATTCTGCGCGTAGTGGACGATAATCAGGGCAAAATGGTTATATAAAATACCTTGCCAATAAAAGGGGAGCTCCAACTACGGGCGAACGACATCCGATTCCTTTGCGAGCGGTTCGCGAACAAGGGCGAAAAATAAAAGAAGCGATGCAGAGCGTTTGCGAACGCTGTACCCGAACTTGTCGGGCGTGCGCTAACGCGGAGAGTTAGCTCTGTATGTTCCCGAAAATGTAAAGGTGGGGTTGCTCGCGGTTAAACTTAACGCAACAATCCCACCTTTGACTTTAAAGGGCGTGCGCTGTGTCCGAAACTTCGGATAAAACCTTATAAAGAAAAACCGCAAAGCGTTTTCTCTTTGCGGTGGGTTAGCGGTGTGCAAGTATATATTTAACGGTGCGGAATCAATAATATATTACGCTGTCCGAACGTTCTTTCCTCGGCGAGGGAGCGGCGTCGGGATAACCGAGAGCGCAGCATCCGTAAACCATGTCTTTTTCCGGAACTCCCGCTTCGGTGAGCAGGTCGCGCAGTTTTTCGCAATTTTCCTTGCCGAGCTGGTTTATCCAGCAGCTGCCGAGACCTACCGCATGCGCCGCCAGAAACATATTTTCAAGCGCGCAGGCGCAATCGTCGCCGCTCGTTCCGTAAGCGGGGTCGGCTGAAACGACGATAAAGACGGGGGAATGATAATTGCAGCTGTAACCTTTTGCGCCGTTCCGTTCGAGATTTGCGTCTTTTGATGCGGGGTTGACGATACCGTATACGCGTTCATTCATACGCGCGAGCCAGTCTTTATTCGTTATGACGACGAAGTGCCAGGTCTGACGACTCATACCGCTCGGCGCGTATCTTGCCGCTTCGATAACGGTATTTAACTTTTCTTTTTCGGGCATATCGGGTTTGAAACTTCTTACCGAGCGCCTTGTCATGATACATTCGATCGCGTCCATAAATAACTCCTTTGATATTTTTTCCGCAAGGCGTGCGTTGCGCCGTACGGCGATTTAATGTTTGCAACCTTTACAGGTAGCGCAGTTATGCGTGCATTCCGTTGCGCCCGCGCCGCCTATGCTGCCGTAGCATTTCCCTGAAAAACATTGTTTGGTTTCGCCGCCGCATTTTTCGCACACGGGCGGTTTTTCTGCGTTTTTTACCAGTTCTTCCTGTTTATGTCCGCATTTAGTGCAGATAAAAGTAAGTAATGCCATCAGTCGATGATCTCCGTGCTTTCTTTGCCGTCGCGCATTACGGTCCAGTGCGTAAAGCCAATTTCGCGCAGTTTTTTTGCAACGACGTCGTAATTGTATCCTATCTTTTCGGTACGATGAGCGTCGCTGCCGAAGTTTATTTTACGTCCGCCCAATCGGTAATACCGAGTCAGTATCGACATATCGGGCAGGGAAAGAGTGCCTTCCGATACGCAACCGCCGACGGACGAGTTTGCTTCGAGTATCTTGCCTTTTTTTATGATGGTTTTGAGTATATCGTCGAGCAAGTCGGGGAAGTCTTCGTAAATCAGCGTTTTTTTATCGAAGGGCGAAGGTCTGCCGATATAGCCGAGATGCCCCACCGCGTCGTAAGGATACGGCGCGTCGAGGCTGTCTCGCACGCAACGGAGATATTCGCCGTAAGCGCGTTTTCTGTCGTAGCCTTCCCAATAACTCTTCCAGTAACAATCCAGCCCGTGGCAGATATGCACCGAATTGACTATATAACCGAAAGGATGTTCGGTAAGCTTATCGGTTATTTCCCGAACGTCGTCGGGCGTGAACCCCACTTCGATACCGCCGCAGATATAAATATCGTTGAATTCGGCGCGGGCGGCGTTTATGGCGTCGAAATACCGTCCGTCTACTTTATAGTCGAATATCAGCTCGTCTGCCGGTCGGGCGGCGTTGGGGAAGCCGAGATCCATGTGCTCGGTAAACGCTATGTATCCGAATCCGAGTTCGGCGGCGCGGCGTACTGCTTGCTCTATGGTTTGCGAGCCGTCGGGCGAAAATAAAGTGTGATTGTGACAGTCGATTTTCATTTTCTTTTCCTGAGATCTTCGCCTTGGAGCGCTACGGAAAGGCAGACTCTTTGCGTAAACAGTCTGCTGAACGTTCTTTCTCCGTATCGCGCTTCAAGCTGTTCGGGGATGAGATTGGTCGTTATCAACG
The DNA here is from genome assembly GCA_944376015.1 of uncultured Clostridia bacterium. Classification (GTDB taxonomy): domain Bacteria; phylum Bacillota; class Clostridia; order Christensenellales; family Pumilibacteraceae; genus Protoclostridium. Next base: position 6,761 of record CALWBH010000152.1, read on the forward strand.
TATGCTTGCCGAGATTCATGCGTTCGTTCACCACGGTATAAAGATATTCGAGCGTTACGTTTTTCAGTATGCTTTCGGTTCCGAGATCGTCAATTATAAGTAAGTCGGAATCGATAAGCGCGTTAAGCATATCCGCGCGGTTTGCTTCGAAAGAGGTGTGATATTTAAGGCAGGTGTCGTTGAATCTGAACGCGGTAAGAAAAACTACGGAATATCCGCGTTTTTCCAGCTCGTTTCCCACCGCGGCGGCAAGGCAGGTTTTACCGGTGCCCACCGACCCGAATAAAAGAATATTGAGATTTTTTGTTGTCGGGAATTTATTGCAAAATATCTTCATTGTGCCGTAGGCGTTTTCGAGCATGGGCACGTCGTCTCCGAAGTAAGACGCGTCGCAGTTCGAGAAGGAGAACGCGGGCAACGCTTTGCCCTGCGTTTCTCTGCTCGCGCGTCGGCGTACGCATTCGCAAAAGCCGTTGGAAGTGTAACCGCTGTCTCCGCAGATTTTGCAACGCGGAGCGGGGGAAAACTCGCTTTCTTTGCGACCGAGTTTACCGAGTATTTCGGCTTTTTTTGCTTCGAGCGATTTTATTTCTTTTGCGCTTTTTCCGTCGAGCGTTGCGGCGCGTACCGCTTTTTCCGCTTCGTAAAGCGCGTCCGACGTAAGCAAAAGACGGCGATACGCTTCTTCCGCTTTCGCGCACCGCGCGGCGTATTCGCTTCTTATCAAGTTTGCCGCTGTTTTCAGATCCATCTTTTATACCTCGTCGGGGGTTATGTGTTTGATTTTCTCGTTGAGCTTGGTAGCATCGTAATCGTTGGTCATTATGACCGCGTTGTCATTTATCTGCGATACCGTTTTTATGCCTTTATCGTTATACGATTTTACGAGCGCATGCATTCGGGCGCGCGGATTTGCGTCTCCCATACTGCTTTTTGCCGCATGTTCGAGCAGTTCGGCGGAAATATGCCAATAATTTGTCCAGATGTTGAAGCTGTCTCTGTCGCGCGAAGTTACGTCTCCGCTTATACCCGCGGCTTTAAGCAGTTTCTTTATTTCCGCGTCGTACTTGCCTTCGGAAGCGAAACGCGCGCGTACCGCGTCTTCGTCCGTAATGCCTTCTTCCGCGCATTCGCGCAAAATACCGCTCATTTTTTCGCAAGACTTTTTTTCGTGACGGAAACAGTAATCTGCCACGAGCAATAGAGACGCGGCGGTAAAACCGAGTTTAAGCCATTCTTTGACATAAGTTTCCGCGTAGTAGTCGAGATGATTGTATCTTACGTCAAGTTTTATGAGCAATTCTTTGGTGAGCGAGAGCAAGTTGTCGCGGTTGCGCTTATATTCTTCTATGTCTTTAAGCTCCGTCAGTCCGTCCGCGTAGTATCGGGTGAGAAGAGTATCCAGCCCCTTCATTTCGCCGTATACGTTTTGAGCCACCGCAAGCACCGCGGCAGGTTTAAAGCCCATTTCTTCCGTCCATTTGCGATAAAGCCGTACGTCTTCGAAATCCTGCGCCCGACGAATTTTAAGCGTTTTGAATACTTTTGCCACGTCGGCTGAAATAATGTCGTAGGAAGAAAACTTGGCTTCGACCTCTTCGGTCGTGCGGCAGCCTTCGTTTGCGAGATTGCGCGCTACGGTTACTATGTATTTCCAGCCTACCGTTTTGCCTTTGAGCCTTGCGCAGTAAGCTATTATGTTGAGCATGGCGTCCGTTTCTATGTGACAGTCTTCTATAACGGCGTAGTACTCGTTTAGCTCGCTCGGCAGAAACTCGCGGTTAGGGAACATTTTGAGCAACATTTCGTTGAACGCCGTATACTTTTTCTTGGAATAGTTTTTGTGCGACGGGCGAACGTATCGCACGGGCGCGTATTCTATTTCGAAAGGCGGGACTGCGCTTATCCTGACCAGTCCGTTTTCTTCCCAATATCTGAACGCCTGCATCACTTCGTCTTCCGTCATTCCGAGCAGTTTCGCCATACGGTCGGGCGTGTTATCCGCCGTCGAGTTGCCTTCCGCAAGCATTTTACCGTACACATACACTTTGACGTAGTTTTCGGGCGCGAAAGGCATAAATTCGAGTATGAAAATATTATCGAGTTCTATGCCCGATCTTGCGGAAAGCTCGCTGCTCAGTCTTGTAAACGCCATATTTTCTCCTTTGCGCCCGCGTTCTTTGCGGAATAATTCGCCTTAAAAAACGGATTACATATTATGATATCACAACCCGAGTATTTTAACAAGTGTTTTTGCGCGGATTGTCCTTGCCTTTTTATGTTTAATGCGCTTGCGAAACAAAACCGAAACGCGCCGTCTGCGTGGACGGCACGTTTAAACGCTTGACAAAAACGAGAGAATAAGTTAAAATAAAATAAATTGGTATTATTGGAAACGCACATTCTCCGAATGACACGAACAACACAATCGATTCGCGGAATTCGGAGGTTTTTTATGCCCAAAACGATTTTTCAGGAAATAATATTTACGATTATCATGGTATTTTTCATGGTTTATGCCATGATATGTTATAACATCGCGCTCGAAACGGGCGGGTTGGCGGGGTTTGTTTTTATCGCCGCGTTTAAGGAATTGGCGATAATGGGACCGATAGCGTTCGCGCTCGATTTCTTTCTCGTGGGACCGATAGCGAAAAAAATCGCTTTTAAAATCTTCGATCCGAAGAAAAACAATCCGTTTTTTACGGTGATCGCGATCTCTTGCGTATCCGTAATATTTATGTGCCCGTTGATGAGCCTTGCCGCTACGCTGATATTCAAGCAAACATGGTCTTCTTTTGTGCCCGTATGGATACAGACGACCGCGTTGAATTTTCCCATGGCGCTTTGCTGGCAGTTGTTTTACGCGGGACCCGTCGTTCGCTTTTTGTTCTCTTTGCTTTTCGGAAGAAAACGAAACGCGGCGGCAAAAAATAAATCTTCCGATCCTGAAGAAACTTCCGATGGTAAGTGAAGCGCAAAGATCGGGGGAGTCTTTGAAAAACCCGTCGGGCGATGTAAAAGTAGGTTTAAAAATATTCGAAGCGACGAAAAAACATCCGTCGCGCAATTTGGCGTAACGGATGTTAAGTATTGAAAAAACGCGGCAGGTACTACCCGCCGCATTTTTTGCTTTATCCATTCTTTTTCAGAGTGTATCCGTCTTTGGAGTCGAGCACCGACCAGCCTTTGGCGGCGAGTTCGTTTCTTATCGCGTCGCTTTCCGCCCAGTTTTTGGCTTTTCGAGCGGCGAAGCGCTTTTCTGCGAGTTCGCGTATGTCCTCAGGCACGTCGTCTTTCTTTTCTTCGAGACATTTGTCGAGCGAAAGTCCGAGCACTTTATCCGCTTCCAGCGCGGCGGCGTAAATATCCTTTGACGGGGGATTTTTAAGCAACGTCCAAAGCGCTCCCATTCCGAGCGGGATATTGAGATCGTCGTTTACCGCGTCGGCGAATTCTTTTTTGAACGCTTCGATTATTGTCGGATCCGTCTTCGCTTCCGATTCCGCGCACGCTTTAAGTAGCGCAAGCAGGCGGGAATAGGCGATTTTAGCGGAGTCCATACCGTCGAAAGTGAAGTTCAGCTTTTTGCGGTAATGGGTATTGAGACAGAAGTATCTGAAATCCATGGGGGAATAACCTTTTTCTTCGAGCTCGTCGAGCGTATAGGTGTTTCCCAGGCTCTTGCTCATTTTTCTTCCGTCCACCTGCATGAATTCGACGTGCATCCAATAGTTTACGGCAGGGTGACCGAGGAGCGCTTCCGATTGAGCGATCTCGTTTTCATGGTGTATGGGTATGTGGTCTACGCCGCCTGTATGGATATCGAAACGGTCGCCGAGATATTTACGTCCCATTGTGGAACATTCGATATGCCAGCCGGGATAACTGCGTCCCCAGGGGGAATCCCATTGCATTATATGCTCTTTGGGCGCTTTTTTCCAGAGCGCGAAATCGGCGGGATTGCGTTTTTCGTCGTTGACGTCCACGCGCGCGCCGGCGATATTGTCGTTCAGTCGGGTATTTCCCGAAAGTTTACCGTAAGAAGGGAACTTCGATATGTCGAAATAAATGCCGTCGCTCGTTTCGTAACCGTAACCTTTTTCCACGAGCTGTTCGACGAACCAAAGCATGTCTTCGATGTGATCGGTGGCTTTGGCTACCACTTCCGGTCTGCCGATATTGAGTTTATCTGTATCTTTGAAAAAAAGGTCGGTATATTTTTGGGCGATCTCCCACGGCGAAACCCCTGTTTTTTCGGCGGCTTTCTGCATTTTATCGTCGCCGTCGTCGGCGTCCGAGGTCAGGTGACCGACGTCGGTAATGTTCATAACGCCGAGCAGCTTGTAGCCGTTGAAACGGATAACGCGGCGCAAAGAATCCATAAAGATGTAAGCGCGCATATTGCCCATATGGGCGCGTGAATATACGGTAGGTCCGCACGAATACATACGCACTTCGTTCGGCACTACCGTTTTGAGTTCTTCCTTTCTTCGGGTAAGAGTGTTGTAAACGATCATTTTTATTTATTTTCCTTGCTTTCGAGCAATCTGCATTCCAACTCGCTTATACGTTTTTCGAGCGCGTTGATCTTATCTTCGACGGGATCGGGAAGGGCCTGATCGAGGTCGTCGATACGTTCTCCGTTGAGCCTAACTACCATGCCGGGAACTCCCACGACGGTAGCGTTAGGCGGAACGTCTTGAAGCACTACGCTGCCCGCGCCGATCTTTGCGTTTTTGCCTATCGTAATGGGACCGAGCACTTTTGCGCCCGCGCTTATCATAACGCCGCTTTCGACCGTCGGATGACGTTTCCCTTTGTCTTTACCCGTGCCGCCGAGCGTCGCGCCCTGATAAATGGTGACGTTGTTTCCGATCTCCGCGGTTTCGCCTATAACGACTCCGGTACCGTGGTCTATAAAAACGCCGTAACCGATTTTAGCTCCGGGATGTATCTCGATGCCCGTAAAAAACCTGCCTATCGACGAAATGATACGCGCGATAAGTTTAAAACCGCGGACGTGCAGGTAATGCGCTATGCGGTACAGGATCAGAGCATGAAAACCGTTGTATGTAAGCGCGATCTCCCATGCGCTCGTGGCTGCGGGGTCGTGCGTTTTTGCGGCTTCGAGATCCATTTTGATTTTGTTGACTTTTCTTTTCATTTTATCAGATAAAAGACAGCAGGTCGAGAATGGAATTAAACTTCTCTATACCTTCATCATATTCCTTTTCCGTGGTAAGAATTCCTTTAAACTTTTCTTCGAGCAGCTTGACTGTTTCGCCGAGAGTGCGCATGCCTTTTTCGGTGATAGTATACGTAACTACCCGTTTATCGGGCGACGAGTGCATTTTTTCTATCTCGCCGCCTTCCGTCATTCTGTTACACAAAAGCGCAAGGTTGCTTTTTACCATGCACAGTCTGTCCATCAGTTCTATCGGCGTTCTCGGCTTTTCCGAAAGCAGATATAAAGCCTTGACGCGAAGCGTGATGGGATCGCCCCTTCCGCTTACAGATTCACATGCGCCGCGTAGCGCCATGTTAAGCTCTATGAGCAGTTCACCCGCAGTTTTTCTCATCCTTTCATCCCCGTTTGTTTTTCTTTCTCGTTTTGTTTTTGATATAATATTATATAATAACATTCGTACTCCGTCAAGCAAAAAAGACGTAGGAACGACTGTTACGTCGCATTTTGAACGTTTTTCGCACTGTTTTTTACGAAAACGGCACCGAACGGTTAATAAATTTATAAAAAAGTATTGCAAAATCTCACGCGTTGTGCTAAAATATAATAGCAGCGAGCGCTGCGAGAATTATGATACAGGAAGGGAACAAATGAACATCACAGAAGTACGAGTAAGGCTTATCAAGAAAGAAGAAGGCAAGCTTAAAGCAGTGGCGTCCGTGACCATTGACGATTGTTTCGTCGTTCATGACGTAAAGATAATCGAAGGGGCGGACGGATGCTTTATAGCAATGCCCTCCAAACGTACTCCCGAAGGCGAGTACAAGGACATCGTGCATCCGCTCAACACCGAAACGCGCGAACAGCTTAGCAAAATAGTTCTGGGCGAGTACGAAAAGGCAAAAGCCGCGGGCGCCGAACAGCAAGGCTGAAAAGCATCGGCGACGGGCGCGTGACTTGACCGCAGTCCTTCGGACGGCGCGGTTTATAAGTTTTTGCGCGTTCGCAACTAATGAGATCAAAACACCGACGTTGATTTTTAATAACGCGGTGTTTTTGTTATATAAGCTAATTGAAAAAATATCATAAAAAATAAATGGTTAAATAAACTAACGGCTTGAAAAGAACTTTTATATGTGTTAATATATATTATAATGGGTTAGTTATATTATAAAAAGGGAATTAATATGGGATTTTTTACAAAGATTTTTAGTAAAATTAAAAAGAATAAAAATAAATCGATACCAAATACTGTCAAAAAGAATGATATAAGTCATTCTAATTTTGACGGTTATTCAAATATTAAAAAAACACAATCAGAAAATTATATAAATGCGGAAAAATTTATAACTTCATTAAATAATTTATGTGACTCTAAAAAATATTTAGCTCGTAGTGATGTAGAAGATTTTGTCTTGCAATATAAAAATACATTCGCTTTTTTTGAGTCATTAAAAAAAGGTGAGATTTTATCTGAATACTGCAAAAAAAATTTATTAAATGAAGATCTTATAGAATTGTTTTTAGAAAAATACGGGAATGTATATAAAGTAATTGAAAAAAATAATGATAAATATA
>CALWBH010000153.1 GCA_944376015.1 uncultured Clostridia bacterium
CAGAAGCGCGGCGTATGTCTGTCGGTAAAGACGGCGACTCCCAAGAAGCCCAACTCGGCGCTTCGTAAGATTGCCCGCGTTCGTCTTGTCAACAAGATGGAAGGTACGGTTTATATCCCCGGTATAGGGCACAACTTGCAGGAACACAGCGTCGTGCTCGTTCGTGGCGGCAGAGTGAAGGATTTGCCCGGCGTAAGGTACCACATTATTCGCGGTGCCCTCGATACCAACGGTGTCGCAAAACGCATGCAAGCCCGCTCGAAGTACGGCGCCAAGAGGCCCAAATAAGCGCTATCGCGTGACTTAACGAAAATTCAATTAAAAGGAGATTACTTTTATGCCCAGAAGAAGCGGAGTCCCGAAGCGTGACGTGCTTCCCGACCCTATATACGGCAGTAAAGTCGTAACGAAGCTTACCAATCAGGTAATGCTCGACGGCAAAAAAGGCATCGCGCAGAAAATAGTTTACGATGCTTTCGATATTATAAAAGAAAAGACGGGTTCGGAGCCGATGGACGTATTTACCAAGGCTCTCGAAAACGTAATGCCTCAGCTCGAAGTCAAGGCGCGCCGCGTCGGCGGTTCCACCTATCAGGTGCCTATGGAGATACGCCCCGACCGTCGTCAGACGCTCGGAATACGCTGGCTCGTTCTTTTCTCCCGCAAACGCGGCGAAAAGACGATGAAAGAGCGTCTTGCGGCTGAGCTCATGGACGCTTACAACTCGACGGGTGCGTCGGTCAAGCGTAAAGAAGAAATGCACAGAATGGCGGAGGCCAACAAGGCGTTCGCTCACTTCCGCTGGTGATCGCCGCTGCGCATGCCGCGGCACAGTCGCAGAGCGGAAACGCTTTCGCAGTTTTAAGGAGTTACAATGGCTAAAAGAGAATATTCACTCGAAAATACCCGTAACATCGGTATAATGGCGCACATCGACGCCGGTAAGACCACTACCACCGAGCGTATACTGTTCTATACCGGTAAAGTCCATAAGATAGGCGAGACCCACGAGGGCGCGGCTACCATGGACTGGATGGAGCAGGAGCAGGAGCGCGGAATAACCATTACTTCCGCCGCTACCACCACGTTCTGGAAAACGCCTACCAGCCCGATGACGCGTATCAATATCATCGATACGCCGGGACACGTCGATTTCACCGTCGAAGTCGAGCGTTCGCTCAAAGTCCTTGACGGCGCCGTCGCGGTATTCTGCGCAAAAGGCGGCGTCGAGCCTCAGAGCGAAACCGTCTGGCGTCAGGCTACCAAGTACGGCGTTCCCCGTATGGCGTATGTCAACAAAATGGACATTAACGGCGCGAACTTCTTTAACGTCGTCCGCATGATACGCGACCGTCTGGGAGCGAACCCCGTTCCCATTCAGCTCCCCATCGGCAAGGAAGAGACGTTTAAGGGCGTCGTCGACCTTGTCAAAATGAGAGCCGAAGTGTATTACGACGATCTCGGTAAAGACGTACGCGACGAGGATATCCCCGCGGACATGCTCGATATGGCTAAGGAATATCGCGCAAAGATGCTCGAAGCCGTTGCCGAACAGGACGACGCGCTTATGGAAAGATTCTTCGAAGACGAAGGCGAGTCCTTTACCGAAGAAGAGATTAAATCGGCGCTCCGTAAAGGCACGATAGGCATGAACATCATACCCGTCGTATGCGGTTCTTCGTATAAGAACAAGGGCGTTCAGCTGCTTTTGAACGCGATCGTCGATTTCATGCCCAGTCCGCTCGACGTGCCCCACATCAAGGGCAAATTGATGGACGGCGAAACCGAAGAAGAAAGGGAAACGAGCGACGACGCTCCGTTCGCAGGTCTTGCGTTCAAGATAATGGCGGACCCGTTTGTCGGAAAACTCGCGTTCTTCCGTTGCTATTCCGGTACGCTCACCACAGGTTCTTACGTGCTCAACTCGACCAAGAACAAGAAAGAGCGCGTCAGCCGTATAGTGATGATGCACGCCAACAGCCGTACCGAAGTGGAGCAGATCTACTCGGGCGATATCTGCGCGTTCGTCGGTCTTAAAGACACGACGACGGGCGACACGCTTTGCGATCCCGCGCATCCCATCGTTCTCGAATCGATGGAATTCCCCGACCCCGTCATCCGCGTCGCTATCGAACCCAAGACCAAAGCCGGTCAGGAAAAGATGGGTATCGCGCTTCAGAAACTCGCAGAGGAAGACCCCACGTTCAAGACCTATACCGATCAGGAAACCGGTCAGACGATAATCGCGGGTATGGGCGAGCTCCATCTCGAAATAATCGTCGATCGTCTGCTCCGCGAATTCAAAGTGGAAGCCAACGTCGGTAAACCTCAGGTCGCTTATCGCGAAACGTTCCGCAAGACCGTGGACGCGGAAGGCAAATATATCAAACAGTCGGGTGGTAAAGGTCAGTACGGTCACTGTAAAGTCACTTTCGAACCTCTGCCCGCAGGTTCGGGTTACGAGTTCGTCGACAAGACGGTCGGCGGTTCGATACCCAAAGAGTTCATCCAGCCTATCAACGAAGGTATCGCGGAAGCGAGAATGTCGGGTGTGCTGGCGGGTTATGAGACCGTGGATTTCAGAGCCACCGTTTACGACGGTTCCTTCCACGACGTCGACTCGTCCGAAATGGCGTTCCATATCGCAGGTTCGCTTGCGTTCAAGGAGGGCGTTGCCAAGGCTAACCCCGTCATTCTCGAACCTATCATGAGAGTCGAGATCGTCATTCCCGAAGAATATCTCGGTACCGTCCAGGGCGACGTCAACCGCCGCCGCGGCAACCTGATGGGTATGGAAATGGTCAACGGTTCTCAGGTCATCAAGTCCGAAATACCGCTCAGCGAAATGTTCGGTTACTCCACCGCTCTCCGTTCCAACACGCAGGGCAGAGGCAACTACACGATGACTTTCGATCATTACAGCGAAGTGCCCAAGAATATTGCCGATAAGATAATCGGCGAGCGCGCTAAAAAGTAAAATATAAGCGCGAGCAAGCTTTTTAAAAATCAAAAACAATAAAAAACTCTTTACAAAATAAAAATATTAAGATATAATGTAAAGAGCATAAGCAATCACATTAAAAATTTCATGGAGGAAATTAAATATGGCAAAGGCAAAATTCGACCGTAGTAAGCCGCACGTAAACATCGGTACCATCGGTCACGTCGACCACGGTAAGACCACTCTTACCGCAGCTATCACGATGACTCTTGCAGCTAAGGGACTTTCTCAGAAAATGAGATACGAAGATATCGATAAAGCTCCCGAAGAAAAGGCAAGAGGTATCACAATCAATACGGCACACGTTGAGTACGAGACGGCTAATCGTCACTACGCTCACGTTGACTGCCCGGGCCACGCAGACTATGTCAAGAACATGATCACGGGTGCAGCTCAGATGGACGGCGCTATCCTCGTCGTCGCTGCTACCGACGGTGCAATGCCCCAGACCAAAGAGCACATCCTGCTCGCTCGTCAGGTCGGCGTTCCCAAGATCGTCGTGTTCCTTAACAAGTGCGATCAGATGGACGATCCCGAGCTTCTCGACCTTGTCGAGATGGAACTCCGCGAACTGCTTGCAGGCAACGGATTCGACGAGAACGCGCCTATCATCAGAGGCAGCGCGCTCAAAGCTCTCGAAGCCGCTCAGGCAGGCAATGTCGACGGCGACGAATGCAAGTGCATTTTCGAGCTTATGGACGCAGTAGACTCTTATATCCCGACTCCGACCCGCGATACCGACAAGCCCTTCCTTATGCCTGTCGAAGACGTGTTCACCATCACCGGTCGCGGTACCGTTGCTACGGGTAGAGTTGAGCGCGGCGAGATAAAGGTTCAGGAGCCCGTCGAAATCGTCGGTCTCAAACCCACCCAGACTTCCGTCGTTACGGGTATCGAAATGTTCCGTAAGTCTCTTGACTTCGCTCAGGCAGGCGACAACGCAGGTATCCTTCTCCGCGGTATCGAACGTAAAGATATCGAAAGAGGACAGGTCCTTGCTAAGCCCAAGACCGTTACCCCGCACACCGAATTCGAAGGTCAGATCTACGTGCTTAAAGCAGACGAAGGCGGCCGTAAGACTCCGTTCTTCAAGGGTTACCGTCCTCAGTTCTATTTCAGAACCACCGACGTTACCGGTACCATCGAATTTGCAGACGGCAGAGAAATGGCAATGCCCGGCGATAACGTAACGATCAGAGTTCAGCTTATCGCTCCCGTTGCAATGGAAGACAAACTTCGTTTCGCTATCCGTGAAGGCGGCAGAACGATCGGTTCGGGCGTCGTTTCCAAGATCATCAAATAATCGAGGAAAAACGTTTAATCACAAACAACGCCGTAAGGCTCAAAACTCCGAAGATTTTCTTCGGAGTTTTGTTTTGCAATCGAATAACGTCTGTTGCGAAATTTTTATATCGAAAAGAGTAAACGCCGAAGTTTGTTGTCTGAGATCGCGAAATTTAGTTCTGAATTCTTGACGGCATGGGGGGGGGTATGTTAAAATAATTATATTATAAGTTCATATTATAAAGAAACGGGAGGACGGAATGAAAAGAAAGTCGTTATTCGTGGCAGTATCGTGTTTGCTCGGTTTGTGTTTTTTGCTGAGTTTTGCGGCTTGCGGCGGAGGTAATATAAAAAAAGAATTCGGCGAATTCGAAAATATGATGCTTACTATACTTGACGACGCGAGAAACGGAAGCGCGGAGAGCTCGTCTGCGGCGGTGGCGAGCGGAGCAAGTATTGGCAAAACGAGCGCGACCGTTCTAACGAGCGCGGTGAGCAGTATTTTCGCGGAAAGCGACGCCGTTTTTGCAAAGCTTGACGAAACAGGCGAAAAAGAGTCATATAACGTATGGTCGTTTTACGCAGACGCCGTGGAGCAGACAATGTGCGTTCCGCTTTATTGCGGTTATGCATTGACGAATTTTTTCGCCGCGGAATCGCTTTATAAAAACAATTTATATTTCGAATCCTGAGCGCAGACCGTGCGTATCGAGAAAGACGACTATACATATTTTTATGTGTATACGGATAATTCGGACAATAATCGCGACGATATGTATCTTTATGGGATTGTCGATTATAAAAACGAAAACGATTATGAATTTTTATGGCATCAGTTCAATGCGGATCTGAACGAAAGATTGCTTGTTTACGGAAATTCGCAGAGCGTTTTTCTCATGGCTTCCGCTTCCGAAAACGATAAGGTTGAAAGCGGCGAAGGCATAGGAAATTCGGATAGCAATAATTTCGTATATTTCCGTGACGGAAAGACGGGCTACAACGTGTACGGAGAGGACGCCGTAAACGAAATAAACGGAATGGTAGCCTCTCGGTTTTCAGAAATCGATCGGCGCAAGATCGACGGTATACGCGACAATGCGCAATACTCGCTTGACGACGGGCTTCTTATCGAAATAATGGAGCATTACGGCAACTACGGCGGCGGTCAGGTTGAAGAAAAAGGCGAATGGTCGATATCGGAAGACGGAGTGCTTATGGGTTACAGCGGCGGCAGTACGCCCGAAAAGCTTGTCGCACCTGCAGAGGCGACGGCGATATCGGATTATTTCGTTTTACCCGACGGCGTTAAAAAGCTCACTCTGCATTCGGGCATAAAATCCGTCGTTATCGATAAGAAGGAATTGGAGCAAAAACTCGCATGGGAGAAAGGCGAGGAACCCGACGCGTTCGATCAAGATTCCGAAGATTATGAAACGGAGTGGGTGGAATGTCCCGCGAGATTCTTTGAATTCGACGCGCGCGGAGGAACGCTCGAAGAAGTCGTAACGGAAAGCGGGTGCGTACTCGAAACGCGCGAAGGCGGTTTGTATTACGGCGACACGCTCGTATTTATTCCGAGCGACGACAGCATTACCGAGCTTACGATAGACGCGGATAAATGCGCGTATTTTCTCGACGGCGGCAGCACCCCGCTGCTTAAAAACCTGCGCACTCTTGAATTTATCGGAAGCGCAAACGCAAACGCGGTCGGATATGACGGATTTACTCATATGCTCAGAAGAAATTCGGGCGAAAACGCGCTCGAACTCGATCGCTATACGCTGCGCGGACTTAACTATAATGAAATACGTTTGTCGGACGACGGCTCCGAATGGGAGGGCGAGTCGCAGACTATGGCGCTGAAAAACGCGACAACGGTCGAGCTTTACGGCGACGGAAACGCCGACGTTCGCGTATCTTATCCGAGAAAGCAGACCTTTGAAACTCTCGTCATAGGCGATGGTATTAAGCAATGTACGCTTGACGAAGACAGCGACGAGGGCGGTAAAGGCGACGGACTGCTCGGCGAAAAAACAATCGTGCTGTCAGGCGAAATCGAAAGGCTCAGTTATAATTTTATTATGAGCAAGGATATACCGCATTTCGAGTACACTTTCGAGCTTCCGTGGACGAAATACGAATTCGAGCAAGAAAACAAATATGCGGTTTTGGGAATAGGAGTTGCGCTCGATTTCGATTATTCTACGCTTACGCACGAACTCGAACCCGGTCTGACGTTAAAGTTCAAACCGGTGTCGGACGACGAAATAAACGCGGCGCAGGCGGCAAAAATCTTCGAATGGGATATGCAGACAGACGAAAACGGTGAATATATAAGAATTTATCGGTACAAGGGTAATTCTTCGGTCGTCGAAATTCCCGACAGCATAAACGGTTTGCCCGTTAAGTACGTGGAATTAGGCTTCTATATGAGTATAACGCAGACGATAACCGAATTGCATCTACCCGCGTCTGTCGAGCATTTTGAATTCACGGAAATAGATTCTTTTGGAACGGTATATTACGACGGAAATAAATCCGATTTTATTGCGATCGTTCTCAACAGTCAACGGTATACGCAGACTCCGAGCCTGCGCGCGCTTTTCGACGCCACCGAACGTATTGTGTGCGGTGACGGAGAAATAGTTCCTCAGCCTGCGCGCGAAGTTCTTACTTTTACCGAAGGCGGCGGGCATGAACTTACACTTAACGTTAATTGGCAAGGCGGCGTTTTGTTCGAAATAACGAGCGCGTCC
>CALWBH010000154.1 GCA_944376015.1 uncultured Clostridia bacterium
TGGTCGGGGTCGAACCGACACGGTATCGCTACCGCGGGATTTTGAGTCCCGTGCGTCTGCCAATTTCACCACACCGGCTTAGTGCTTTACTTGTTCACGCTCGCTTATAGTACCATAACGGCGCGGAAAAGTAAAGCGATTTTTTCGTTTTGAGACAATGTTTGAGTTATTTTCGTTTGTTTCAGATAATCTTGACGTTCATTTTTTTAAGAAGGTCGCATGCAACGTCTTTATTCTCGGTCTTAAATCCGATATGCGCTTTACCTGCGGCGTTGGCAAACGAATAAAGATACTCTATGTTTACGCCTGCGGCGTCGAGCGCAATAAGTATATCGGCAAGCGCGCCCGGTCTGTCGGGGACTTCTATGGCTATGAGCTGAACGGTCGAGCACATAAAGCCCGCGGCTTTCAGAGTTTTGACCGCTTCGTCGTTGTTGTCCGTCATAAGTCTCAGTATACCGAAGTCGCGGGTATCCGCAATCGACATCGAGCAAAGATTTATGCCGGCTTCTTTAAGCGCTTTGCAGCACTCGCCCACTCTGCCTTTTCTGTTCTCCAAAAATACGGCTATCTGGTTTATCATTTTTCCCTCCTTATTTTTTACGCAGATCGGTTATGCGTTTTGCTTTTCCTTCGCTTCTTTCTATGGTGCCCGGAGAAACGAGCGTTATCTTGGCGGATACGCTTATGCCGGAAGCCATTTCCGCGGCAAGCTTGCTTCTGATCGCTTCGACGTCGGCGACCTTGTCCGAGAACGCTTCGGGCGAAAGCTCCACGAGTATTTCCAAAGTATCGAGATTGTTCACTCTGTCTACGTTTATGTGATAGTGCGGCTGTACGGACGGGTTTTTGAGCAGTACGCTTTCTATCTGTGACGGGAACACGTTCACGCCGCGAATGATGAGCATATCGTCGCTTCTGCCGGTGATCTTTTTAAGCTTGACCGTAGTTCTTCCGCAAGGGCAAGGCGTATTGTCAAGGCTTGCGATGTCGCGCGTTCTGTAACGCAGGAGCGGCATACCTTCTTTGTCGAGAGTGGTTATGACAAGCTCGCCGTGCTCACCGTAAGGCAAAGGTTCGAGCGTTTCGGTGTCCACTATTTCGGGATAGTAATGGTCGTCCTGGAAGTGCATACCCGTTTTATATTCGCAGTCGCACGCGACGCCCGGTCCCGCTATCTCGCTGAGTCCGTAAATATCGCAGGCGCGTATACCGAGCCGACGTTCTATCTCCGAGCGCATTTCTTCCGTCCACGCTTCCGCGCCGAAGCAACCGCCTTTAAGCTTTATATCCTTGCCAGGTTTAAGCCCGGCTTTTTCCATTTCTTCTATGAGATATATAACATAGGACGGCGTGCAGCATATTATATCCGCGCCGAAATCGGTGAGCAATTGGAGCTGTCGCTGAGTGTTGCCCGCGCTTACGGGAACGGCTATCGCGCCGAGCTTCTCCGCGCCGTAGTGCATTCCGAGACCGCCGGTAAACAATCCGTAACCGTACGCGACGTGGACTATACTGTTTTCGTCCGCGCCCGCCATTACGAGCGAACGCGCCGCGCATTCCGCCCACACGTCGAGGTCTTTCTGCGTGTAGCCCGCAACGGTCAGTTTACCCGTCGTAGCGCTCGACGCGTGCAGCCTTACAAGGTCTTTTCTATCCGCCGCCATCATGCCGAAAGGATAATTGCCGCGAAGATCGGATTTAAGAGTGAAAGGCAGTTTATAAAGGTCTTTTATGCTCTTTATATCCGAGGGCTTGAGTTTCATCGCGTCCATTTTTTCGCGATAGGGTTTCTGACGTTCGTAAACGTATTTTACGGTCTTTACGAGTTTTTCCGATTGGAGCACGAAACGCTCGTCCGCGCTCATCGTTTCTCTTTCTTTGTTGAAATATTGCATGATTTTCCCCTGTGGTGAGAGTTTATTTTACACGTTCGTAACCGAGTTCGAAGGCTTTGCTGTTGAGCGCTCTGAATTTTTCGGGCACGCAGTCGGTCACCGCCTGCGCCATTTTTTCTTTATCGAAGCCGAACAGTTTGCAAAGCGCGCCGAGCATTACCACGTTAGCGCTCTTCACGTTACCCGCTTCATGCGCAATAGCCGCGGCGTCGATAAAGAACGCGCCGTTTATCTGTTCGAGCAATTTTTCCTTTATACCCGAAGGATAAGCCGCGGCGCCCGTTATGCAAGGCATGGGCAATATGCGCACGTCGTTGACGAGCAATATGCCGTCGGGCTTGAGAAAATGTTTTACGCGAGCGGCTTCGAGCACTTCGAACGCTATTATCATATCCGCGCCGCCCGGCCATATAACGGGAGAATGTACCTTGTCGCCTATACGGACGTGGGTGGTCACGCTGCCGCCGCGCTGGCTCATGCCGTGCACTTCGCTGAGCTTGCAGTCTTTCCCGCAAAGCTCCGCGTATCTGCCGAGCACCTTGCTCGTCAGAAGCGTTCCCTGTCCGCCTACTCCTGCAATAAGTATATTCATTGTCTTACACCCTCCTTTATGGCTCCGAACGGGCAGACCTGAGCGCATATTCCGCAACCGGTGCACTGATCGGGATCGATCTTAACCCCGTCCGCGCCCCTTACGATAGCGGGGCAACCGAGCTTCATGCACTTACCGCAGTTGCGGCAATCCGACACGGTTTTGAGCGGTTTTACGCTCTTGTCGAGAAGAACGCAAGGCCGTTGAGCGATTATAACGCTGACTTCGTCCGAAAGTATGTCCTTTTTGATCACCCGTTCCACTTCCGCAAGATCGTAAGCGTCCACAACGTCGATCTCCTTGACTCCGCACGCGCGGCAAAGCTCGTCGAGAAGCACCGCGGGCGCGGGTTCGCCTTTCAGGTTCTTTCCGGTAGCGGGATGCTGCTGATGTCCCGTCATACCCGTAGTCGAGTTGTCGAGTATGATGAGCGTTATGCCGCTCCTGTTGTATACCGCGTTGATAAGACCGGTTATGCCGCTGTGTATGAAAGTGGAATCGCCTATGACCGCGATATTGTTGCTCGTGCCCTTGGTGGCTTTTTTAAAGCCGTGAGCCATGCCTATCGACGCGCCCATGCAAAGCACGGTATCGACCGCGCTGAGCGGCGGCTGCGCGCCGAGAGTATAGCAACCTATATCGCCGTTCACCGTGAGTTTGAGTTTGTTGAGCACGTAGAATACGCCGCGATGAGGACAGCCCGCGCACATAACCGGCGGACGTCCGGGTACCTTTTCGGGTTCGGGTACAGGCGTTTCCCTGTTGAATTTTTCCATAATCGTGAGCACCGAAAGCTCGCCCTGCAAAGAGAATATATCCTTGCCCTTGCACTTTATGCCCGCCGCTTTGAGCTGTCTTTCGATAAACGGTTCGAGCTCTTCGATAACGTAAAGCTGCTGGACTTTATTCGCGAATTTCGTGATCTCCGCTATCGGAAGAGGATAAACCGTTCCCACCTTATACACGCTCGCTTCGGGCAACGCTTCCTTGACGTACTGGTATACTATACCCGAACATACGACGCCTATCTTATTGGATTTTTTATTGTATTCGGCGCGGTTGATATCCATGCCGTTAACGTGGTTCGCAAGCTCCACGTCGCGTTCCTCCACCACTCTGTGGCGAAGTATCGCGCTGGACGGCATCATGGTATACTTTGTAACCGATTTTTCGTAAGGTCTGAGTTTGACGTCGTCGGGATCGCAAAGCTCCACGAGACTGCGCGAGTGCGCGACGCGCGTCGTAAGACGGAGAAGCACGGGAGTATCGAACTGCTCGCTGAGCTCGTATGCGAGTTTGACGAAATCCTTGGCTTCCTGCGCGTCCGAAGGTTCGAGCATGGGAATGTGCGCGCTTCTCGCATAGAAACGCGAATCCTGTTCGTTCTGCGACGAGTGCATACCAGGATCGTCGGCGACGACTATCACGAGACCGCCGTTAACTCCGGTATACGCCGCAGTGAAAAGCGGATCCGCCGCCACATTGAGTCCGACGTGTTTCATACACGCCATTGCGCGGCCGCCAGCGACCGCCGCGCCCGCGGCAACTTCGAGAGCTACTTTTTCGTTCGGAGCCCACTCTGCGTAAACGCCGTCGAATTTAACGAAATTTTCGGCGATCTCAGTGCTCGGCGTTCCGGGATAGGCGGAAAGCACTCTGACTCCCGCTTCGTACGCGCCGCGCGCGACCGCTTTGTTTGTAAGCATAAGTTCTTTCATCGTTTTTTGCTCCCCGATCAGATTTTTCTCAGATCTATTACTCGCTTGGCTTTGCCTTCGCTCCGCGCAAGACTCATGTGTTCGGTTATCGTCAGTTTCGCGTCTATCTGAAGCACGACTTTAAGCGCGTGCCTGATATCGCGAGACAGCTTTTCTATCGCTCCGTAATCTCCCACTATCGAATCGTCCACCAGCTCCACTTTGACTTCCAGCTTGTCCTGATAGTTCTCGCGCGTGACGATTATCTCGTATGTACTGCCTATCTCCTTGAAAGAAAGCAACACGCCCTCTATCTGCGACGGAAACACGTTTACGCCCTTTATTATAAGCATATCGTCCGTTCTGCCTTTAAGTTTAGCCATTCTTACCGTCGTTCTGCCGCAGGCGCACGGGGTATAATCGAGCTTTGTGATATCCTTCGTCCTGTACCTTATCATGGGCATCGACTTTTTGGTCAGAGACGTGAGCACGAGTTCGCCGTAATCGCTGCCGTCGGTAGGCTGTAAAGTGACGGGATCGATAATCTCGGGATAGAAGTAATCTTCGTTGACGTGCATTCCGCATTTTCTGTCGCACTCGCCCGACACTCCCGGTCCGATTAGCTCGCTGAGTCCGTAATTGTCCGTCGGGAAAAGATGCAGTTTTTCGGCAAGCTCTTTATGCATTTCCTCCGAGCTCGCTTCGCTGCCGAACATTCCGATACGAAGCTTGAAGTCCTCGGGCTTGTAGCCGAGCTTTTCCATCGATTCGGCAAGGTGGAGCGCGTACGAAGGCGTGGCGACGATAGCCGTCGCTTTAAGATCTTTAAGCAGCATTATCTGCCGTTCGGTGTTGCCCGTAGACGCGGGTATCACAGCTGCGCCGATACGTTCCCATCCCTGATGAAGCCCGAGCGCGCCCGTAAACAATCCGTAACCGAAACATATCTGAACGATATCGTCGCTCCTGCCGCCTGCCGCGACGACAAGCCGCGCGACGCACTCCGTCCAGTCCTCCATATCTTCTTTGGTATACGCCACGACGGTAGGCTTACCGCTCGTACCGCTCGAAGCGTGCACGCGCGCAAGCTCCGACAAAGGCACGGCGAGCATTCCGTAAGGATAATTTTCCCGCAGATCCGCTTTGGTCACGAAAGGCAGTTTATTTATGTCTTCGAGCGTTTTTATGTCCGAAGGCTTCACGCCCGCTTCGTCGTACTTTTTTCTGTAAAAAGGCACTCTGCCGTATGCGTAGGCGACTATTTCTTTGAGCCGTCTGAGTTGGAGCGCGCGCATACGCGTCCTTGACATCGTTTCGATTTTTTTGTCGTAAATTTTCATTTCTCTTTATCCGTTTATTTTCTTTCGCTTATAAACCCGTTCATGACGCAGACGCAGACTATATTCCCTTCCGCGTCTTTCACCGTAACTTCCGCCACGCAGTTATGCCCCGTGCGCGTTATTTCCACGGCGCGCGCCGTTATCCGCGTTGTCCTTGCCGCGTGTATGTAAGTAATGTTCGCGCTCTGCGTTACGGTTACGGGATGCTTGTCGTTGCAAAGCACCGCGAACGCGAAATCCGCCGCGGTAAACAGCATTCCGCCCTGCACGGCGCCGCCCGCGTTCAGATGGCAAGGCAGTATGTCCGCGCTTACCTGCGCGTAATCGTCGGTCACTTCATCTATCTCTATCCCCGACAACGCTACATACTTGTCCGCGGTAAAAAATTCTTTCAGCAAATTTACCCTTTCCCGATTGTCCATACTACCGATTATATCACATCCGCTGTCGCATAGTCAATGATATTGGTAAATTAATATATATCTTAATTTCCGCCCTGCGTTCAGTCGAATACGAAACGCGTTTCGAACACGCGGGTTCCGTCCGCCTTGTCGCAATACACCGCACTTTTGTTTCCGTCGTCGCGGCGATAGACCCTGAGCGTTTCGCCTTCGTAACTCTGCGCCTTAAACGCGATTTCGAAAGAGCTTATCGGGTGTGCGCTCAAATGCGCGCTCGAAAAAACGTCTTCCGCAAGCGTAATATACGCGACGTTATTGAAATGCCCGTTGAGATCCAGGTCGCTAACCCGCGCGGTGTGACAGAACGCGAAGTCTTTCTCGTCTGTGTTTATGCGCAAGTCGGAATACCCGACGGTGAGCGCGCGCTCCTTGACCGCCATATCCGAAGGATAACCTATAACCGACGGTCTGCGGGGCACGCCCGTGGTTTTGTCCAGCACGCACCACTCGGACGCAAGCACCGCGAACGGAACGCCGTTTTCCCTGCGAAATACCGCTTCCCTTTCCATTCTGAGTATGCCGGGGGTAAGCGGGTATGTCTCAACGGATATGACGTCCTTCCACATAGGCATTTTATCTATATCCACGCGTATGCGCGTGACTATCCACATTGCGTTGTGCTTTTCGGCGATAAATTCCGCGTCCACGCCCATCAGAGTCGCCTGTTTCCCTGCAAGCTCGTGAAAATCGTGAAGCAGATGCCGAAGATCGTATTCGCGCTTGAAATCCGCCTGATCGCTGCTTATTTCAAACGTCTTTTTAAGTTTGCTTTCCATATTTTTGTCCTTTCGTCGTTATGCGACGTTTACGGCATTATTCCTTTGAGCTCCAAAGCGTAAAGCACGGTGAACGCCACCGCCGCTACGCCGAACAACACCGTCAGCACCACATTGAATTTACGTCTGCGAAAACGCGTGCAGTAAACGAATTCGCCGAGAAACGCCGCCGACCAAAGCACTGCGGCTTTATCGTATACGTCTCCGCCGAGTACCACGGCAAGCGCGAGAGTGACGAGCGCCAAGACCAACGCGCCCAGCAACGCAAGCAACAGTCCGCGCCTTGCAAAAAATTGCGCTATGCGCGAACGCAACCGCTTGTCTTCGCGCACTGCGTTTTCGCTTTCTTTGACTTCCGTCGTATCTTCGGACGTTTCGACTGCGCGCGTCGTGTCTTCGGGCGCTTTTTCGCGGTCGCGTCCGTCGTCCGCCGTCAACTGTTTATCGGCGGTTTTCCCGTCCGCCGCGTTTATGTCAATCTTGCGTTCTTTCATTTTCAGTACCGTTCCGAAACCCGAAACACGCAAGCGCGATCACGCCGAAACTCAGCGGAGTAGCCAGCAAAGAAAAAACGTCCGCGAGATCCGAATCACCCGTCATAAGCGGAATAAAAGCCGCGACGAGCGCCACTGCGGTAACGGATACCGACGCTATGACGGTTTTTACGGCGCCGCGACTGCCGTAAAGCGCGAGAGCGAGCACTCCCGTAAGCACAACCGCAAGCACAAAATACAGCGATTGTATGCTCATGTGAAAACTGCCGCGTCTTAAAACGGAGAATATCGCGTCAAGCAGGCATCCCACGCAAATCAACGCGCCGCCGATCAAAGACAACGCCGACGGTATTCTTCCGCCGCGAGCGACGAACAGCAACGCTCCGAGCGCGAGAGACCCCGCCGCCGAAACCGCGCCCGCCGCGATATATAACGCGTTTTTGTCCGCGGTATCGTAACCGAACACGCCGTTAATAACGGATATCCTGACAAACAAAAACAAAAACGCCGCGACCGCGCCGAGCAATGCCGCCGCGATAAATTCGAAACGTTCGGGCGACGGCGTTTTGCCTTTCGGAAAATAAATATTTTTGTCCATACGGTAATTATAACCGTTTCCTGCGTTTTTGTCAACGCAATAGCCGCGCAACGGGCATTGCCGCGCTCGGAAATTACTGCGGCGCGAACATAGAAAAATATACGAATTTACCGCGTTAGGCATAATCGCAAATCACGCTCGCAGTCGAACGCGATCCCGGTTGCGCTTACGGTGGATTTATTCGCCCGTTACTTTATGCTTTGCGTTCGAATCGTATACTCGATATACGGCCGTAATCATGAAAAACGGGACGTCGCGTAAATTACGCTACGTCCCGTTTCGCTTTTTTTATTTTCCGTGTATCTCTTCGTCCGTGGGGATATAATCGGACATTTTACCCGAAAGGAAGGAATCGTATGCCTTCATGTCGAAGTAACCCGTACCGGTAAGACCGAATACGATGACTTTCTTTTCGCCAGTGCGCTTACATTCGAGCGCTTCGTCTATCGCGCCGCGTATAGCGTGAGCGGATTCGGGCGCAGGCAAAGTGCCTTCTATGCGCGCAAACTGCACCGCCGTTTCGAATACTTCGGTCTGAGTGTACGACCTGGCTTCCATAAGCTTGTCGTCATAAAGTTGCGAAAGCACGGGACTCATACCGTGATATCTGAGACCGCCCGCATGATTGGGACTGGGAATGAAGTCGCAACCGAGCGTGTACATTTTCGCAAGCGGCGTGGTCTTTGCGGTATCGCAGAAATCGTATTTGAACTCGCCGCGCGTGAGCGAAGGGCAAGACGCAGGTTCGACGGCGACTATTCTTACGTCCGACTTCCCTTCCAGCTTTTCCGCAACGAAGGGAGCAATTAAACCGCCGAGATTGGATCCGCCGCCCGCGCATCCGACGATAATATCGGGCTTTACGCCTATCTTATCCAACGCCGCTTTGGTCTCCAAACCGATCACGGACTGATGTAAAAGCACTTGATCGAGAACCGAACCGAGAACGTAACGGGTCTTGTGTTCGGGATCGGAAACTGCGGCTTCCACCGCTTCGCTTATCGCGCATCCGAGCGAACCGTCCGTACCCGGATGTTCGGCGAGTATTTTGCGACCCGCCGCGGTCGTGTCGGACGGAGAAGGCACTACGGACGCGCCGTATACGTTCATCACGTTGCGGCGGAAAGGCTTCTGTTCGTAGGATACCTTGACCATATACACTTTTACGGGCATACCGAAGTATGCGCCTGCCATCGCAAGAGCCGTACCCCACTGTCCCGCACCCGTTTCGGTGGTGACTGCTTTAAGTCCCTGCTCTTTTGCGTAATAAATCTGAGCCGCCGCGCTGTTCAGATTATGCGAACCGGACGAATTGTTTCCTTCGAATTCGTAATAGATCTCCGCGGGCGTATCCAGCGCTTTTTCCAGCCCGGAAGCGCGAACGAGCGGACTCGGACGATAGAGTTTATAGAAGTCGAGCACGGGCTTGGGTATATCGATATATTTATCGGTTGAGTTAAGCTCCTGATCCACGAGCTTGTCGCAGAACACGGGAGTAAGATCTTCTTTTACGCAAGGCTGCATGGTTGCCGGATTGAGCATCGGAGCAGGCTTGTTCTTCATAAAGCCCTTTATATTGAGCCACTTCTTAGGCATTTCCTTTTCCGTCAGATAAACTTTGTAAGGGATTTCAGCCATAGTCGTAATTCTCCTTTTTGTGATTTATTTCTTCTCCCGCCTTCGGCCGAGCGGCGGTGACAAAGATCGGATCTTTCGTCGGGAAACAAAAAACGCCCCGACAACGAAAATCATTGCCAAGGACGGACGAAATTATCCGCGGTGCCACCTTGATTCGGGATCATCCCGCACTTTGCAGAGAACAAACATTCTCCGACTACTGACGCTAGTCTTCTCGTCGCGGAATACTGCGGCTCATCGCCTGTTCCTCCGCGCCCTCAACGGACCATATAACGTAACTGCCTGCCGTCGGTTCTCAGCCACTCCGATTCTCTGTAAGCGCACTTTACGTTCGTCTTCCGTCTCAACGGTTTATTTTCGCTTATTGTAACAGATTTTTCCGCGCTTGTCAACGGTTTGCAAAAACTTTTTTTTCTTCTATCGGTTATCCGACATAAAACGAAGGAGTTTTGCTTTTCGCAAAACTCCTTCTTCGCGTTATTGTCTGTTTTTTGCGTTTACTCAACCGAAGTTACCGTCAGATAATCGAGGTTGGGAGACGCTTTGCTATGGTCGGCATTGCCGTTGAGATACGAGTAATCCTTGAATACAAGTCTTACGGTATTTTCGCCCGCGTTGAGTTTTACTTTCGCAAGTACCGCGTCGCTCCATACCGCCAGATTGTTGTTGGACGCCGTTTCGTATTCCCCGCCCGTGAACTTGGCGTCGGGATTTATCGTAACGATTTCGCCGTTGACTTCGAGATCGAACATCTCCGCCGCATACATATCGCCGAGCGTTTTAGGCAAGCTATCATATACTTTTACCCAGCCGGATGCGCCGGTGAGAGTAAGCTCCGCATAGCTCTCAGTCGCGGAATTGAAGGTGAATGTTATGACCGAATCGATCATACAGCTCTGCACGAAGTCGCCGTCTTTCGCTCCGGGCGCCCACGACACGTTCGTACGATAATACTTGCTGCCGGTAACCATTGCTTCAGTAATATTGATCTCCGTCGAAACGTTGAAAGGCACTACCGCTTTCACCGAAGCGTCGCTCTTGAGCGTAACGACTACCGCGCTGCCTATCATGGCGTTACCCGTGGGTATCGTGAGATCGTATTTATCCGCGGAAAGCGTTTCGGTCTTGCCGCTGAAATAATGCGCCGTTACGGTCAGATTTTCGGCGGAAAACGAAGGAAGCGGATCGCCCACGCCGAGCGCTGTATCGGGTACGCCCGAAACGCTTATGTGACTCAACACCTCGTCTGCCGTTACGGTAACGCTCTGTTTAGCGGTAAATCCGCCGTAACTTACCGTAACTTCCGTCGTTCCGACCGTAAGCCCGCCCTCGGGCAACCAAGTGTAGCCGCTGACAGCCGCTTTGCTTCCGTCGTCGAATACGGCGCTGACCACCATTCCAGCCGGGTCGAAAGGCTGACCGTTTGCGTATTCGGTTTTGGTCGGAGCGGTCGTAATCTCGATACCCGTCATTTCCCTGACGGATATAGCCTGTTCCGCCGTATAAGTTTCTTCTGCCGCGGTGGTATAGCTTACGGTTACTTTTACGTCGTCGGTGCCGAGCGCGCCGTCGGGCGACCAGGTATAGCCGCTGACAGGAACGCTACTGCCGTCGTTATACATTTCACTGACCACCATTCCCGTCGGGTCGAAATTTTCGCCCGCAAGATATACCGTTTTGGTCGGAGGAGTCATTATGCTGATTCCCGTAACAATTTTATCGATAACCTTTACGCTTATCGTCTTTTCTATTTCGGCATAGGACACGGTAAGATTTACGCTGTCGCCGACTTCGTCGAGCACGGAAGGGGTAACGCTGTAAGAGTTTACTTCCGCGGCGCTTCCGTCCTTATAAGTCGCCTTGACGACCATGCCCGTACGGTCGAAGTTCTGTCCTTTCACATACTCCGTTTTCGTCGGACCGCTCGTTATTTCTATGTCGGTCACAGTCTTGTCGTCTTCGACATTGCTTACCATGAAGTAATCGATGTAAGGCGCGGGCATCATTCCGTTAAGCGTACCCGTTGCCTGGTTCTCGTTGCGGTAGCCGTTGTCCTTGAACGTCAGCGAAACCGTGTTGGTTTTATCCGTGTTCACGTTTACAATGCCGAGATCGACTTCCGTCCAATTAGCAAGGCAGATAACGTCGCCGTCTATTTTATCCGTTTCGTCGCCGTAAAGCACCGCGGTATCGTTGATGGGAACTTTACGTCCGTTTACCGTCATATCGAATATACGGCTGACCTGCATATCGGCGACGGAAAGCGGCGCGTAAGTGTTTATGTCGCTGTTCTCTGTGACGTAAGTGGACGAAGCCTGAAGGAGCAGATTGACCTGAGGCGTCGTCGACTCGAAGGTAATCGTCATCACGCAGCCC
>CALWBH010000155.1 GCA_944376015.1 uncultured Clostridia bacterium
AGCCGCATAGTGGTACCGCGCTGAACGTACGGAGAAGATATGACGGAAAAAGAAAAGATGCTCGCCGGTATGCTTTATACCGCGTTCGGCGAAGAACTGAACGCGGAGTATGTCGGCGCAAAAAAACTGCTTAAAATCTATAACGCCACGGATGAAGACGAATGCGAAAAGCGCGCACGGTTGCTCGACGAGCTGTTTGGAAGCGTGGGTAAAGACTGCGCGGTGAAACCGCCTTTTCAATGCGATTACGGAAAAAACATAACGCTCGGCGACAGGGTGTTTATCAATTACGACTGCGTAATACTCGACGTGTGTAAAGTAACGATAGGCAACAACGTGCTTATCGGTCCGCGCGTGTGCATAACCGCGGCGGCGCACCCGCTCGATAAAGACACGCGCATAAGCGGTCTCGAATACGGCGCGCCCGTTACAATATGCGACAACGTGTGGCTGGGCGCGGGCGTAATAATTAACCCCGGCGTGACGATAGGCGAAAACTCCGTCATCGGCTCGGGCAGCGTGGTGACGCGCGACGTTCCCGCAAATTCGGTCGCCGTCGGCGTTCCGTGCAGGGTGATAAAAACACTTGAAAAAGCATAACATAAAAAACCTTGCAACCCAAACCTTTGCAAGGTTTTTTTGTTTTATTTAAAAAACATTAAAATATCTTGAAAAAATATTTGCTTTGTGTTATTATATTATTGCAATACGATTCTATTATGTAATGAGGCTAACGGTACTGAACTTAGATTTATTTTTTACTTACTTGGCGTATTGTGTTGAAACAATAAAAAAATAGCTTTTTATCAATATTTTTCCTGATAAAAATAAATTATTCTTAATTTTTAGGGTTAAAACCGTTATTTTTAATCGATTTGTAGCAACGTCGTTTGTTTTTATTAAAATTCAACCAATTGTAAATAAACTCAACTGATTGTTGAGATATAATTATAGCCAAAGAAACTTTACTGTGCTAAAATGTAAACATAAGCGAAGTCGCAAATAAAATAACGAGGTCTAAATAATGAAACAATACGGTAAGGTTATTTCCAAATTAAGAAAAGAAAACAATATGACTCAGGCGGAACTCGGTGCTAAACTCAATGTTACATATCAGGCGGTCAGTAAATGGGAAAACGATCAGTCGCAACCCGATTTCGCCACGATGGTTGAGATGGCAAAATTATTCAACGTTCCGTTGAATGTTTTTGTGGATGAAAATACGGAAACAGTGACGGACAATATACACGATGATCCGGTAATAGGATATTGTAAAACTTGCGGTATAGCCGTAAGAAAGGAAAATTTAGCTCAAGAACGTCCTTATATATTATGTAAAGATTGTTTTGAGGATTTGGCAAAACAGGAAAAAGAGGCTCGTGAGAAAGCCGAAGCGGATGAAGCAGAGAGAATACGTAAAGAAAAAGAAGATGCCGTTGCGGCTGATAAACGCAATAAACATGTTAGAGATAAAGGTCTTATATGGTCGGCTGTTATTACAGGAATTTTACTTGTTATCGGTATTATTTCCGTGATAATAACAGGAAAAAATATTCCGGTTACTCTTCTTGGTGTTTTTGGCGGTGCTATATTTTGTTATACCTTTATTGCACAACTTTTTTGGAAAGGTTTTATTGCGGAAACATGTCTCTTCGGCGGAAAGATTGTAGGTATGCCGGGAGTTATTTTTACATTTGATCTTGATGGATTTATATTTTTGATTGCAATGAAAATATTATTCGCTTTGCTCAGAATGACTATTTTTATAGCGACGTTTTTAATATCAGCTTGTTTTGCTATAATATGTAGTCCGTTTACGTTTGTACCCGCTATGTTGAGGGTAAGACGATATGGGTTAGATAACGATTGAATTTTTCATAGAGGAGGATTATATGAAAAAAATATTAAGTATTGTATGCATAATACTTGTTGCATTCGTTTTGTTTGGATTTGCCGCATGCGGTGACACTTCTAACGTTAATGAAAAACCCGGTGAAGAAACCAATAAATTCACCGGTATAACGTTTGAAGATAAGACGTTTGTTTATGACGGGAAAGAACATACGCTGGAAATAAGCGGAACTTTGCCTACAGGCGCGAAAGTAGTATACGAAAACAACAGCGGAACAAATGCGGGAACTTACGAAGCGACGGCTACGGTAACATGCGAAAACTATGAAACTTTGGAGCTTACGGCAACTCTTACCATAAGTAAGGCGAAGTTCACCGACATAACGCTTGAAGATAAAACTTTTATTTATGACGGAAAGTCTCATAGCTTGGAAGTTGTCGGTACTTTGCCTGCGAATACCAATGTAACTTATGAGAATAACGAACAGACCGAGGGTGGGTCTTATACTGTAAAAGCAACATTGACTAATCCTAATTATGAAACTTTGGAGCTTACTGCAAAGTTAAACATAAGAACACTCGCAGATGCTAAAGCTATTGTAGATAAAATTCTGAAAAGACCGGAAACATGGAATTTTATGCCGGAAGGACTCAGAGAAGAAAGCATGGCATATTCAGAAATGCCCGTTACGCAGTTTTCAGGTAATTATGTCAATGTAAACAGTATAGGGAAGCAGTTTATCGGGAAGCAGATGAACGTTGTATATGACATTCTCGGAAACTCTCAGTCTGTTCTTGAAAAAGCCGATTTTGTATTTGCAGCAGGCGAAGCTATAGCTGCCGTTTATCAGACTTTTATTAACGGAAATCCCGATGACTATAATTCTTTCTCCGGAAGTATAGAAGTAGGTGGAATAAATTGCTCTCTTGCGATAGAATTACAAGGGGAGGTAAGCGTTCTCACTCTCGGTAATAATACTGTGAATGTCAGGCTTTCTGCAGACAGCGCAAACAAATACAAATACAGGCAGAATACAGTTGACAGACGGTGCCGTTGTAAAATATGTTGCGACCGAAAACAGTTTGAGATTTGCTGTAGATCTTGAAATTTCAGGCATAAAAATTGCACAAAGTCTTGAATTCATAAGAAACGAGGAAGCAGTTACCGGTTATGTTTATGAGTATTACGGCGTAGGTGATAAAGCAATAAAAACTACTGCACTCTTTACAAGTAACGAAAACTATACGATAATAACAGGAGACAAGCGCGAAACCGACGATATGCTTATAGAAGCGTATGAAGAAGTTTACGACTCGCAGACGGGAGAATATATAGGCGCTGAAGTTACTGAAACTATCAAATTCGTTGACTATGATACGCTTTGGTTTAACCTTTATGACGTGAGCGGTTTTTCCACTGTAAAAGTGGAAGATGCGCAAAACGGAGTCAATGCGGATACCGTATATGTAAACGGAAACGCAAATCCTTTTGAACCCAAAAATTTCGGCGGTATCGGATTGGATACGCTTTCAAGACGCTACGATATAGAAATGAAAGAAGTATGGTATATCGTTGCGACCGAGAAAGAAGGGGAAGTAGTTTATGAAAGCGAAAAAGCTCTGATTCCCATGCTGTTTGTGAACAAAGGCAAAATGTCGGAATTCCCCGAGGACGTGATAGAGAAAAACGATTATCTTTCGGGTGTTTCTTTGCCGGATTCCGATGCGATAACCGTTCCTTTTGAAAGCTCGCAATCTACCTATTTGGCGCTTAAAGAACTCGTAACTTATGAAGAATTACAGGAATTTATAAATTCGTGATAACAGCAGCCTTTATATTTCAATAATCAATAAAAACGCTTTGACATACCAATCAAGCGTTTTTATTTTAGTAAACTTTTCTTGAATTATTCTGAGAGTAAAATAATTTTTAATCCGTTAAAAAAATTTAAGTTTGCAAAAATAAATCATAAGTAACAAAATTGCAAAGTTTTTTATTTATGTTGTGTAAAAAATGCAATTGACCGGGGGGGGTTCGTTATATAATTTAAATGGTTTTGTTGCGTATCGAATTACGCGGGTTTGTTTTGTGGAGATTGGTAAGGCATTTTAGGAATAAAAAACTCGTAAAGGATACGGACATCGTAACCTTATTTTATTTTAATAGGAGGAAAAATGAACTTTTTTTCAGACGTAAAAGCGTTCTTCGTCAATCACGCTACGCTTGTCAAAACGCTTATTATCACACTGCTCGTTCTTTTATTTATCGGCAGCGTGACTATAGTGATTTTTGCGGGCGACGAGTTCGCTTCAAAAAATGATTCTACCGGGATAAAAGGCATTATGCGTCTTTCGGAAACAAAGTACAGCGCTTCGTACATTGCCGGAGACAAGTTTTCTTTCGATAAAGAAAACAGCACGGTAATGCTTCTTGCAAAGGATCCCGCTATCGAAAACGTTGTGCGTATAGAAGATCTTCCCGCTCCCGAATACGGTTTCAGGGTGACCGGGGAAGAACAGATATACAAGGAAGCCGAAGAGCTTATCATGACCGAAAATATCGTTTCCGTCGACGTTGTAAGCATAAAGTATCCTACCGTGTTTACTTCGCTCGAAGTCAGTGTGATAAGCGCGGTAGACAGCGATAAGCTCGCCGCAAATATGACTTTCGAAGCGGAGACCGCCAATCTTTACAGCGCGAGCGGAGATCTGCTTACTCAGGAGCAGAAAGCTACTTTGCCGGATGCGGACAGGCCCTATCTTTCCAATTGCGGTTCGGAAGGCAATATTAAAGGGCAGGATTGCAGCGGCGGCGCTTGCTTGAGAAATTTCTCGAACGGAATGAAACTCGAATTCGAGTTTATCAGCACGGAAGCTACCGAGATCGAGCTTGAAATGCTTATTTGCGAGCGTCCGCAAGCGTCCGCGTTTGACGACGGATATAAGATGAAACTAAACGGGGAAGAGTTTACCACGGGATTCAGCGTGCCTTCCGGCGGTTCGGGCAACTACTTCACTCCGTATACGTTGCCGAGAATAAACATACAGGTTTTGCGCGGGCTTAATGTGCTTACTTTCGAATACAATTTATCTTCGCCGCATAACTTCGACGCGATCAAACTTTATGCCGAAAGCAGTATAATCGGCGGTCTCGACGCTATAGTGTCGGATAAGGCGTAATGTGGGGGACGACAAAAATGAGTAAATTTAAAGATATAATGAGTAAATTTAAAGATATAATGTCAACCGTATGGGTAAAGATCAAATGGGTTGCCGCTAAAGTTTGGGAACGTTTTAAAAGCAAAAATTTCGGTTTTTATGTCGCGCTTGCGGCGTGGTTACTCACATTTGTACATATGATAACTTATTCACAGATAGGAAAGGTCGGAGAAGGACTTTTCCATCCGGGAGTTATCATAAGCTGCGTGATAGCGCTCGTGGCGTTTCTGGTTCTCGCGTGGTTCAAAGTCACGTCTAAATTAGCGCCCGTCGTGCTTATGGTAAGCAGCCTTCTTTGCTTGTTCTTTTTTGCCAACTCGAGTAATTTCCAGGATTTCTTTTCCACTAAATTTTTCGAAGGTTTTTCTTTCAACCTGTTGTTTTCGCTCGGCGTGCCTTTATGGTTCAGCTTATTCTCTTTCCTGATATCTTTCGTTATAGCCTCGGCTGCCATGTATATGCCGCAGGAAAGAAAACCGAAAACGGCAGATCCGATATGCGAGGATATTCCGAGCCCGGATAACGTATAAAGCAAGGAGAAAAAGATGAAAGCATTAAATAAAACAAATTTTGTATTCAAAATAATATTTCACGTTATATTCGTGATCGCCATACTTGTTATGACGGTAGCGCCTATACTCCTTAACAATGCGTCGCAGATAAATTCAATTTTCGGGATAGAAACGCAGATAGGGCAGGGCGCGGTCGAAGGAAATCTTTATTATAACACCAAATTCAAAAACATGGCGGAAGTAAAGCAGGCGAGTCTCGACATTATCGAAGAGGCTATGGCTGAAGGCGCGGTACTTCTGAAAAACGAAGATGTCGGCGGCAAACCCGCATTACCGCTTACGACGGACGAAAAAGTCACGCTTTACGGCGCGGCGTCCTACTACTCCGTGCATACGGGACAAGGTTCGGGCGGTGTGGAAGGCGGTGCGCTCAACAACAGAGTAACGCTTTATCAGGGGCTTACCGAAGCTGGACTTACCGTGAATTCCGAGCTGAACGATTGGTATAAAGATAACGGCGGAACGTCTTCCGTGCTCGGAACAAGCGGGACAAATTTCATAGGCGCGTCCGCTCAGACGACTCAGTTTATCGTCAACGACATTGCTTGGAATGACGTCGGAACGGCGAAAAACAACGAAACGGACGTTGCGATTATGGTGCTCGGCAGAAGCTCGGGCGAAGCGCTCGATCTGTATATGAACGTCAATATGAAGGGCGGTCAGGACGATGGACTCAACGTCATACTCGGAAGATCGAGTTCGAGCAATTATACGACGGATTACGGCGATTCGGGTTCTCTTGCCGCGAATGAAGTGGACATGCTTAAAAATCTTAAATCGCTTAAAGACGCAGGCACGATAGACAAGATAATCGTACTTATGAACACCGCAAATCCTATGCAATGCGCGTTTATTGACGACGAACAGTACGGTATCGACGCGGCTATGTGGATAGGCAATATGGGTACGAGCGGCGCGTCCGCAGTCGGCAAACTGCTTGCGGGAGAATATAACCCTTCGGGCAGGACCGTGAATACTTTCTGGCGCGATAACTCGTACAATCCCGTATATTACAATTTCGGAAGTATTAAGTACGGCAATTCGGATATACTCGAAAGCTATTTCTCAACCGAAGGTTTCATGAACAACGATTATTACGTTGCGTATCAGGAAGGCATTTACAACGGTTATAAATATACCGAAACGCGTTATGAAGACTACGTGACGGGACGTCCGAATACGGGTACGTTTGATTATGCCGCCGCGGTATCTTATCCTTTCGGTTACGGACTCAGCTACTCCGATTTTACATATTCCGAGATGAAAGTGACCGAGAATAAAACGGACGATACTTATACTGTTACGGTGGACGTGACGAATAATTCGTCCGTAGACGGCAAGGAAGCCGTTCAGGTATACGCGCAGAAAGCATATACCGAGAAAGACGAGCAGAACGGCGTGGAAAAAGCGGCTGTCGAGCTTGTAGGCTTCGATAAAGTGAACGTTCCCGCAAAAGGCACGGTTACCGCCGAAATAATAGTGAAAGGCAAGTATCTCGCGGCTTACGACTCGAATGTCGAGAAAACTTACGTTATAGGTTCTTCGGACGCTTCAGATGAATATTTGCTTACCGTTGCGAAAGATTCGCACGACGCGGTTAATAATATCCTTCGCTACAAAGCCGCAAACGGCGTGACGGTAGACACGTCCAAGATGACTTTCGGTTCGGACCGCGGTCAGGGCGACGCGTCGCTCGTGTGGAGCAAGTATTTCGCTTATGACAACAAGACATATTCCACGAATGAATACATCGAAAGCAAAAACGAAAACTTTACGCCCGAATATGAAGGACAGGAAGCCAACTTCGGCGTAGACAGAATTACAAATCAGTTTGACGACGTGGATTATACGAAAGCGGGTATTTTCTCGGAGGCAGAAGAAAGTCAGCCTTATCTTACACGTTCGGATTGGGAAGGGACTTACGGCATACGCGTTGATCTTACGGCTACCGACGCGCTTAAACAGGCGCAGAAGAACCCTGCGGTACAGACGGACAATATCCCTTATCCCACTTACGGCGAACAGGGTTTTTACGAAGGCGTGGATACGTTTG
>CALWBH010000156.1 GCA_944376015.1 uncultured Clostridia bacterium
CGTCGCCGCGCGACACGAGGTCGAAAAGTATCTCACCGGCACATGATATCATAAAAACCCCCGTTGTTAAAAAACTTATTAACAGTATACTCCGTAGCGCGCCGATTTGCAAAGCGTTTTTACCGCGGCACGGGCAAAACGTCTGAATTTCGGACAAATATTACGATGTTTCGGAAAAATAATGCGGTCTTTTTTCTTTGGTATTGAAATCCGTCGCATTAAATGATAAAATCGAAATGCCGCAGGACGCCGAGTACGCGCTGTCTGCGGTAAAGGAGAAGTGAGATGAAAGAAAAATCGAGATCTCTGCTCGGCGGCGCGTTTTTCAGGAGCAGAATCAGATCCGCGAACGTAAAAGCGCCCGAACTGCTCATCGGATATTTTATCGGACCGTTCGGCGCGTTGCTTGCAAGCGGTATTTTCGGAGCATATCTGAACACGTACCTTACAAACGTACTGTTCAGAACGGAGCTTGCCGACGCGGCTACCAAAGCTTCGATAAACACGTTTACGACGCTTTTGCCGTTGCTTTCCACAATACTCATAGTCGTGGGAAATCTTGTCGTCGGACAGCTAATAGAGCGCACTAAATCACCGGCGGGCAAGGCAAGACCGTGGATACTTCTTTCGTCCGTGGTGCTCGGCGTGGCGTGTATATTGATGTTCGTGATACCCGGCGACGCTAACGGTATAGTTAAAATGATATGGTACGCAATTTCGTATAATCTTTATTATTCGGTAGCGTATCCTATGTATAATACTTCCAACTCGACGCTCATACCCGTTTCCACGCGTAACGGCAAACAGCGCGGTCTGCTCGCTTCGGTGACCAACGTAGCCGGACTCGGCGTTATGGGCGCGGGCTCCATGGTTTTCCCCGCGATAGCGGGATTTATTCTCTTTGACGCTAACGAAGAACCCGTATACTTTGCCTGGATGATAATGTTTATCGCCGTTGGTATATTTACCGCGATATGTTGCATATTGCAATATTATTTCACTCGCGAACGCGTTACCGAAGAAACGATGAACATGCCTAAGGAGAAGACCAAAAAAGTGAGTATCGGTCAACAGCTCAAGGGCGTTGCGAGCGAACCTTTCTGGTGGCTTATTATAATTTTCTATCTCATATTCCAGTTCAGCGGCGGAATGAAAAATCTTTCCATGCAGTACTTCTGCCAATGGGTGCTTCAACCGTTTGAAGGAATGACTCGCGCCGCAAGCGCAGGTTTGTCGCAGACAATACTCGGAGTGCTCGGCGCCATACCGATGGCGATAGCCGTCGTGTTCGTTTGGCCGCTGTCAAACAAATTCGGAAAAAAGAACGTTACTCTAATCGGAATGATCGTGGGCGTTATAGGCGGCGTCATAGCCTGGATAGGCGGGGACAACATGGTGCCCGTTGCGGTAGGCGTCGCGCTCAAATGCCTGGGGAGCGCGCCTGCGTGTTACATGATACTTGCCATGATTGCCGACGTGCTCGACCACGTCGAAGCGAAGCGCGGTTACCGTTGCGACGGACTGACCATGTCCATATACAGCTCCATAATGGTCGCCGCTACTCCCATTACTACCGGCATATTCAACGCGCTTATCGGCGCGACGGGGTATAATCCCGAACTTGCCGCGCAAGCCGAAAGCACGGTGACAGTAATGAAAGCTTCGTATATCTGGGTCGAAACGATAGCTTATGCGCTGTGCGCGGTGCTGTTCGTATTTTTCCTTGTCGAAAAGCATATCTCTACGGACCGCAATCTGATACTTGAACGGCAGAAAGCGGAAGCATTGGCGGCGGGAGTGGAATGGATACCGCCGGAAGAACGGCTTAAAGCGGAAGAAGAAAAAGCCAATGCGGAAGCCGAAGAGGCGAGAATAACCGAACTTCGCGCATACTGCGAAAAGAAAGGGCTGTCTTTCGAGGCGGAAGAAGCCAAGTATCAGGAAAAGCTTGCGGCGAAACGCGCGGCTGCCGAAGCCAAAGCGGCGGCGAAACGCGCCAAAGCGGAAGCTAAGACGGCAAAGCGCGCGCAAAGCTCGGAAGAATCCCAAACGCCCGAAACGACGGACGTCGCCAAGAACGATTCCGTCGATCCCGAAGATAAAGGCGGCGAATAATTTAATGCGATCAACCCGTTGATACCGGGGATCAATACTTCTTTACCGTGCAAACGACGTCGGAAAAGCCGACGCCGTTTGTTTTTTGCTTTTTAAAGGCATGGCAAAATAATTTCGGTGATTACTGAAATTTTTAAATTTAAATATTGATTTTATGCGAATATATGTTTTTTGAGCAGATGCGAGCGATCGGTTAATGTTGATTTATGTTCGCAGACATTTTGAAAAGTATAATGTTTGTAAGTTTCTTTGGAAAGGGTAAAAGGGAAAACCTTTCTTTGTCCAAAGAAAGGTTTTCCCTTAAAAGCCGTTACAAAAAACTCAAAGCCGAGAAATAAAGTCCTCGTAGCCGAATTCGCGCAAGACTTGCAGAGAGCCGTCGGCGCGGCGGAAGATAATTGACGGGAGCGGCATACCGTTGAAAGTATTGGTTTTGACCATGGTATACAGCGCCATATCCCCGAATACCAGCTCGTCGCCGACTTTCAGCGGACGGTCGAAGGAATAATCCCCGATGACGTCGCCCGCAAGGCAGGTACAGCCCGCAAGGCGGTAGGTATAGGGCTTTTCGCCCGGCAGTCCCGCGCCGAGGAGCGGGGGACGGTAGGGCATTTCCAGCACGTCGGGCATGTGGCAGGCGGCGGAAGTGTCGAGTATTGCGATGTCGCCGCCGTTACGCACGATTTCCAGCACGGACGCCGTGAGCGTGCCCGCGTTCAGCACTACCGCTTCTCCCGGTTCGAGATATATTTCCGCGCCCGTTTCCGCGCGCACGCGGTTTATCACGCGCTCCAAGCGCGGTATGTCGTAGCCGTCGCGCGTTATGTGGTGCCCGCCGCCGAAGTTTATCCATTTCATGCCGCGGGCGTATTTGCCGAATTTGTCAAGGAAAGCGTTTACGGTAATTTCCAGCGCGTCCGAGTCCTGCTCGCACAGCGTATGGAAATGCAGCCCGTCGAGAAGCGGGAGCAAACTTTCGTCGAAATCGGCGAGCCTTGTGCCTAAGCGCGACAGAGGCGCGCACGGATCGTATATCGCGTGTCCGTCCTGCGTGGAACATTCGGGATTGACGCGCAGTCCGCACGACTTTCCCGCCGCCCGCGCGCGCGGCGCGTACTTTTTCACCTGCGCGGGGGAATTGAACACGAAATGATCGGCATACGAAAGCAGCTCGGAGAACTCGCGCTCTTTGTACGCGGGCGAAAACACGTGCGTTTCGCCGCCGAAATGCTCCTTGCCCAGCCGCGCTTCGTAAAGTCCGCTCGCCGTAGTGCCGTCGAGATACCGCGAAATCACGGGATAAGTCGCAAAAGCGGAGTACGCTTTCTGCGCGAGCAGTATGCGGCAGCCCGTCCGCTCTTTTACGCCGCGGAGCACTTCCAGATTATGCAGGAGCGCGGCCTCGTCTATCGTGAAGTACGGCGTGTTCATTTCACGAGCACGGGGTCGTCGACGACTTTCCAGGGCAGCCCGTAAGCGTTCAGATCCGCCATGAACGGATCGGGATCGAACTGCTCCGCGGTATAAACGCCCGCCTTGCTCCACTTGCCCGTGACGAGCATAGCCGCGCCTATCATGGCGGGCACGCCCGTGGTGTACGATATTGCCTGCGATTTGACTTCGCGGTAGCATTCTTGGTGATCGCAGATATTGTAGATATAAGCGGTTTTTTCTTTGCCGTCCTTTCTGCCCGTGAAAATGCACCCGATATTGGTTTTGCCGACGGTGCGCGGTCCGAGCGACGCGGGGTCGGGAAGGAGCGCTTTAAGGAACTGTATGGGCACGATCTTGTGACCGTCGAAGTCCACGGGAACGGTGGACAGCATACCGACGTTTTCCAGACACTTCATGTGCGTGAGATAGCTCTGCCCGAACGTCATGAAAAAGCGTATGCGCTTCACGCCCTTTATGTTCTTTGCGAGCGATTCTATTTCTTCGTGGTGGAGCAGGTACATATCCTTGTCGCCCACGCC
Source organism: uncultured Clostridia bacterium (assembly GCA_944376015.1). Lineage (GTDB taxonomy): Bacteria > Bacillota > Clostridia > Christensenellales > Pumilibacteraceae > Protoclostridium. The sequence goes on from CALWBH010000156.1 coordinate 4,089, forward strand.
CTCGAAGTTATATTCGCGCTTGATGCTCATGGCGGGGATTTCCACCCACTTGCCGTTTTCCCAGTACGAACCGGGCGCGGACACTTCGCGCAGATTGATTTCGGGATTGAAGTTGGTGGCGAACGGATAGCCGTGGTCGCCGCCGTTGCAGTCGAGAATATCTATGGTGTCTATTTCATCGAAAAGGTGCTTTTGCGCGTAAGCGCAGAATACCTGAGTCACTCCGGGATCGAAACCCGAACCGAGCAGCGCGGTAAGTCCCGCTTTTTCGAATTTTTCCTTATACGCCCACTGCCACGAGTAATCGAAGTAAGCCGAGAATCCCTCGCGCTTGCAACGCGCGTCGTAAACTTTGCGCCACTCGGGATCGTCGGTGTCCTCGGGCTCGTAGTTGGCGGTGTCCATATAGTTTACGCCGCACGCGAGACAGGCGTCCATTATGGTCCGATCCTGATAGGGCAGGGCGATATTCATCACGAGATCGGGCTTGTACGCGCGTATAAGCGCGCAAAGCTCGTCGAAGCTGTCCGCGTCCACCTTTGCGACGGTAACGACGGTTTTCGTCTTGCCGTCAAGCTCCGCTTTGAGCGCTTCGCACTTGGAAAGCGTGCGGCTCGCTATGCAAAGCTCGCCGAATATATCGCTGCGCATGCAGCATTTTCTGATCGCGACGTTAGCCACTCCGCCGCATCCTATCACGAGTACTCTTGCCATTTTATCCCTCCGTTATCTTTATCGAAAGATCGTTGTTTTTTAAAAACTGCCTGTCGGTTTTTTCAGCCGAGCGCGATAAGCATTTCGCGCACGATTTTTCCCGCCACGGCGGTGGAAACGCCGCTTATGTCATAGTGCGGACTAAGCTCCACCGCGTCGCATCCGACTACGTTCGCGCGCGAGCAAACGAGAGTGGAGGCGCGGCGCAGTTCGTCGAACGTAACCCCGCCCGCTTCGGGAGTGCCCGTGCCGGGGAATACCGACGGATCGAGCACGTCGAGGTCGAGCGTGAAGTATACGGGAACGTCGCCGAGCGCGGAAAGCGTTTTTTCCAGCCCGTCGAACCCGAATTTGTGCGTCGTGACGTGTTTCGCTCCCCATTCGAACTCGCTGCGGTCGCCCGAGCGTATGCCGAATTGGAATATGCGCCCGTCGCCGAGTATGTCGTGACAGCGGCGAAGCACGCAGGCATGGGAGAGCTTAACGCCGAGATAATCGTCGCGCAGGTCGGCGTGAGCGTCGAAATGCACGATATGCAGATCGGGATACTTAGCCGCGACTGCGCGTACCGCGCCCAGAGTGACCGAGTGTTCGCCGCCGAGCAGGAAAGGACGTTTGCCGTCCGCAAGCAACCGTTCCGCGGTCTCTTCCACCTGCGCCAGAGCGGTAGCCGCGTCGCCGATACAAATATCGATGTCGCCGATATCCGTCGCGCAGATATCGGAAAGGTCTTTGCCGATGTACGGGCTGTAAGTTTCCAGTCCGAAGGATTCGCGGCGGAGCGCGTCGGGACCGAAACGGGCGCCGGGGCGGAAAGACGTGGTGCCGTCGAAAGGCGCGCCGTAGAGTACGGTACGCGCCGATTTATAATCGTTGTCGCAGCCGATAAAGGCGTTAATCTGCATGTTCGACATTGCTGAGCAGCTCCTCCACATAAGCGGGAATATAGAACGCGCCCTTGTGCAGGGTGGTCGTATAGTAGCGGCAGGCGAGTTTTCTCGCGTTCCACCGCGCTTCGTTCAGGTCTTTGAGCGGATGATATTTTTTGGAAGCGAACCCGAACAGCCAGTGCCCCGACGGATAGGTGGGGATATGCGCCTGATAAACGCGGCTGACGGGGAAGGACTCCACTATGCGTTTGTGCGCGCGCTGACAGGCGAGCGCGTCCTCGCCGTAGAACGGGCTTTCGTGCTGATTGACCATAATGCCGTCGTCGCGCAAAGCTACGTAACAGTTACCGTAAAATTCGCGGGTAAAAAGCCCTTCGCCCGGTCCGAAAGGATCGGTGGAGTCCACTATAATGAGATCGTATTCGTTCTTTTTGGTGCGGACGAATCTTAACCCGTCTTCGAAATAGGTATGCACGCGGCTGTCGTTCAGTCCGCACGCCGTAAAGGGCAGGTAACGCAGGCAGACCTCGGTGACCATTCGGTCTATGTCTACGAGGTCGATGCGCTCGATGTCGTCGTATCTGACGAGCTCGCGCACCGCGCCGCCGTCCCCGCCGCCGATGACGAGCACGTTTTTAACGTCGGGATGCACCGCCATGGGGACGTGGGTTATCATTTCGTGATAAATGAATTCGTCCTTTTCGGTGAGCATCATATATCCGTCGAGCACGAGAAAGCGTCCGAACTCCGGCGAATCGAATACGTCGATACGCTGAAAATCGCTTTTGCCGCTGAAAAGCTGTTTGTCCACGCGTATGGACAGCTTGACGTTGGGCGTATGTCTTTCGGAAAACCACAGCTCCATAATTTCTCCTTAATGCGCGCCGCGCACCGTTTTTATGACGTTAAGACGTCTGATTTCGGGGTCTTCGGGACCGGTCATCGAACAGCCCTTATCCTTTGCGTACCTGATATAATCGAGCACTTGCGGCGTTATGCGTTCGCCCGGCGCGAGAATGGGTATTCCCGGCGGATAGCACATCACGAATTCGCTGCAAGTATGCCCCGCGGTCTGTTCTATGGGCAGAGACTCGCATTCGGCATAGAACGCGTCCTGCGGGGAAACCTCTACGACGGGGTCGATATATACCTGTTTCATAAGCCCCGCCGCACTGCCTTTGCCGAACCGCCTGCGCACTTCGGCGAGCGCGCCTATAAGCCGCTCTACGTCGCGCACTCTGTCGCCTATGGAGATATACGCGAGCACGTTGCCGAGATCTCCGAACTCCGTCTGAATGTCGTACTCGTCGCGGAGCAGGGAATATACCTCTATGCCCGCGAGTCCCGTTTTAAGCGTGTTTACGACGAGCTTCGTCACGTCGAAATCGTAAACGCTGTCGCCGTTTATCAGCTCCCGCCCGTAAGCGTAATAGTCGCCTATGTCGTTGACTTCTCCGCGCGCGTACTCCGCAAGCTCGCGTACTTTGTCGAAAGTCCGTTGACCGCGGAGCGCGAGATTGCGCCGCGATATGTCGAGCGAAGCGAGCAGGAGATATGACGCGCTCGTGGTCTGCGTAAGATTGATTATCTGGCGGACGTAGCCTTCCTCGGCGGCGTTGCCGATGAGCAGTATGCTGCTCTGCGTGAGACTTCCGCCCGATTTGTGCATGGATACCGCCGCCATGTCCGCGCCCGCTTCCATAGCGCCCGAGGGCAGTCCGTCGCAGAAATAGAAATGCGTGCCGTGGGCTTCGTCGGCGATGCACATCATGCCCGCCTTGTGCGCCATATCCACGATTGCTTTTATATCCGAGCATATACCGTAATACGTCGGATTGTTGACGAGCACGGCTTTTGCGTCGGGGTTCGCGCGAATGGCTTTTTCCACCGCTTCGCGGCTCATGCCGAGCGCAATACCCAGCTCGTCGTCGCAGTCGGGGTCGACATAGACGGGAATCGCTCCGCAAAGCACCATTGCTCCCATGACCGAACGGTGTACGTTTCTCGGCAGAATGATTTTGTCGCCTTTCGCGGCGACGGTGAGTATCATGGACTGTACCGCGCTCGTCGTACCGCCCACCATAAGAAAGGCGTGCGCCGCGCCGAACGCTTCCGCCGCGAGTTTTTCCGCGTCGCGTATAACGGACACGGGGTGGCAGAGATTATCCAGACACTTCATCGAATTGACGTCGAGATTCATGCACTTTTCGCCGAGCAGTGCGGTCAATTCGGGATTGCCCCGCCCGCGCTTGTGCCCGGGCACGTCGAAAGGAACGAGCCGCATATTCTGCATCTCGACAAGCGCTTCGTATATGGGTGCGTTTTCCTGCGTGAGTTTTTTCATTTATCGGTCATGCTTTCCGCCGCATGGGCGGCATGTATTCGCGCTTTGCGTCAGTAGACGTTCTTGCCGCTGAAAATTTCTATCATTTCGCGGCGGAGATTGTCCATTATTTCCAGCCTTACTCTCGGCGGAAGCTCGTATACGTCGGTTTTGAACAGGTAGTTCTGAAGATTGATGTCTTTTACCATCATTTTCGTGTGGAATATGTTCGCGCCGTATACGTTGATGTCCACCGCGTCATAGCGTTGGAGCGTTTCGGGATCGATATAATCCTGAATGGACGTGACTTTATGATCCATAAAGCATTTTTTGCCCGAAAGGTCGCGCGTGAAACCGCGTACGCGGTAGTCCATGGTTATGATGTCCGAGTCGAAAGACCCGATCAGATAATCGAGAGTGGAGAGCGGCGTTATCTCGCCGCAGGTGGCTACGTCTATATCTACGCGGAAGGTCGCGAGACAGGTTTCGGGGTGGTATTCGGGGTAGGTATGCACGGTGACGTGGCTTTTGTCGAGATGCGCGAGCTGAGTTTCGCCCGCGGGCACCATAGACCCTTCCGCAATGAGTATCGTGACCGAAGCGCCCTGCGGATCGTAATCCTGCTTGGCGATGTTGAGCACGCGCGCGCCTATCATGTCGGTGAGCGTGGTCAGAATGTTGGTCAGACGCTCGGAATTGTACTGCTCGTCTATGTACGCGATATAATCGCGCTGTTCGCGCGCGGTCTTTGCGTAGCAAACGTCGTAGATGTTGAAGCTGAGCGCTTTCGTCAGATTGTTGAACCCGTAAAGTTTGAGCTTGTCCATTTAAGGCTTCTCCTTACCCTTTTTCTTTTTCCGCCTGCGCGGAAGTATGATAAAACGCGGCGACCCGTGCAGTCGCCGCGCAATAAAAACATTCCATTCCCGTCCGTTCGCGTCGCCTAATCGGGCGCAATCGAACGCCGACACGGATAAAGAGCCCGTGATACAGAGTCTATATAGCAAATACTTACTTTTACTACTCTTATTGGATCGTTTTTACAGGCGGCGACGCGATGCTTTTAAACAAAGCGACGTCCGCAGAATCGGGGAGCGCCCGACTCAATACAATAAGTAACACCTTTTACGGCGTTTGTTCGGCAGTGGACCCGGCTGTCCGTATGGCCTTGACCCGAAGTGGGGTGGTCCGTAGTTATTTGCATGGATACTCTGTCAAACTCATATCACATGTAAAAACATTTTATTATACAATGTCCGCATTGTCAAGTGTTTTTTTCGTTTTGCTCCAAATATGCGCGTTTCGTTCTGTTTTTCGCGTTTTCGCGCGCGGGTGCGTATTCGGCAGCAAGGTTCGTTTTCGGGCGAAGCAGAAGCCGCTGATTATGCGCATGGCGCGCTTTGCGCGAGAACGGTTTAAGCTTTCGGAATTTGAGCGTTTATTTTTCCGTAAACGAGAGATAATCGGCAGGGGATAGCTGTCGGCGCGCGGTAATTTCTTTTTATTGTGCGTTATCTGCTATTGACGGAAGGTATAATGTATGTTATAATATTATTTGTCCGATATTGGGTTAACGGACGGACGAACGGTAAAAGGAGTTTTTATGAATAAAAACGGTGTGGCGCAGATTGCTTTCCGCGGCGCGTATCTTGCGGTCGCGGTCATTGCGCTTTTATGCAATATCGGACTTATCGGCGAAGAAACATTCGAGTTCAAAATATTTTTCTTTACCGATTTTTTCAATTGGGCGCTTATAATGAGCATAGTAGCGATGTCGGGCGCGCTTGCGGAAAACATACGCTCGGCAAAGGCGGGAGAGCTCGGATATCCGAAGAAATTTGCGTTGCTCCGTTTTTGCACGGCGTGCAGTATGCTGTTTTGCTTTCTGCTCGGCGCGTTCTTCCTCGATCGGGTGGGAAACGACCGATTGACCGACTCGACTTCTTACGGTTCGGTCTTTCCCGGAATGTTTACCGCGGGCTATTGGGCGAACGTCGCGGTCGTTCTGCCGCGTTTCGTCGCGCCCGTTATGTATTTTATCGGCTTTTTACTGTTCGAAGAGCGGGGTAAAACGCGCGGAATATATTCCACGCTCGCAATACTTCCGCCCACCGTGTTCTATTTCTTCGATCTGTTTTTCGGAATGATAATGAGCGCGGCTTGCGGCGGCACCGAAGGACTGCTCGAAAAGGGGCTTTACGGCGCGGCATATCCGTACTTTTTCCAGGATAGCGCGCTGACCTTCACGGGTTGGTATTGGATGCTTCTTTGGCCCACGATATTCGGCGTTTCGCTGATGATACTCAACAACATAGTGTTTACGCTGTCGCGAACGTTCAGGAACGCGGACGGGAAGCTTACCGTCGACCGCAAGAGCAAACCGGACGAAAACGGAATGTGCGATTGTCTGCACGGATTTGTCGTTAAGCGTGCGACGAAACGCGCCGCGAAAACGGGTTCGGACGACGAAAATACGTGAAACGTTCGGAAATAATTTTACATTAATTTCCTTTTGTTAAAATTAAGTAAATTTTACCGTTACGACGGTTTTTTTGGTTGACTTATTACGGGGTATATAGTATACTTATTACAAGTAACGCGAATATGGTATCGCGTTACTTTTTTTGTTAAGCGAGTCGTCGAATAAACGGGACGACCAAAGTTAAAAATATTTTTAAGGAGATAGAAAAAATGAAAAGAAAATCGGCATTGATTCTGACATTGGCTCTTGTCGCAACGCTTTGCATATGCGCGTTTGCGTTCACGGCTTGCGGCGACAAGACGACGGCAAAAGTATCGGACGAAGCGGAGCTTAAAGAGGCTCTCGCAAATGCGGAGATAACCGACATAAAGCTTACCGACGATATTGCGATAACCGCGGTATGCGACACGACCGTCGGCGACGGACTTGCGCCTTCGATAGTCATAACCCGTGACGTAACGATAGATCTTAACGGCAAAACGATGTCTGTTGCGTATGACGCAGATACTTCGTATCCGAATACGATACTTATGTTTACGGTAGACGAAGCGGACGTCGTTATCAACGGCAACGGCGGCACCTTGACTTCGGAAGCGGGAGAGAACAACAGTTACGGTATGAATATCATTAACGGCGGATCGGTTACCGTCAACGGCGGCAATTATTACGGATCGCTTACGGCTTTTCAGGTACAGAAAGGAACGCTTACTATCAACGACGGATTCTTCGATCTTGCTCCTATCTGCAAAGAGCAAGTTCCTCAGTATGCGAAATACGTTATAAACTGCATAGATTCCGGATACAAAGACGGAACGGCGAGTATATCCTTAAAGGGCGGCACGTTTGTCAACTTCGATCCGTCCGCGAATCCCGAGGGTAGCGGAACGACTTATGTCGACGAAGGTTACGTAGTAACCGCGAATACTGTCGGAAGCGATACGCATTATACGGTTGTAGCTTCCGTCGACTGACAGTTTAATAAGAATGCGACGTTAATGTGCGTTTGTAAAATAAATATCGTTAATTAGGTTAAAAACCGTTTCGGTTGTTTAAAATCGGAACGGTTTTTTTACTCGGTTTACGCGTTCGTAAGGCTTGTCGGTCGAAAATTCGAAATCGCGGCGCGGCAAAAAGTATGCTTGCGGCATATTGACAAATCGGATAAAATGTATTATCATTACGGTAACGTCCGCAGTAGCGCGGCGGGAAATAACGACCGCTTAAACGGTCGTTCGGAGTGCGATAATGTTTTCGGAATTTATTAAATCGGCGGAAAATACCGCCGAAGCCGCAGAGACCGCGGAGAGCGGGTGGAGCTGGAATTCGTTCTGGTCGACTATAATCAATTGGCTCAGTACGCACGGGCTCAAACTGCTTATCGGTCTGGTCGTGCTTTTCGTGTGTTTCTGGATTGTCAATATCATTGCCAAAGCCGTAAGGAAGGGAATGATAAAGCACGAGCGTGACAAGACAATAACGAGCGTGGTCTATCAGGTGATAAAAAAGGGCGTGAAGATAGTGCTTTTCGTCATATTTCTCGGTTACGTCGGTATCGACACGGCGGGTATCGGCGCGATCATCGGCGCGATAGGCGTGGCGATCGGACTGGCGGCGCAGGGCGCGCTTTCCAACTTTGCCGGCGGAATGATAATTCTCGCTTCGCGACCTTTCAGGGTAGGCGATTATATCGAAGCGGACGGGGAAGAAGGCACGGTGGACGACATAAGAATGTTTTACACTTATCTCGTTACGCCTAACAATCAGGTGGTCATGATACCCAACGGGGAAATGACGAGCGGCGCGATAGTGAATTATTCCAAAAACAAGACGCGTCGGCTGGAGCTTAAATTTTCCGTATCGTATTCCGAAGATTTCGAGCGCGCAAAGAGCGTTATACGGGAAATAATCGACGCCCACGAAAAGATACTGCGCGATCCCGAACCGTTTGTGCGCGTAGGCGAGCATGCGGACAGCGCCGTGGTGATATATATGCGCGTATGGACGAATACGGAAGATTATTGGGACGTCAGGTACGACCTGCTCGAATCGGTCAAACGCCGTTTCGACGAAGAGAACATAGAAATACCCTTCCCTCAGATGGACGTACATCTTCCTTTGCCTCCGCGCACCGAAGCGAAAGCGGACAGCAAAAAACGCGTATTGCGTCGGCGCGGCAAAAATTCCGAGCGGCGAAAACCGTCGCGGGAAGACGGTGCGGAGAACGCGTCGCGGGAAAGCGCGGAATAACGAATACAATATATGCGGCATACGGCATAACGGAGCGAATCAGAAATCGGATTCGCTCCGTTTTTCGTTGAACTCAACGCGGCGATACCTTTTGCGCGAGCGGCGGACGCAGCCGTTTTAAGCGTAAGCTCCCGTCTGAGCGGACGCTTTCGCGCGAAGTATAAAACTATTGACTTTTTTTGCCGCGCATAGTATAATAAACGCACATGAAAACAAGCGATAACAAAAACACACTGGACAAGCACCCCAACGTTACGGGGCAGGTCCCGCCGCACAGCGACGAAGCCGAAAAGGCGTTGCTGTGCTGTATGATGATCGACGAAAACGTGCCTGTCGAGATAATGCACACGGTTCGCGCGGAGGATTTCTATTACCGTTCGCACGAAAGCATATACCGTGCGATGAACCGTATCTGGAACGATAATCGTCCGATAGACCTCGTTACCGTTACGCAGGAGTTGGACGGAATGGGTCTGCTTGCGAGCGTAGGCGGCGCGCAGTACATAAGCGCGTTGTCCGGCTTTATAGCGTCGACGGCGAATTATAAAGCGCATGCGGACATAATAAAGAAGAATTCGCAGCTTCGGCAGTTAATGGCGGCAGCCAACGAGATCCTTAAAAAGTGTTATGCTTCCGAAGATTCGCTCGAAACGCTTCAATATGCGGAAAAGGTCATTTCCGACGTGGCGGAGCAACAGGGCGTAAGCGCGCTCATGCCCTTCGAAGACGCTGTAAACGAGGCGGTGGCGGATTTCGACGCGGTATACCGCGATCCCAAAGCGAAAAGGGGATTGGCTACGGGTTTCCGCGATCTCGATTTCCTGCTCGGCGGTCTGGGCGCGGGTGATCTTGTCATCATAGCCGCCCGTCCCGGACAGGGTAAAACGAGTATAGGTATGAACATCGTGGGCAAGGTGGCTACCGCGCATATCCGCAACGGAGAGGCGAGCAAGACCGAACAGCCCGCGGTATGCGCCATATTCTCTCTCGAAATGCCCGCGTCGCAGTTGGCTAAACGTATGATATGCTCGCTCGCTCAGGTGGATTTCGCAAAGATGAGCAAAGGCGAAATAAAGAGCGCGGACGAGTGGCGCAAGGTAGTGGACGCGCGCGCGTCGCTGTGTATGTCCAAGATATTCGTGGACGACACCTCTCTCACCACGCCGATGGATATACTGAGCAAATGCAGAAGGCTCAAACGCGAACAGAAACGGCTTGACCTGGTCATGGTCGACTATCTCACGCTTATGAGCAGCGGAAAGCGCACCGAAAACCGTCAGCAGGACGTCAGCGAGATATCGCGTATGATGAAGCTCGCCGCGAAAGAGCTGGGCGTGCCCATACTGCTTTTGTCGCAGCTTTCGCGCGAGAGCGAGAAGAACAAGCGCCGTCCGCAGATGAGCGACCTGCGCGAATCGGGCGCAATCGAGCAGGACGCCGACGTCATAATTTTCATTTACCGCGAACACGCCAACGACGAGCAGTCTCCCGACAAGAACGTGGCGGAGATAATCGTGGGCAAGCACAGAAACGGACCGCTCGGCACGGTAAAACTGCGCTGGGTGGGCGAACACGTTTCGTTTACGGACATGGACGCGAACGTACCCGTTTCTGCCCCCGAAACGAGCGGAGAGAGCGACGGGAAGGAAGACGTCGGAATGGTGTTGCTTAAAGCGGAAGACGCCGAAACGGATGTGTTCTGAGTGCTGCGGAGTGCGTTTATCGCTTGACAAGCGGCGGGCGCGACGTATATAATAAAACGGAAAAGATTTAAGGAACGGTAATAAAATGAAAGATAATTCCAAGATAAAATTCTGGTTTCTGCTCATACTTACGGTAATGGCTGCGGCGGCGGTGATAACTCTCACCGTGTTTACGTTCAAATTCGTGGGCGAGATAGGGCTTTTGCAGTGCCTTTTCGTCGGCGTGGGCATGGCTTCGCTTATAACGCTTGTCGCCGTGACCGTGTGGCACGGGCTGGCGGCTTACAGAAACTGAACCGACCAAGCGCACGGCGGTTTTGCTGTGCGCGTTTGTTTTAGCCTATCGGGAGTGTGACTTATGAAGACCGCGCTTTACCGCAAATACCGCCCCGTCGATTTCAACGGCGTTATCGGGCAGGAAGTAATAGTTTCAACGCTAAAAAATCAGATAAGCAACGGCGCGCTTTCGCACGCCTATCTTTTTACGGGCAGTCGCGGCACGGGTAAGACGAGCTGCGCCAAGATTTTTGCCCGTGCGGTCAACTGTCTCAGCCCCGTCGGCGGCAATCCCTGCGGCAAATGCGCCGCCTGCGTTGCGCTTTCGGGACAGGGAAATCTCGACATTGTGGAAATGGACGCGGCGTCAAACAACGGCGTCGACAAAATACGCGAACTGCGCGAAAACGTGGACTATCTTCCGAGTGCGGTCAGATACAAAGTTTATATTATAGACGAAGTGCACATGCTTTCGGTAAG
>CALWBH010000157.1 GCA_944376015.1 uncultured Clostridia bacterium
CCTGTGGCGAGCGTTAGCGGTGCGCAAAATAAAGGAGTGAGCACGAATTCACTTCGGGCGAACGACCTTCGATTCCCTTGCGAACGGTGAGTGAGCAAGGGCGAAGGGTTCGGGAAACGGTGCAGAGTTTATCTTTCGATATGCGAACACTGTTTCCCGAACTGTCAGGCGGGCGAGCTAACGCACAGCGTTAGCGTGGTCTGCACCCGAAAAAGTGAAAGTACCCGAAGTCTGCGGACTTCGGGTACTTTTAGTTTTGATGGGTGTGCGGAGCCCCGCCCGCCGAAAGTATCCTTTGGCGTTCGCGCTTATATGAGCGCGCTTTCTTGTTATATTTCCCGCTCGCTTCGCCCCGCGCGAAATATAACAATCGGCGCGAAACTTGTTTAGCGTTCCGTAGACAAAATTACGTGGTAGAACCGAAACCGCCCGTGCGCGTACCTGCGGCGCTATCGTCGTCCGTAAGATAATATTTGAAGAATATGCCCTGCGCGAACGCTTTGCCCGCTTCGACTTCGAGATCTTTGTCGCTGCGGTTGGTCATTTTTATCATGATGTGCCCTTCGTTATCCGCGCCGTAATAATCGGAATCGATTATACCTACCGTATTGTCCAGCGCAAGTTTATACTTAAAACCGAGCCCGGAACGCGGAAATATGGCAAGCACGAGATCGCTTTCCATTGCGCAGCGTATGCCTGTCGGTATCTTTACCGTTTCCCCTGCGCGTATGATAAGCTTTACGGGCGCGTAAAAATCGTACCCCGCGCTTCCCACGGTCGCACGGCAAGGCAGTTTTATACCGTCGTACGCGTTTTCGTCTCCGCCGTCCGAAACGAACCGCGCAAGCGTTACTTTTTCGAATTTAGTCATATTTTTCTCCTTTCGCGCGTTTTACGCGCTCGTATTTTCAATTGTAACTCTCCACAGTGAGACTGCTTCCCTGTTTACCGCGTTTTACGGTAATCTTGTTCGCGATGCGGCTTTTAATCTCGTCGACGTGAGAAATTATCCCTACCAGTCTGTCGCCGTTCGCCAGCTCCGCAATGACGTCCATGGTACTGTCGAGAGAGTAACCGTCAAGAGTACCGAATCCTTCGTCTATGAACATAGTATCCAGTCTGAGTCCGCCGGAAAACCGTTGCACGACGTCGGACAGACCGAGCGCGAGCGATAGCGCCACCATGAACGATTGTCCGCCCGAAATAGTGCTCGCCGCGCGGCGCTGACCCGTCCATGCGTCGTCCACATCGAGATCGAGACCCGTTTTGCCCCTGTTCCCGCTGTCTTCCGAGCTTCTCCGCGCGAGAGAATACTGCCCGTTCGTCATTTTACGCAGACGTTTATTGGCTTCTTTCAGGATCATATCGAAATATACCTGCTGCACGTAAGTTTCGAAGGTTATCTTGCGTTTGCCGTTGAGCTCGCCATTGGCGGTGTCGGACAACGCGGCGATGTCGGTAAGCTCGGATTCTTTGTCCGTAAGCTTGGCGCTCTTGCGTTTAAGCTCGTCGAGTACCGTCCGATTCGTTTTTATTGTTCCGCCGAGCTCGTTCATCTGTTCGGAAAGCGCTCGTTCTTCTTCGACGACGCGTCTCAGATCTTCGCGCACGTCGGTCAGATCGAGCTCGGCGACGTTTTCGTCGTCCGAAAAATCCTTTTTTATTCCGAGTTTACGCGCAAATTGCGAAAGGCTTTCGAGCGCCGAGTTTTTCCGTCCCGTCGCTTCCGAAAGTCCTCTTTCCGCCGACGATTTTTTCTCGCGCGCGTTAAAAAGCGCTTTGTCGATAAGATCGCGCTCGTTCTCCGCTTTTTTGCATTGCCCGCGCGCTTCTTTTTCGTCCGCATAAACGAGATTTTTGCGCAAAGCTTCCGTTTCGCCGAGTATGCGCGCATAATCCTTTTCCGATTCGCCGGAAATCTTCGCAAGCGCTTCCAAATCTTTCGCCGCCGCATTCGCCGTTTTCTCGGCATTGTCGCGCGCCTTCTCGGTCGAAGTCTTTTCTTCCGCCGTTTTCCGCGCCTCAGTCAGTCTCTCACTACATTCCGAAAGCAGCTCTGAGTAATTTTTCACGACAGTATCGAGTGCGGTCTTTGCTCCGAGCCACTCGCAAACGGTGAATTCTCCGAGAGCGGTCAGGAAATTATCGCGTTCGGTCTCGAATTCCGCGACGGCTTTTTCCACCGCTCCCGCCGCTTCGGTAAGCAAGCCGCGCGAATTCTCGTAAGCTTCTTTAAGCCGCTTGTAATCGTTTTCGTCGGGCGCGTCTCCCGCCGCGGCGGGCTTGGGATGATGCAACGACCCGCACACGGGGCAAGGCTCGCCTTCTCTGAGCTTTGCCGCGAGCACTCCCGCCTGAGCCGCAAGAAATCTGCTTTCTCCGTCGGAAAACGCTTTCAAAGCTTTTATGCTGTTCTCCGCGGCTGTCCGCCGCTTCGCTTCGCATTCTTTCGCGTTCGCTTCCTTTGTCGCTACCGTAACGTACCGGTCTTTAAGCGCAAGCAGTATTTTTGTTTTCTCTCGGGCGGCATTGAGCGCGTTTTCCGCGTCTGCAAGCGTTTTATCGGCGGTTTTGAGCGTTTCGAGCCTTGCCGTACATTCCTTTTTCTCGTTCTCGGCAGTTTCGCGCGTTGTTTTAAGCGATTTTTCTCTCTCCGAATTAACTTCGCGCAGTTTTTTCAGCTCGGCAAGCTTTTCCGTCTTTGCGGTAAGGTCGCCGTAAAGCGGCAGAGAACGTTCGAGCGCGGCTATTTCGGCAACGAGTTTCTCCCTTCTTTCGGATTCCGCTTCCGCGCTTTTGAGCGCAATATCCGCTTCTTCCGAAAGACGCTTGAATTTTAGCGCGTCCGCGCGCGCTTCGAACAGAGTTTTGACGCACTCGTTATAATTGTTTATATTGTTTTCTCGGACTTTGAGGTCGCCCGTCAAAGCCTTTATCGCGTTGTCGCGATTGCGCATTTCTTTACCGATTTCCATGCATTCGTCTATATCCGTCCGCAAGAATTCCGCCGCTTCCGCTATACCGTACTCGCCGAATCTCTCCCATTCCGCTCGCTTATCTTCGGGCAGTATCGCGCGCGAAAGCTCCGAACGCACATCGCGGCGCAGCATTTCCGATTCGCTTTTTACCGCCGAATATCTCTTTTTGAGCGCGTCCTGCAATCTTTTATAAATGCGCGTGTCGAAAATACGCTGAAATATCTCCACGCGTTTGTTGCTGTCCGCGGTAACGAGATCGATAAACTCGCCCTGCGCTATCATGACTATTTGTTTGAACTGCGTATGGTTTATGCCGAGCAGTTCTTCTATAACCCTGTCCGCATCGACGCGTTTGTCGTAAACCCGATCGGGAGTAGTTAACACTGCGGTGGGCGCGTCTTCGATAAAATCGTCTCCGCGCTTTTTGGGGCGCTTCTGTCTGGGGGTACGGACTATTCTGTAACGCTTACCGCAATGCTCGAAGTCGAGCGCGACGTAAGACGTGACTTCCGGGGACGCGAAATGACTGCGCAGGCAGTCTTCCCCTCGCGTTCCTCCGCTCACTTTGCCGTAGAGCGCAAAGGATATGGCGTCGAAAATTATCGTTTTCCCCGCGCCCGTTTCCCCGCTTATAAGGAATATGCCGCCTTCCCCGAATACCGTAAAATCAATATCGACGCGGTCGGCGTAAGGACCGAACGCGCACATTTCAAGTCTGATCGGTCTCATTCTTCGTTCTCCGTTACCGAGCGCAGCAGCGCCGCCTGTTTCTCGTTTAACGCCATGCCGTTCTGCTCTTCGAAAAACTGCGCGAACAGTTCTTCCGTCGTTTTCTCTTTGAGCCGCTCGCTCGTTTCCGTCAGTTCTTTTTCATAAAAACCGTTATCGAAATCGAGCAGCATAACGTTGGGGTAAATCTCGCGCACCTTTTCAATCGCATTGATCAACCGCCCTTTATCGGTAAGCGTGACGTGCATATAGCTGTCCGCTCGGTGAGTTTTTAGCGTTTCTCTGAGCTTGCCGAGCTCGCATTTCACTTCGTCCATGGCGCGCAAAGGCAAAAGCGGTATATATTCGAGATTCACTTCGCCCTTGCCGCGCAGCTCGCCCACTACCGCGCTTTTTGCCCTGCCGCACTCCGAAAAAGAGTATGCCAAAGGCGAGCCGCAGTAACGCACTTCCGTTCTGCCCGTTTTCTGCGGAGTATGAATATGTCCGAGCGCGACGTAATCGAAGGCGTCGAACGCGGATACGTCCACATTGTCCACGCCGCCGATAGATACGGTTTCGGAATCCGAACGCTCGGGCGCCGCGCCCGCCGCCGTCACGAACTGATGCGCGATCAGAATATTACGCGCGCCCGCGTCCACACCCGCGGCGTTTATCGCCGCGCGCACGCATTCGTCGTAAGAAGACGTCTGCGTTCCCAAACGGCTATTGACCGTAGACGGGCGTACAAAGGGCAGCATATACACGTTGACTTCCCCCGCTTCGTCTTTCATCTTTACGCAAGGCAGACTGCCGCCGTACGCCCCGGCGACGTACACTCTCCGCGATTCCATAAGCCTGCCGCCGAATTGCAGTCTTTCGCCGGAATCGTGATTGCCGGCAATAACGAAAACGGCGCGACCGTCGGAAACAAGGCGCGTCAGAAAATCGTCGAACATCCCGACGGCATCGACGTTAGGCACGCTTTTGTCGTAAACGTCGCCCGCAACGAATACCGCGTCCGCGTTCGTTTCGGCGGCTATCCGAGCTATCTCGTCGAGAATGTGCCTCTGATCTTCCGCCATGGAAAACTCGTGCACGCGCTTGCCGAGATGCAGATCGGAAACGTGAACAAACTTCATTTTCTCTCCTTGCCGCGCCGTAAAAGACGCGCGTCCGTATAATAAAAGCGCCTCGGTGCTCTCGCCAAAGACGCTTTTACAAATCGCTCAGTCTTTATAATTGACTACCTGACTGAAATCCACGGCTTTGAGCGACGCTCCGCCGATGAGTCCGCCGTCGATGTCGGGCTGAGCCATAAGCTCTTTGACGTTCTTCGGGTTCATCGAACCGCCGTACTGAATTCTGACCGCGTCGGCGACGGCAGCGCCGTACAGTCCCGCCATTACGCCGCGGATCGCCTTTATCGTCTCTTCCGCCTGCTCGCTCGTAGCGGTCTTACCCGTGCCTATCGCCCATACGGGTTCGTAAGCGATCACGACCTTTGCGGCGTCTTCCGCGCTCACGCCGTCGAACGCGCCCTTGACCTGCGTTTCGATAACGTCGTCCGTTTTGCCGCTTTCGCGCTCTTCGAGAGTTTCACCCACGCATACGATGGGTTTAAGTCCTTTTGCGATAGCCGTTTTAAGTCTCGCGTTCACGCTCGCGTCCGTTTCGCCGAAATACTGGCGGCGCTCGCTGTGACCGATGATGACGTATTCCGTTCCGAGTTCGAGAAGCATATCCGCGCTTATCTCGCCCGTGAACGCGCCTTTTTCCGCCCATGCGACGTTTTCGGCGCCCACTTTTATATTGCTTCCCTTGCAGAGCGTAACCGCCGTGTCTATATCCGTATAAGGTACGCATATCACGACTTCCGCGTCCGCGTCTGCGACGAGCGGTTTAAGCTCGGTTATGAGCTGAGCTGCCTGAGCTCTCGTCATATTCATTTTCCAGTTCCCGGCTATTATGGGTCTTCTTGCCATTGCGATATATCTCCTTCATTTATTATCTTTAATATTATATAGCAATCGCAGGCGTTTGGCAAGAATTTTAAGCACTTTTGGGGAAAGGAGTATTGACATAACCCGCATAAAATGTTATGATTTATTTCAGAACGGCTTTATGCCTGAAAGATATCGGGTTTAATATGAGACTGCTTAAAATACTATTCGGAAGAACGGCGCTTACGCTTTTTGCCATACTCCTGCAATTGCTTTTCAATATTGCGGGGATTTATCTCATTGACGGCATTATCAAAGCGTTCACCAACAATATACAGATACTCGGTATAAGCCTTTCGACCATTATACTCGGCGTTACGGAGTTCTGTATCGCGCTCTTCACCACCGTACGGATAGTGATACGCGATATGTCTCCCGACGCCAAAATGAGCTGGATAGTCGTGCTCGTGTTCGCGCCCATCGTAGGCAGTATGCTCTATCTGCTGTTTTCCCACAACTTCCCCACGCGGGCGAAACGTCTGCTGCTTCTGGACATCAACGCCCGTTCCGCCGTTTATACGGAGTGTAAGGACGATTGTTCGGACGTGCTGGGCGAATATATACGCCACAGCAGACTTATTTTCGACGCGTCGCGCGGAGTGCCGCACCGTTATACCGACGCCAAATTTCTCAACTCAGGCGAAGCGTTCTGGGAAGCGCTGCTCGCGGAGCTTGAAAAAGCGGAAAAGTACATCTTTATGGAGTACTTCATAATCGAAAAAGGCAAGATGTGGAACGCCGTCGAAGATATACTCGTCAGAAAAGCCGCGGAAGGCGTCACCGTAAAAATCATGTACGACGACATAGGCTGTCTGGCGCGTCTCAAACGCAATTATTGCAAGAAATTGCGCGCCAAGGGCATCGAATGTCTGCGCTTCAACAAACTCCGTCCCGTACTGAGCGCCGTCCACAATAACCGCGACCACCGCAAAATTACCGTCGTCGACGGCAAAGTCGGCTTCGTAGGCGGAGTCAATTTCGCAGACGAATATATAAACGAAACGCATCCGCTCGGCCGCTGGAAGGATTCCGCAATAATGCTCCGCGGCGCCGCAGTGCAAAATCTCATTATAATGTTCCTTACCATGTTCGACAGTCAGGACGTGACAAGACTGGAAAATTACGAGAGATTCATTCCCGATTATTACGAATATTTCGATACCGAAGGCATCGTTCAGCCTTTCGGCGACGGCCCCAACCCGCTTTACCGCAGCCACGTCGCCGAAGACGCGATACTCAATATGATAACCAACGCGAAAAAATACATCTACATCACCACCCCGTATCTCATCATCGACCATAACCTGTCAAGCGCGCTCTGCCGAGCGGCAGACGGCGGCGTGGACGTAAGAATAGTAACTCCGCGTATCCCCGACAAAAAAATAGTATTCTGGATCACGCGCCGTAATTACCGCACGCTTTTCGCGCACGGGGTCAAGATTTACGAATACTCGCCCGGATTTATACACGCGAAAAATTATTTATGCGACGATATAGTGGGCATGGTCGGAACGATAAATATGGACTATCGCTCGCTCGTCCACCACTTCGAGTGCGGCGTATGGATGTATAAAACGGATTGTCTTAAAGACATAAAAGCCGATATAGAATCGGTATTCGAGGAAAGCGAGCTTATGACCCCGCAAACGGCAAAGCTTTCCGTGCCCAAACGAGTAATAAGTGCGATAGGCTCGCTGTTCGCGCCGATGCTTTAACGAGTTTCGCGCACCGCTAAACAAGTTTCGCGCCGATTGTTATATTTCGATAGGGCATTAAGAAAAAGCTTAATGCCCTATCTTATATAAGCGCGAACGCCTTACATATACTAGCGCACCGCTAACGCTACACTGCCGCAAAGGAAAAAGCCTTTGTGGCTTTTCCTTTGCTGTGTTGCGCAACATATACCCGCGCTTGCGGATTCTTTTCGGCGCAAAGGCGTGTTTTTTTACCGCCGCAAGGTCACTTAGCGGCGGCCGCACGCTTGCGCTGGCTAAAAAGAACACGCCTTATCATCCGAAAATCTTTCCGCAATCGCTACTGTCTCTGACTATGAGTAACTCGTGCTTTCGGTATAAGGTTATATTTCATGAAAATCGCTGCTTTCTCCGGTTGTGAATTACTCGTGCTTTTGGTATAAGATCGTATTTTATGAAAAAGGCGTTGTAAGTTTTTGGGGAAAGGTACGGGAAACCCCTTTTTGTCCAAAAAGGGGTTTCCCGAAAATATTTATTCCTGTTTATAATAAATCGTTGAATTTACAAGGCGACGACTAAACTCGCAAAAGCGATCGCCAGAACGAACAGCAGCAAAAACGTAGCTAACGCCATACCGAGTATTATAAGCAGTTTAAATACGGGGTGAGTAGCCATTTTCGCAAGAAAAATAGTCGCAACCCCGAGCGCGCCTATAATCGCACCGCCTATTGCGCCGCCTATTATGGGAACGATAAGGAGTAACGCGGGAACGTTAGCCCACACCATAATAAACGCGAAAAGCAAAATCGTAACCGCAATCTCATACCAGGTTATGGAAGGCGTAAGGCGCACGGTTTCCTGCCCCATAATCAGCGTCGAACCCATTAAATAATTGCCTTTTATTTCGGCAACGATCCCTTCGGGGGTAACGAACGTTTTTTTCGAAGTTTTTTGAAGCGGAATACCGTTTATAGACAGCGATTTGCTACCCGTCCAATTGCTTTCGGTATATTCGATATGTCCTATTACGGGATGATCGATAATCTGTTTCATCGTTTTCTCCTTTACGTTTATTATATTTAAGTTTTTTTAAAAATAGGCACGGAAAACACTTTTCTTGACAAAGAAAAGTGTTTTCCGTAAGCTTTATTATTTCGTTCCGAAAAGGCGGTCGCCTGCGTCGCCCAGTCCGGGAAGAATATAGCAATTCTCGTTCAGGCAACGGTCGCAGGTGGAAACGTACACCTTGACGTCGGGGTGAGCTTTGCTGACGCGCTCTATGCCTTCGGGGCAGCCGATTATCGCCATGAAACTGATGTTTTTAACGCCGCGCTTTTTAAGCAGCGTTATGGCGTCGCGAGCGCTTCCGCCCGTCGCAAGCATGGGATCGAGCAGTATGACGGACATATTCTCTATCCCCTCGGGCAGTTTGCAGTAATACTCGTGCGGTATAGCCGTTTCTTCGTCGCGGTACATTCCGATATGTCCGACGCGCGCGTTCGGGAATATCTTATGCACGCCGTTGACCATTCCCAGCCCCGCGCGAAGGATAGGCACGATCGCGATACTGCGCTCCTGCACCATTTCCTGTTCGCACTTTTCGAGCGGCGTTTCCACCGTAACTTTATAAGTGGGCGCGTCCTTGAACGCTTCGTAACTCATAACGAGCGTTATTTCTTCAATCAACTCGCGGAATTCCTTCATCGGGGTATCCTTAGAGCGGAGTATGGCTATCTTATGCTTTATAAGCGGGTGGTCGAATACCATTACAGACACGGTCTCATTCCCCCTTTTCCTGCTCTTCCGTTTCCGCCGTTTCTTTTTCGACTTCCACGGCGTTGCCGGCGTTTTCTTTTATTTCCGCTTCGATATCCGCCTCGTGGGGAACGAGCGAAATACCCGTCTCGCGCTCGGCTATCTCCTGCTCCTCGGTGGGAGTTTTCGTCTTGGGTATGATAAGATTAAGCACGATTGCAAGCACGGTAGCTATCGCAAGCGGCGAAATCGTTACCGAGCCTATTGCTACGGGGAAGCCCGCGACGCTCGCAACGTTAAGTCCGAGACCGACGGAAAGGGTTATCGAAACGACAATCATATTGCGCGCGTCCGAGAAATCGGTTTTGCTGTCGACAAGCGCGCGCAGACCGTTCGCCGCGATCATTCCGTAAAGGATAAGGCTCGCGCCGCCGACTACCGAACCGGGCATACCTTCGAGTATCTCGCCGAACGGAATGAGCAGACCGAGCACTACCGCGAATATAGCGGCAAGCAAAATGTTCTTCGGGTTGTAATTCTTGGTTATCGCAAGCACTGCGGTATTTTCGCCGTAAGTCGTGTTTGCGGGACCGCCGAGCAGCGCGCTCGCCATGGTAGCGAGACCGTCGCCGAGCACGGTGCGGTGAAGTCCGGGATCGGTCATGAAATCTTTATTGCACACGACGGAGTTCGCCGAAATATCGCCGAGATGTTCCATAAACGTAACTATCGCAAGCGGAACGGTTGCAAGCATTGCGGTACCGATAAGCGCGCCGTCAAGCTCTCCCCATGCGCCCCAGAAGCCCCATATATCCTTTGCCTGCTGGAACACCACTACGTCGCCGCTGAAAAATCCTTCGAAGTTTACAAGCGGAGAATAGCCTTCGGGAGTCGGACAAACGCTGAGAATTATCGAATACAGATAACCGACGACAAACCCGATAAGTATGGGAATGACTTTGAAGAAAGACTTGGGTTTTGCCACCGCATTGACGACTACTATCGTAAGCGCGGTAACTATCGCGCTCGTCCATGCCTGCCAAGGCGCGGCGGTAGAACCGAATATATTGCTCGTAAACGCCGTTCCCGCAAGGTTCATACCGATAACGATAATGACGGGACCGACGACGATCGGCGGGAACAGCTTTCTTATGCGGTGTACGCCTACGAGTTTGATAACGCCCGCAAGCACGACGTATACGAGTCCGGCGCAGACAAGCGCAAGCATTACGGCAAGCGCACGCGCGTTATGAGTATTGTCCCCTTCATAATCCAAAAGTACGAGCATAAGCGCGGGCAGGAACGCGAAAGACGAACCGAGGAATACGGGTACTTTGCGTTTTGTCACGAAATAGAATATTATTGTGCCTATACCCGCGCTGATAAGAGCAAGGGGTATGCTCATTCCCGTCAGAATGGGAACGGTTATCGTCGCGCCGAGCATAGCGAACATGTGCTGCAAGCTGAGCACTACGTCTTTGCCGGTGTAGCCGAGCAGACGTTTGGGTGTTTTGGTTTCGGTCATGATGTACCTCCGTTAATTTATCCTGAATAATTTTCGACTATATAAAAAACGGAACCCTTAAAAAGCGGATCCCGTAAGAAAATTCGATTCGCAGGCACTGATAAAACGGAAAACGAAAACAACTGCCATTCGGCATATATGCGCGCAAACTTCCGTCATATCCTGCTTGCAAACGACTGTTTTCATTCCCCATACCTTTTCTTAATGTTATCTTAATAATTGTACCACATCGCGCGCTGTATGTAAAGTCATTTATCGACATTTTTCGCATTGATTATTTTTATTTCGGAAGTGTTTTTCGGGGAACCCCTTTTTAGACAAAAAGGGGTTCCCCGATCCCCTCCCTAAAAACTTACAGCGCCTTTTTCATAAAATACGACCTTATACCGAAAGCACGAGTAATTCACGACCAAAGAAAGCAGCGATTTTCATAAAATACGACCTTATACCGAAAGCATAAGTAGTTGAAAACCGAAGAAAGCAGCGATTTTCATAAAATATAACCTTATACCGAAAGCACGAGTAATTCACGACCAAAGAAAGCAGCGATTTTCATAAAATATAACCTTATACCAAAAGCACGAGTAGTTCTCGACCGAAGAAAGTCGCGATTTCCATAAAATACGACCTTATACCAAAAGCACGAGTAGTTCTCGACCGAAGAAAGCAGCGATTGCGGAGAGATTTTCGGATGATAAGGCGTGTTCTTTTTAGCCAGCGCAAGCGTGCGGCCGCCGCTAAGT
>CALWBH010000158.1 GCA_944376015.1 uncultured Clostridia bacterium
CCCGCCCGTATTTGCCGGAGTTTTGCCTTTTGCGGCAAGAATATTGTTTATCGCGTCGTGCGAGTCGCGTCCCGCGGTAAGATAATATTTGCCTGCCTGCATTATATAAGTCTTATTCACTTCCGCGTCGTAAGTCCTCAACGCGTCGCGAGTAACCGTTACTTTGACTTCCTTCGAAGCGCCGGGCTGTATAATACCCGTTTTTACAAAACCGCAAAGATTTACCGCGGACTGTTCTATACCGCTTTGCGTGCCGTCATAAGGCTTTTGGATATACACCTGCACTGCGTCCGATGCGGCGACGTCGCCGACGTTATATACGGTGAGAGCGATTTCCCAATCGCCGCCGCTCTGCTGCCGCGCAACAAAATTGCTATATTCGAACTGCGTATAGGAAGCCGACCAACCGAACGGAAACGCCACTTCTTCCGAGTACGTCCAACCCGCCGAAGAATTGACGGCGCCCGCTTCGCTACCCGCGTTGCCCTGTCCGAGCACCGCGTCCTCGTAACGCGTTTCGTAATATTTATAGCCTACATATATATTTTCAGCATATACGCGATAAAGTCCCTTCCACGTTCTTTCGTCGCCCGACAATCCCAGGGAATCGACGTTCGTATACGAATATGACAATCCGTTTTCTACGGCGGGAGCGGACGACGAGTCGTACACGAACGTATCCGCAAGATGCCCGCCCGCTTGCATTGCTCCCGACAATATCTTGCCTACGCCGTTAAGTCCCGTATAACCGGGCTGTCCGACCCATACGCAACTGTCGATATCGTCTTTATAATCTTTTACTATATCGAAATTAATCCCGCCGGGAGTGTTGAGCAGCAATACCACTTTATCGAATACTCCGCTGCGTTTAAGCGCGATCGTATTTTCCAAAAGCGCTTTTTCGTTCGCATGTAATTGAAGATAATCCCCGTCTATGCAGTCGGAGCTGTTTATCGACATCTCCGCCGCTTCTCCGCTCCATCTGCCGAGTATTATCACCGCCGCGTCGTTGTATTCGGAAAACGTCCCGCCGCACGCGGAATCGACTTCCGACCATGGTACTTCGTTGACGGCGATACTGTCGGTATCCGCATATTTGGATTTACATACCGAAGCATAATAATCGTATAGCGTTTTGTTGACATTGAGACCTGCGGCGGTAAACGCGCTCATGACCGTGGGAGCGTCGGATTCGGGCTCATTGGGTTTGGTCATAAAACTTCTTCCCGAACCAATGCCCGAATAAAGATAATCGGCGCTTACCCTGCCGAACACACTGATGCTTGCGCCATCGCCCAAAGGAAGTCCGACGCTTCCTTCGCCGTCACCGTTCCACAGCATAGTAGCTCCCGCCGCCTGAGTCTCCGCCGTAAGTTCCAAACCGTAATCCCAAAGCGATTGAGTGTCGAGCGAACCGTCGGCAGCCGTAAAAGCGGATTTGAAATATTCGGTATCGACCGAACTTTCCGCGTTTTCGTCGGTAACGTATATTACGCCGCTAAGCCCCATACTGGCGTTTATTACGTTTTTGAAATCGTTGGCTATCATTCCGCCCACGAGTATCACCACAAGCCACAAAGCGGTATATATCGTAAGCATAAGCCACATGGCTTTTTTCTTGAAAATTTTCATTCTTTTCTTCTCCCGATTAATGTTCTGAAATCTTTTCCCGCGACTTAGCGCGTATAGCGTCGTCGGCGTTTACAACGTTCCGGTCGCCGTTTACGACTATTTTTTATCTTCTGCGTCCGAAGGCTTGCTCTTTTTATTCGCGATATATGCACGTATGTACATAACAAGACAAAAGACCATACCCGCGAAACAAAGCAAAAGCGCGACAAAAAGCAGCGTTTGATACCACGTGTCGAATATGGTAAACACCGTCTTGTTCAGTTCCGCCGTCATAACGTTGGCGACGTAAATCACGATAACGGCTACAAGCAGGAAAGAAGACAGCATAGCCAGCGCTCCCGAAAGTATTCCCCACGGCAATTTTTTCATCGTTACCTCCATTCCGACAGTGTCGGTTTAATCAAGAAAAATATACAAAAAAAAAGCAAATGTCGCAATAACATTTACTTTTTCCGTATTTATTTTTACTTATTCGGAAGTTACGCGATTCAAGCGCTCCCCTTTCCGTTCCCCGTCGAAGAAAACAATATGCTAAGCTGAAATACGCCCTTACCGGCCTTCACGGACATATCCCCGCCATATTTCTGTACGATATAAGAGATACTTTTTATTCCGAAGCCGTGATAATCCTTATTTTTCCGCGTGCAGGGATAGCCGTTCTCGTCGAAAATTATCTCTCCGTCGTAATAATTCTTTTCGGTAATCGAAACAAGGTCGTCGCGGGACGTTATTTTAAGCGACACCACCCTTTTTTCTTTGTCTTTGATATTGATCACCGCGTCTATCGCGTTATCGAGCATATTGCCGAAAAGCGAAACTATATCGCCGTCGTCCATAAACCCTATCCGCGAAACGTTCGCCATGCAATCGAAAGATATGCCGTTTTTTATACACGCGTTGTTTTTTTCGGTGAGTATGACGTCAAGTACGTCGTTGCCTGTTTTTACGAAAGAATCGTAAATATTTACGGTATTCTCTATTTCCTTTATCGTTTTTTCGGAAATACTGCTGCTTCTGCCTATTTCTCTTATCTGATATTTTATGTCGTGACACTTCAGGTCTATCAGATTCATATTTTCGCGCATCGCGGCATAATGTTCTTTCTCCTTATTAAGCAGCTTATTTATAAAAGAAAGCTCCGTTTTCAGCTTTTTCATATGCACGAACGCAAACTGCATAAACAACAAAAGCACGCAACAGAAACAATTGTAAACGCTCATTATTATCTGTATTACGGTATCCTGCTGTCCGCCGCGCTGTACGATTATCGAGTTAAGCAGATTATTTATCAGCAAACCCACGGCGATTATTATCAGAAAATATTCGTTGCGTATTCTTAAATCTTCGTCTTTTTTTATCTGTCTGCAAAACACCAGATATACCAGCGTATACACCGTAACGTAACTCACGAGATAAAGAGCGACCCAGAATATCGTTTCTTTGTTCATTCCCGTCAAATTCACCCCATCCGTACTGTATACGTCGAAAAGCGGAGCTCTTCCCCAAAGCACGAGAGATATCATTATATCCGCGAATTCATAGGCGAAATGCTGCGCCGTGTATCCCGCAAGACAACAGAAAAGTAAATTTTTCATAGGCTCGCGATAGCAGAATCTCAAAGCCGCTACGTTTACTGCGAATATAAGCAAAAACAAAAAAGATATGTAAAAGCCGTTCGACACTACGGGTAACGCATACGCGACAAGCGCGCTTACAACGAACGCCGCCGCAAGCCTTAGATAATACAATTTGTATTTACGGAGATGAAACATAAACAGAAATTCGATTACGAACAATTCCAATACGAAAATGAGCTTGTATATATAAATATTGATTATCATACAAAGCCTCCTTCCGACACGTATTCGTTAAGCGCTTTCATGAATTCGGCGCGCTTCTGTCTGGATATCTGAAGCTCCGTTTCTCCGACGAATACGGAATTTGCCGTCACGCTCTTTACATAGTCCAGATTTACCAAATAACACCTGTTGCAAAGTATGAAATTATGCCCGCCGAGCTTGCTCTGCACGTCGAGCAGCGAACCGAAAGACGTAAACTCGCCTTCGGTGGTGTGGTATGTCACGTAGTGATTGATTATATCGACATAAATTATATGAGAAACGTCAAGTTTGCGTTTCGAATTTTTCGTGCTTATCCATATTTGTTTTTCCCTGTTCCTGTCGATATAATTGATCGCTTCGGAAAGTTTGAGCTTAAAATTATAATAGTTAACGGGTTTTACTATAAAATCGAAAGCGCGCACTTCTTAGCCTTTTATCGCGTATTGCACCATATTCGTAACGAAAATCACCGGCGTGTTTATTTTGCGTTCGCGCAGTTTTTTCACTATTTCCATTCCGTTGCCGTCGGGTAGCATGATGTCCATAAATATTATATCGTAACTGTCTTCGGATACCGTGAAAGAAACCGCCGTTTCGAAAGCCGATACTTCGAAAGGCTGTTTGTATTCCTCTCTGTACTTGTCGAAAAAGCCGAGCAACTCCCGCCGAGCTTTTTCATCGTCTTCTATCACAGCTATTCTCATTGCGTCTTTCATTTTCACCTTCCGAAACCGACATTTATGATTTTCTTTCGCGCATACGCCGCCGAAATCTTCCGTAAATGCTGAAACTCCATTAATATTATTAACAGAATTTTTTTTATTTGTCAATAAAGGATTTTAAAAAAAACACGGCTCGCTTTCGCTTGCCGTGTTTTTTCTGCTCGGAAATCTTATTATTTCATTTCCGCGGTTGCGCCTACTTCCTTGAACTTCGCGATCATTTCGGTAGCCGTTTCTTTGGAAACCGCTTCTTTGACGGTGGAAGGTACGCCGTCTACGAGCGCCTTTGCTTCGCCGAGTCCGAGACCGGTTATCTCGCGTACGACTTTGATGCAAGGGATCTTGTTCGGGCCTGCTTCTTTGAGCACGACGTCGAACTCGGTCTTTTCTTCTGCTGCGGGAGCCGCTGCGGCGCCTGCTGCGGGAGCCGCGACTGCCATAGCGGCGGCGCTTACTCCGAATTTTTCTTCGATAGCCTTAACGAGCTCGTTAAGCTCCATTACGCTCATCTTTTCGATTTCTTCTACGAATTTAGCGATATCAGCCATTTTATTTGATTCTCCTTTGATAATCTTGATTTTTTCGCGCTTACGCGCATTTTATGCCGCGCGCTTTACGCGGACTGTTTTTTCGCCACTTCGCTGACGGCGACGGCGAGACTGCGCATCGGCGATGTAAGCAGCCCGAGCAACTGTCCGATAAGAACGGGTTTTGCGGGAATGCTTGCAAGCACCTTTACTTCTTCGACGGACGCGCTCTTACCTTCTATCACGCCGCCTTTGATTTCCAGCTTATTGGTTTTGGTTCCGTTTTCCACGAGTATCTTCGCGCCTGCGACGGTATCTTCGTAAGAGAACGCAACCGCGGTAGGACCTTCGAACACTTTTTCAAAGCCCGTGTATCCTGCCTTTTCGAACGCGCGCGTGAGCACCGTGTTTTTAATGACCTTGTACTCCACGCCGTTCTTTCTCATGTCTACGCGGAGCGCGGTATCCTGCTCCACGGTAAGTCCGCAATGGTTTACGAGCACTATGCTCTTCGCCTTGCTTATCTTTTCCGCAACTTCGGATACGAGCTGCTCTTTCTGCGCAATGATTTCCTTACTTGCCATAAACTCTGTTGACCTCCTTCGCCCGCCGCAGGCTTACGCCCGAAACGGACAGTATAGCTCCCGAAAAACAAAGCCCCGACGCGCTTTCGGCCGGGGCGTATCTGAATTTGACGGGCAATACGCCCGTTTAGCTCGGATAGTGTTTTCGCCTCGACCAGCCCCGCGCTTACACGGATTTAAGAGCTTTCGCTCACTCGTTTTCTCAGGTGATATTCAATTGTGTTACGCTTTTATCAAACCCTGTGGATGACCTTGATGCCGGGACCCATAGTCGACGCAAGCGTTACGCTCTTGATGTATACGCCTTTCGCCGCCGCGGGTTTGGCCTTGACGATGGCGTCCATAAGCGTATTGTAGTTTTCGAGCAGTTTTTCCTGTCCGAAAGACTTCTTGCCGATAGGACAATGGATTATAGCGGTCTTATCCAGACGATATTCGACCTTACCTGCCT
Organism: uncultured Clostridia bacterium; assembly: GCA_944376015.1. Classification (GTDB taxonomy): domain Bacteria; phylum Bacillota; class Clostridia; order Christensenellales; family Pumilibacteraceae; genus Protoclostridium. The sequence goes on from CALWBH010000158.1 coordinate 5,758, forward strand.
TAGCGTCCTTGACGGCTTTCGCAACGTCCATCGTCACGGTACCGCTCTTGGGCGAAGGCATAAGACCTTTGGGTCCGAGTATCCTTGCCACGCGTCCCATCTGTCCCATCATATCGGGGGACGTGATGCATACGTCGAAATCAAGGAAATTATCCGAAATTATCTTCTGTATTATCTCTTCGGCTCCGACGATATCCGCGCCCGCAGCCGTAGCCGCGTCCGCCTTTTCGCCTTTGGCGATGACGAGCACTTTGACTTTTTTACCCGTTCCGTTGGGAAGCACGACGGTGCCGCGCACCTGCTGATCCGCCTGACGGGGGGCGACGCCCAAACGAACGTGAAGCTCGATGGACTCGTCGAATTTAGCCTTAGCGGTGGCGATCGCGTTGTTTACCGCGGTTGCCGGGTCGTAACCTTTCTTTACGTCGACTTCGGCGAGCGACGCTCTGTATTTCTTACCGAATTTCATAGCGCCCCTCCTTAACCTTCGACGGTCACGCCCATAGAACGCGCCGTTCCTTTTACCATACTGATAGCCGCTTCGAGACTGCCCGCGTTAAGATCGGGGAGTTTGGTTTTGGCTATCTCTTCCACCTGAGCCATCGTGAGTTTACCGACCTTGTCCTTGTTGGGCTTAGCCGAACCCGATTCGATACCGAGCGCTTTTTTGATGAGCACGGGTACGGGCGGGGTCTTCATGATGAAGGTGAAACTTCTGTCCGAATAGATACTGATCACCACGGGGATGATCATGCCTTCCTGGTTTTTGGTCTTTTCGTTGAATTCCTTGGTAAAGCCCGGAATGTTGATACCGTGGGGTCCGAGAGAGGAACCGACGGGAGGTCCCGGGGTGGCTTTACCTGCGGGAAGCTGCAACTTTACGACCGCCTGCAATTTCTTTGCCATTTTTTGCTCCTTATATAATTTTACTTATATAATCGCGGTGATAACGAATTTTATTCTCGCCCGTATAGAAACGCGCTCAAACGAAATTCTCCCGAATTATACTTATTTACTCGTTAACTCGCGCCGAGCGCGAGCGTGTCGCCGTCAGTCGAATTACGCGCAACGTCGCGACGTCAGTCTTCGACGACGGGTTCTATCTGATAAAGCTCGAGATCGACGGGAGTTTCCCTGCCGAACATCGACACGGACACGCGGCATTTCTGGTTTTCCGCGTCTATCGTTTCTATCTTTCCGACAAAATCCTCGAGCGGTCCGCCTATTATCTTGACCGTATCGCCCGGTTTGTAATCCGTCTTCGCGATGACCTTTTCAAGGTGCATTCTGCGTATCTCGTCTTCGGTGAGCGGAAGCGGTCTGCCTTGCGGTCCGACGAAGCCCGTAACCCCTCTGGTCTGCGTTATGATATGCCACATACTGTTGTCGTAGTCCATTTTTATAAGGACGTAGCAGGGATACATCTTGCGCTTGACGAGCTTCTTTTTACCGTTCTTTTCTTCGAGAACTTCTTCCATGGGTATGGTGATCTCGAACAACCTGTCCGTCAGATTGTTCTTTTCGAAGACCATTTTCAGGTTCATCTCCACCTGGTTTTCATACCCCGAATAGGTGTGGAGAACATACCACTTTGCGTTTTCGATACCCATTATGTCAATCCTTCTTGCTTCTGCTCTTTACTACCTTGTAAACGACCACGCCGACGATAGCGAGAACTATGAGCGCGCTACCGATTATGAGCGAAGCGATCTGAGACGCGTTGAGCAACTGGTTGGTATCGTTTACTATACTGAAAAGGTTTTCATGAATGAAACCGAGAAGCGCGTCGATACCGATAAGCACGATAAGAAGAAGTACGGTGATAACGAGCACCGCGCCCAGTCTCTTCATCGTATCGCCGAAAGTAGGCCAGCTTACCTGTTTAAGCTCGCTGAACGTGGCAACGAAAAAATTAGGCTTCTTCTGTGCGTTTTTATCCTTGTTAGCCATTATGCCGCTCCTTATTTCGTTTCTTTGTGCACGGTATGAGTCTTGCAGAACTTGCAATACTTTTTAAGCTCGATACGATCGGGATCGTTCTTCTTGTTCTTATAGGTATCGTAATTCCTCTGCTTGCAAACGGTGCAAGCAAGAGTGATCTTGTTCCTATTGGTGCTTTTAGCCATGTCAGCCTCCGTCTGTACGCGCAGCCATATCCGCGCAGTAAAAAATAGCCCTTGTTCAAGGTGCTTTATTATGTTATCAAAAAGCAAACGGCAAGTCAAGCGTTTTTATGCTAAAATATGCAAGTTATTTTCGCGTTTTAACGCATATTTCTCTTTTTTTCAATGGTAACCGTCACTTATTTGAAAAATAACTTGAAAAAAACACTGTTATATAGTATAATTTATCAGGATCGAACGCGGCGATACCTTATCGCGATAAAATCGTTACCGCCGCTTTCCGTTCAATATTATTCCAAGGATGGATAAATAAATGTTCACACTGACGACCGACACGTCCATCGACGTTTTCCGCAACGAGCTTGACAGGCTGGGGGTTTATTGGGTGCCGCTCACTTATACCATTGACGGCGTCGTTTATGAAGACGATTTTTCCGACGACGCGCATTACAAAGCGTTTTACGATAAAATACGCGCGGGCGCGCTTCCCGTAACGAGTCAGATAAACCCTTTCACTCACGAAGAGTTCTGGGAAAAAGTCATTGAAAAAGCGGGTAAACGCGACATCGTGCATCTTACCCTTTCAAGCGGGCTCAGCGAAACCTATTCTTCCGCATGCAAAGCGGCGGAAAGCTTTATGGAAAAACACCCCGACGTCAAAGTGTACGTCGTGGATACGCTCGGAGCGACTCAGGCTGCCGTACCCGTATTCGAAAAGGCGCTCAGTCTGCGCGATCAGAACGTACGCGCGGATATAGCCGTCGAATCTCTCCGCGCTTACCCTCACCGCATACAGGTCTACGTCGTCGCAGATGACCTTTTCCACCTTAAACGCGGCGGAAGAGTCAGCGCGGCTGCCGCCATAATCGGCTCCATGATAAGCATTAAACCGCTTATCGTGCTCGACGACGCAGGCAAACTCGTGGTTTACAAAAAACCGCTCGGCTGGAAAAAAGCGGTTAAACTGATATTCGATCATATCGACGAATATTGTACCGAACCCGGAACCAAAAAATTCTGGATAGCGCACGCGGACTGCGCAGACAAAGCGGAAGCGGTCAAAAAAGCGATCGAAGAACGCTATCCCGGCGCTACCGTGCAGATCGGTTGGATAGGACCCGTTATAGGCGCGCACACGGGCTGCGGCACTCTCGGCGTGCTGTTCGAAGGCAACAGCAGAATTATGTGATTGCGAATACGCTTTTCAGGCGTTCCGTCCGCGATGTCGGCGGTTAAAAACGCGGACGTTCACGCGCGGACGAATAAAAGTCAATACAATAATTCCGAAATTCGAAAAGGCGGCTTACCGCCTTTTCGTTTTTTTATGTCTCGCCGCTTACGGCGTCGCGTCCGTTCGACTCTCCCGTCCGAGATACTTTTTACGCGTAGCCTCCCCGCCGCGTATGTGACGTTCGGCAAGGTTTATTTCCAATACCTTGCGAACCTGCTCCGCCAACGCGGCGTTCACATGCGGCAGTCTTTCCGTGACCGTCTTATGTACGGTGGATTTGGCAATGCCGAATTCTTCCGCCGCGCGCCGTACCGTCGCACCCGTACGTGCGATATATTTCCCCAACATAACCGCTCTCTCGTCAAAATAACTCATAATTTTATATATGAAAAGAACTGCCTTAAAATGACAGTTCTTTTGCATTGTTACAGCTTATCAAAAATAACCTTATAATAGCAGAAATAGACGCCCGAACGTTCTATTTTTTAGTAATTTTCGGGAAACCCCTTTTTAGACAAAAACGGGTTTCCCGAACCCTTCCCCAAAAACTTACAACGCCTTTTTTATAAAATACGACCTTATACCAAAAGCACGAGTAGTTCTCGACCGAAGAAAGCAGCGATTGCGGAGAGATTTTCGGATGATAAGGCGTGTTCTTTTTAGCCAGCGCAAGCGTGCGGCCGCCGCTAAGT
>CALWBH010000159.1 GCA_944376015.1 uncultured Clostridia bacterium
CGTCATGAATGAAGCGGAATACGATCGAGCCGATGAGTATCACGCCCGCTATTATCATATTGACAAGTCCGCCCGTGCTCCATGTCTGGAACACGTTCCCCGTGGAGATGTCGAGATTGAGTTCGACATCCGAACCTATACAGAAATACGTCAGGAATACGGGTACGAGGAGTACTTTTATGTCGTCGCAAAACAGCGCGGCGAACACTACGGACAAAGCCAGAATATAAAACACCGGCACATATACCTGCCAGCCGAAACTGCACGAAAGCACTCCGCAGACAGCGTAAAAAACGGGGTACCAGATCGATTTCTGCCACGCCACCAATGCCGATATTATTTTATTGTTTTCTCTAAGCGCCCTGAATGTTTCCATACCCTTCGTTCCGCCAACGACAAAGCGACAAAACTCACGTCCGCGTCGTTCAGCTTGCGGAAACGTGCCTGCTTTGCCGAATTACGACTTCCGCGTTTAAATAAATTATACATAATCCGCGTTTTTATGTCAATCTTAATAAGTCGGGTATTACGCCGTTGCCGCGTTTAAGTTTAAGTTTTTACAATCCGTCACAAAATCGTCACCTATAAATTTTGTAGTCCCGCTCGCCCGCGCTGTCCGCAGTCGCGCGCAGCGCTGTTCCCTGCCTTTTTTATTTTACGGTTACGACGGGCGTATTACGCTTTAACGCTGCGGCTTTACAATTAAAGTCAATATCGTATACGGATTCGGGAGCGCTCCCCGTATCGGGCGTCGCGGCTTTGTTTCGGCGGCGAACGGGTTGACTGCGCGGGCGAGGTGTGATATATTATACTTATGCAGACATTCAGACATTCTCATTCGCTCGGGCAGAATTTTCTGACGGACAAAAACCTGCTTGCCGCAATTGTAGCGGACTCGGGCGTTACGAACGGCGACACGGTTATCGAAGTGGGCGCGGGCATGGGCGCGCTCACGCGACCGCTTGCGGAAAGCGGCGCGCGCGTAATAGCTTTCGAAATAGACGAAAGATTGAAAGAATACCTTGAACCGCTCAAAACGGAATATGCCTGTCTCGACCTGATATTCGGAGATTTCATGAAAGCGGATATAAACGAAGTCACGGGCGGAGCGCGTTATAAAGCGGTGGCTAACCTGCCGTATTACATAACAACGCCCGTTCTGTTCCGTTTTCTCGAAGACCCGCTCTGCGACGGCGTGACGGTAATGGTGCAGAAAGAAGTGGCGGAACGCATAACGGCGCCCGCAGGCGGCAAAGATTACGGCGCGCTTTCGGTAGCCGCGCAGATGTGCGGAAAACCGTGCATAACGCGCATAGTCGGGCGCAATCTATTTACTCCCCCGCCCAACGTCGACAGCGCGGTGGTCAACATCCGTCTTTCCGCGGAACGTCCCGACGAGTCCGTACGCCGCGTAGTCCGCGCCGCTTTCTCGATGAGGCGCAAAACGCTCGTCAATTGCCTTACAAACGCGGGCTATGCGAAAGACAAGGTGCTTTCGGCGCTCTCCGCACTTGCGCTCGACCCCGCCGTCCGCGGCGAACGCCTTACCCCAATGCAGTTCGTTAGCCTGTCAAAATTGTTGTAAGTTTATTTTTTATAAAAATTCTCGGAAAACCCCTTTTTAGACAAAAGGGGGTTTTCCGTACCTTTCCCCAAAAACTTACAACCTTATATGCGTAAAATATTCGGCTTTGTTTTGCAGAAAACATATTGAATATACAGACTTTATAAAAAAGCACGAGCCTACTATACAAAGCAAATAAGCTTTTTTTAAGGTAAACACTTTATAAAAAAGCACAAGTTACTCATAGTCAGAGAAAGCAGCGATTGCGGAGAGATTTCGAGGCGCAGACGCGCAAAATTTGTACGGAGGCAAAGCCTCCGCACGTCCCCGAAGCCTGCCTTATGGCGGCGAGGGAAATTTCGCGCGTATCCGCCCGAAAGAATCCGCAAGCGCGGGTATATATGGCGCACGCCTGTGGCGAGCGTTAGCGGTGCGCTAGTATAAGAGATACCGCAAGCGCGGGTATGGTCTGCGGACGCCAACGGCAAGCGTTAGCGGTGCGCAACCAAAAAGGTGATAAGATTGGTGTAGCAGGCTTACCGAAAGCATAATAAAAAATAGGTTGACTTTATCCTATTTTTTGAGTATAATAAAAAAGGAGGTAACAGTTATGCAGATTAATACAACGCAAATAATATCTATGACGGAAGCCAATCAGAATTTCAGCCGTGCCGCAAAGATTGCGGAACGCAACGGGAGTGCGGTTATTTTCAAAAACAATCGTCCGAAATATTTACTTGTAAATCTGACGGATAATTCCGTACTCGAACTTACGGATGACGAAAAAATCGACATAGTGGCAAAGCGCATACTTGATAAGCACCGCAACGCTTTTAAGGAACTCGCAAAATGATTAAAATATCCAAAGAAAAGGTTTTGTTGTTGCAACAATTAATGATAAAAGAAACAGGCGGTAGCGCAGGCGTAAGAGATTTTAATTTACTTGATTCCGCACTCGAATGCGCATTTATTACGTTTGATAAAAAAGAATTATATCCGAGCAAAGAAGAAAAGGCGGCAAAAATAGGCTATGAGCTTATAGCAAATCATGCGTTTGTCGATGGGAACAAGCGCATAGGAATGTATATTATGCTTACATTTCTTGCCGTGAACGGTATTTCTCTTCAACTTACCGATCAGGATATAATAAACGTAGGGCTTGCCGTTGCTTCCGGTGAAATGTCTTATGAAGACGTTTTGGAATGGATAAAAGCGCATGAGCAAATGAATTAACTTGATAAAACAAAAGCCGTTTTTAATTGTAAAAGCGGTTTTTTGTTATCGTAATATCGTATTTTTAATGCACCGCGAGAACAGTCAATACAACCTTATACCAAAAGCACGAGTAATTCATAGTCAGAGAAAGTAGCGGATGCGGATGAATTTTTTGATGAGCGAGCATTTTTTCGGAGCGAGCGGAGCGGAAGCGGTCGCCATAAGGTGACCCTATGGCGACCCGAAAAAATGTTTGCGCGCGAAAAAGCCGCCGCAGACGCGGGTATATGTTGCGCAACACAGCAAAGGAAAAGCCACAAGGGCTTTTCCTTTGCGGCAGTGTAGCGTTAGCGGTGCGCAAAATAAAGGAGTGAGCACGAATTCACTTCGGGCGAACGACCTTCGATTCCCTTGCGAACGGTGAGTGAGCAAGGGCGAAGGGTTCGGGAAACGGTGCAGAGCTTATCTTT
>CALWBH010000160.1 GCA_944376015.1 uncultured Clostridia bacterium
CGCGGTTAACAGCCGCGTGCTCTACCGACTGAGCTACCGAGGATTACGGCGCTTTTTTTGTCAGCAGAAGAATTATATTATAATCGGCGCGTAATGTCAAGCGTTTTGCCGAAAAAAAGTCAAAAGAGCGGCAAACCTTTTTAAAGCGGGTTGGTCGGGCGCGGACGAAATTACTTCGAATGTCGGCGCTTTAAGTGCGGTTTTGCGCATTCTCAAGCTTCGGTTTATCCTGAATGGGGTCGGTTATCGCGGTAGTCGTTCGTATTAGCGTGCTTTTTGGGCGAGTTTTTACTGAAAAGACGGTCGGGACGGCAGGCGGGAAAAGGACAGTAAGGCGCAAAAAGTTGACAGAGCCTGCGATAAAGTATAAAATAAGTATCGATATGGAAATTCTCACCCCGCAGATTATATGGAAAGGCTACGACGCGTCTGTGCTGCCGCTTAACGTCAGCATTGTTTCGTCGTGCAAAAACGGGGATACGGAAGTCATAGACGCATACTTCAACGGTTCTACCGTTACGGACGGCGTGGTACGCGTAAGCGCAAGGTGTTTTTTGCCTTCCGTTCGCGGCAAGCTTCCCGCCGTCGTTTATATGCCCGACGTGAGCCGCAATACGGAATCGGCGGAGGAAATGTGCGCAAGGCTTGCGGAGCAGGGCTTTATCGCGGTAATGCCCGATTACGCCGGGGTTCGCGACGACACATACAGATTCACACTTTATCCCGAATCGTTGTCGTGCGCCAATTTTACGCCCGAATGTCTGACCGATTATCCCGAAGACGTGCGTTTCAATTGCTGGACGGTCTGGGCGGAGATAGCCATGCGCGCGATCACGTTCGCTTGTTCGCTCGACGGAGCGGACCCGAATCGCATCGCCTTGATAGGCGAAGGGGTGGCTTCGTCCGCGGCTATAATGACCGCGGCGATTGACGGCAGACCGAAGTGCGCGGTTTCGTTGTTTTCCGCCGGTCGGGAAATGGCGTCCGCGACGGACGAGAGCGAGCTTAAATACAAGGTGGCGCTTGCGGACGCGGCTTACGCGCCCATGATAAAGCTGCCGTTGCTCATGATGGTGGCGTCCAACGAGGAGGACGGAAGCGTCGACGAAATGTGCGACGTGTTTTCTCTTATTCCGCCCGAAACGGGTTCGCGGCTTACGATAAGCGAACGCGCCGTACATTCCATAGGCATAAAGCAGCGCGACAATATCAGACTGTGGTTGAAAAAATATTTGCTTTCGGACGTGGAAGTGCCGCAAACTCCCGTTCTTTCCGCCAAGGGGTCGGAAGGGAAGCTGTATTACAGCGTAAAAGCGGACAGGCTTTGCGAAACGGAGCTGTTCGTTTCGCAGAACATGCAAAGGGGCGAATTGCGCAACTGGCGTAAAGCGGAGCTTGTCAGCGTCGGAGAAAACGAGTATATCGCGCACGTCGACGTCTATAATATAAAAGAGAAAATATACGCGTTCGCAAACGTTCGGCTTCCCGAGGGGATAAGCGTGAGCTCGCCCATTTACGAGAAGCTGCCCGCGTCGCTCGGAGTTTTGCCCGCGGGAACGGAAGCGACCCGTTTGCTGTACGACGGCGACGTCGGGACGGACGATTGGACGGATCCGACGGCGGGCGAGCAGGAAACGCCGATTTTCATAGCGGAAGGTCCTTTCGGTATATCGGGAGTATGCGGCAGCAGTCTCGCCACATTCAAACTCGGCGATCCCGCTTTCCGCGGTAAAGACGGTTATCTTCTTCAAATGATGATATATTCCGCGAAAGCTCAGTCCGTCACGCTTACGGTAACGGCTACGAACGGCGAAGGGGATTATGCGGAATATTCCTTTACGGCGGAGCTGTCGCCCGAAGACGTCTGGCGCAAGCTTACGTTGGAATCGGAAATGTTCAAATCGCCTTACGGCGTATGCGAAAACTGGGCGGACGTGGTGTGCCTGCGCATAAACGGAGAAAGTCCCGTGATAATTTCGGGCATGCTTTGGGTGTGACGGAACGACGGCGTCGGACGGAGAATAACAGATGTACAGTGAAATGACAAACAGACTGCTTGTCGGAAAGCAGAAAAATTATTCCGTTGCGGTCACCGTTGCCTGCGTCGTCGCAATGGCGGTGATACTTGCTCAGCTTGTTTTCACTACCGTATTTTCGATGTGCCTCGTTTCGGGAACGAGTATGATGCCCACGCTTACCGACGGACAGTACGTCCTGCTTTCGGGAAGCGACAAGCCCGTGCGCGGCGATATAGCCGTGTTTCGCAACTTTTCGGACGGCGAAAACAGACTGCTCATAAAACGCGTGGTGGCGGTCGGCGGCGACAGCGTTTCTTTTGAAAAAAACGCCGATGACAGCGTTACGCTCGTCGTAAACGGCGAAAGGCAGACCGAGAGTTATATCAACGAAACGATGAAGGATTGGAGCGGCGTGCATTACGTCGACGAGCCTTTCATAAAACCGGGCGATCCGCCGATAACGCTGGGCGCCGACGAATATTTCGTGCTCGGAGACAATCGCAACAACTCCACCGATTCGCGCTTCAAAAGCGTGGGAGCGGTAACCCGCGACAAGATAGAAGGAGTGCTTCTGGCGGCGCCCGAAGCGGGGAGCGCGGGCGAATGGTGGCTCAAGCTGCTGTTCGGAATAAAATAAACGCGCGATAAAGCGGAAAACGCGGGCGCGCGACGGGAAAAACCAATGAATATTATTTCGGTAAAAAACGCGGTATATGTGTACAACAGCGGGCTCGAAGACGAAGTCATGGCGCTTCGCGGAGTCAGTTTTGACGTGGAACAGGGCGAGTTCATTTCGCTTATCGGCTCGAACGGCAGCGGCAAAAGCACGCTCGCCCGTTTGCTCAACGGTTTATATCTGCCCGACGAAGGGGAGGTTATAGTAAACGGCAAAAGCACGCTTACCGCAAAGCATAAGGATATGTTCGACATACGCCGTACGGTCGGCGTGGTGTTTCAGAACCCCGACAATCAAATGGTGGCGAGCATAATCGAAGACGACGTTGCGTTCGGTCCGGAAAATCTCGGATTGCCGAGCGCGGAGATAAAAGAACGCGTCGAATGGGCGTTGGATCGGGTCGGTATGTCGGAGTATCGGAAGGGCACTCCTTTCAGACTGTCGGGCGGGCAGAAACAGCGTATCGCGATAGCCGGAGTACTTGCGCTCATGCCGCGCGTTATGATACTCGACGAATCCACCGCGATGCTGGATCCGCGCGGCAGAAAGGAAGTCATGGACACGGTGCGCCGCATACGCGAAAAGGAAGGCATGACCGTGATAATGATAACGCATTTCCCCGACGAAGCCGCTTTGGCGGACAGAGTGATAGCGCTCAGCGAAGGGCGGGTCGTTATCGACGCGGACGCGCACCGCGCGCTTTCGGATGTTGAAACTTTGCGGCAGTACGGGCTGGACGCACCGCTCTGTACCCGCGTGGCGTACGAGCTCAGAAAACGCGGCGTGGAGCTGGACGGGAATATCATCACCGACCGAGAACTCAGGGAGAAGTTATGCAGATCGAAATAAGATCCCTTTCTTACATATATAACCCGAAAACGCCTTTTGGGAAACTCGCGCTCGACGACATATCGCTCGACGTGGAAGAGGGCGACTTTTTCGGCATAATAGGGCATACGGGCAGCGGGAAAAGCACTCTCGTTTCGCATATCAACGCGCTTACGCGCGTTCAGCTCAAATACAACAAAAACGCGGTGCTTAAAGTCTGCGGTATAGACCTTTGCGCCAAAAAACCCGACGTTAAAACCTTGCGCGAAAAAGTGGGAATGGTGTTTCAGTATCCCGAATATCAGCTTTTTGCGGATACCGTTCGGCAGGACGTGGGATTCGGACCCAAAAATCTCGGGCTCGGCGAAGCGGAAACGGAAGAGCGCGTTCGCGCCGCCGTCGCGCGCGTCGGGCTGGATTACGACGAAATTGCCGAGCGCTCGCCTTTCGAGCTTTCGGGCGGACAGAAACGCCGCGTGGCGATTGCCGGAGTTATAGCCATGCGCCCCGAAGTGCTCATACTCGACGAACCTACCGCCGGGCTGGATCCCGAAGGGAAAAAAGAGCTGCTTGCGCTTTTCAAACGCCTTCAACGCGAGGCGTGCCCCACCGTCGTTATGGTATCGCACAACATGGACGAAGTGGCGGAGTGCTGCAATAAAGTGGCGGTTATGAACGAAGGCAAGATCGCCGGCGTGTTTTCTCCGCGCGAGCTTTTTACGAGACGCGAGCTTATCAAAGGTATGGGCATGGAAATGCCGTCGGTTACCGAGCTGGCGTATTATCTCGCGGAAGGCGGCGTTCCCGTCGATCCGTCCTGCCTGACCGAGAGCGAGCTGGTAGACGGTCTTTTGAATATTTATTCGGGGGGAGACAAATGAAAGACGTAGTTTTCGGTCAGATTTATCCCGTAGATTCCCCCGTACACAGAGCGGATCCGCGCGCAAAACTGCTCATTATGATAATCTATATCGTAACGGTGGTATTCGTTCCGTCGTTTATGCTTTACGGCATTATCGCGCTGACGTTGCTTGCGGTTATACTGATGTCGCGCGTGCCGCCGCTCAAAGTGCTTAGCGGGCTTAAAGCCATAATAGTGCTTGCGATAGTGACCTTTATATTTACCGTTCTGCTCAACGACGGCGCGGGAAAAGAAGCGGAGCTGGCGACTTTCGGGTTTTTCGTGGAGTTCGGACCGTTCTGTATCTGCGGAAGCGGACTGCTCGCTGGCGGGCGGATAATGTGCCGCATAGTCCTGCTCATACTCGGTCCCACGCTGATCACGCTTACGACCACGCCCGTCGATATGGCGGACGCGGTGGAGTGGTTACTCGCTCCGCTCAAACTTTTCAGAGTGCCCGTGCACGCGTTCGGAATGATCATGTCGATCGCGCTCCGCATGATACCCACGCTTTTCGAAGAAGCGGGGCGTATGATGAATGCGCAGAAAGCGCGCGGAGCATGCTTCGATCACGGCAACATATTCAAACGGGCGGGCGCGCTCATTCCCGTACTGATACCGCTTTTCGTGTCCGCGTTCAAACGGGCGGGGGATCTTGCGGACGCCATGGAATCGCGGTGTTACAACGGCGGTAAAGGCAAAACCCGTATGAAGGTTCTTCGTTTTTCGGTGTGGGACGTGCTTGCCATGCTCTTTTTCGCCGCGCTCCTTTTCTTCGTTCTTGTCTGCACTTACAATTGGTGGGGTTGGGGCTGGACGGATATATTCAAACTCGATATGATCGAACCCGTCGTCGGTCGGAGCGTCTTGGGATGATCGGATCCGCGGGGGAGTATTCTAATCTTTTTTTAATGCAGGCCGCCGTCGCTTTAAGGCGTATTTAATAAAATTTTGGCATATTATAGCGGACGGTCGGCTAAATTTTGCGATCGGAGTGGCAAATGCGGTATAAAATAACTCTCGAATACGACGGCGCGCGTTATCACGGCTGGCAGAAACAGCCGCGCGAGCCGCTTACCGTGCAGGAAACGGTGGAAAACGCGCTCGAACGCATTACCGCCGTGTCCGTAAAAGTGACGGCGAGCGGCAGGACGGACGAAGGCGTTCACGCTCTCGGACAGACGGCGCATTTCGATTGCGACAAAGCGCTGACGGTCGAGCGCATGAAAGCCGCGCTCAACCACTGGCTGCCCGAAGACATCCGCGTAAAAGCCTGCGAGATTGTATCGGATACGTTTGACGCGCGAAAGAGCGCAAAACGCAAGACTTATGTTTACCGCTTTTACACCGCGGAAACGGAAAGCCCGCTTCGCCGCACGCGCGAGTGTTACGGCGGCGCTTCGCTGGACGTCGCCGCAATGGACTCCGCCGCGCGGTCGTTCGTGGGCACGCACGATTTTGCGGCGTTTATGAGCAGCGGCTCTTCGGCTAAAACTTCCGTTCGCACCGTTTATGCGGCGTCGGTCGTTAAAGACGGGGATTCCGTCGTGTTTTCCGTCACGGGGAACGGATTTTTGTATAATATGGTACGGATAATGGCGGGCGCTCTGCTCAAAGCGGGTCGGGGCGACGGCGCGGAGCGCATAAAAAACGCGCTTGAAAGCGGCGACAGACGGCTTGTGCCCGACATTGCGCCTTCGTGCGCGCTGTACCTTGAAAAAGTGGAGTACGAAAGCGATTAAATTACGCAATTTTCGCACCGCATTCCCATTTATAGCGCAATTACCGCGTGAAAATACTTGTATTTTTCCGTCGCTTGCGTTATAATAACATAGTATACCGAGCCTTTCACGGTTCGGTTGTGCTTAACGGAGATTAAAATATTGAAATCAAGTACGAAAGGTTTATTGGCATTGCTCGGCGTGATACTACTGATATCGGTAGTAATTATCGTTATGTTTGCGAGTTCGCGCGCGAAGATGATAAGCACCACTACGTTTTTCAACGATTATCTTTACGCTCACAACGTTGAAAAAGGAACCATGACCGTCGATCTTGCTACCGTTACCTTCCGCTCGGCAAGCGACAAAGAAAAGCTTCAGGTCATAATCGACGTTCAGACGGATATGGCGGATTACATTTATATGTATGACAGCTGCGTCATCAAAGCGAACGAGATAAAGGACGAGGTGACGAACGGTTTGGATCCGACGGAAGCGGAAGAAAAATGGCAGAGTTACCTTACCGAAAACAATATCAGTAAGTATGCGATAGTTACGGAGTCTTACGAAGATTTCGCCAAAAACGGCAACACAATAGAACCCAATACAAGCAATCCGTACGCCGTATCCATACTCGACTATGCGTATCCCATAGCGATGATCGTGTTCATGGTCATCTTTATGGTAATGATATTCCGCAGTATGCGCGGTGGCGGCGGGGTGGCTAACGACTTCGGTAAGAGCAAAGCCAACGTGCAGAGTTCGCTTAAAGTGCGTTTCTCCGACGTTGCCGGCGCGGAAGAAGAGAAAGAAGAGCTTGCGGAAATCGTGGACTTTCTTAAAACCCCGGGCAAGTTCGCCGGCGTGGGCGCGAGAGTGCCCAAGGGCGTTTTGCTCGTAGGCCCTCCGGGAACAGGTAAAACGCTGTTCGCGAAAGCGGTTGCGGGCGAAGCGAACGTACCTTTCTTCTCGATATCCGGTTCGGATTTCGTGGAGATGTACGTCGGCGTGGGCGCGAGCCGTGTTCGCGATCTGTTCGCACAGGCAAAGAAAAATCAGCCGTGCATAATATTCATAGACGAAATAGACGCGGTCGGACGTCAGCGCGGAGCGGGACTCGGCGGCGGACACGACGAGCGCGAACAGACGCTCAACCAGCTGCTCGTGCAGATGGACGGTTTCGAATCCAACGAATCGATAATCGTCATGGCGGCTACCAACCGTGCGGACATACTCGATCCCGCGCTTATGCGCCCCGGACGTTTCGACCGTCAGATATACGTTCAGATACCCGACGTGCGCGGCAGAGAAGCGATATTCAAGGTGCACGCGCGCAATAAACCCATAAGCAGCGAGATAGATTTCCGCGTGCTTGCGCGTATAACTTCCGGTTTTACGGGCGCGGAAATAGCAAACCTGCTCAACGAAGCGGCTATACTGTGCGCGAGAGCCAACCGCACGCAGATAATAATGGAAGATATCTACGAAGCTATCGATAAGGTAGTGCTCGGACCGCAGAAGAAGAGCAGACTTGTGACCGAAGTGGATAAGCGCATAACCGCGTATCACGAAGCGGGTCACGCGATCGTGGCGCACTGTCTCAAACCCAACTGCGATCCCGTGCACGAGATATCCATTATTCCGCGCGGCAATGCGGCGGGCTACACCATGACCCGTCCCGACAACGACGACGATCACATTACGTTCAACAAACTGACCGCCAACATCGCCATGACTATGGGCGGCAGAGCGGCGGAAGAGCTCGTCATTAAGGACATTTCCGCGGGAGCGAGCGGCGATATAAAAATGGCTACCGAACGCGCGCGCAGAATGGTTACCGAATGGGGAATGAGCAGCGTAGGTCCTATCTATTACGGCGGCGAGCACGAAGTGTTCCTCGGCAGGGATTACGGTTCCAGCCATAATTACAGCGACAAAACGGCGGCGGAAATAGACGACCAGATACGTAAATTCGTGGAAGACGGACATCAGCTCGCGCTCAAACTGCTTTCCGAAAACAGAAAGTATATGGATACTCTCGTGCGCGTCCTGCTCGAAAAGGAAACGGTTTTCGCCGAAGAATTCGAGATGATAATGGACGGCGCAAGCGCGGACGAAGTAATGAAAGTCATCGACGATCGCACCTACCGCAATTTCGGCAAGAAAAACAAAAAAGAAAAACAGAGCAGTCAGGTTTATCTCGCACCGTCGGCGGAAACGGCGGAGCTTCCTGCCGAAAATCAGGACGATTCCGCGAACGACGGTTCGGACAACTGATACCCCGAAAATCGAAACACAAATAATCTTAAAGGATAAGATATCGTAAAATGTCAACAGGAAAAAAGAATCTGATCGTTGCCGCGATCGCAATAGTCGCCGTGCTCGGCGTGGTTGCCGTTATCGTGCTCGCAAGCATCAGGATACGCCCGCTTTCGTATGCCAACGGGTGGCTTGAAAAAGAGAACGTAAACAGCGTTAATATCTATCACAGCAATTATGACGGCGCGCGTCTGCCCAACGAGACGGACGGCAAACTCATCGGGGAAGGAGAATCGAGCGGCGTGTATAGCTACGAAGATCTGTTCGAAGCCACGAGTTTCTCGCTTATCTCCGCATGCTTGCAGTTCAATTATTCTTTCGGGCTCGGTCTCTCCGACAATTCCAACGTTAAAAACAACGAAATGACGGGTAGCGAGATGCGCACTAAGTTCGAAGAAATAACGAGCGGCGGCGCACTCGGATATTCTTTCGTCATTTCCCTTAAAAACACGAAAAGAATGGAGCTCAAAGATTCGGACGGCAGAAAGGTCTCCCAGGATTACGACACCGTTATGTTTACCATAACCGAAGACAGCGATTGGGTGAGAAATATCGACGC
This sequence comes from uncultured Clostridia bacterium, assembly GCA_944376015.1. Classification (GTDB taxonomy): domain Bacteria; phylum Bacillota; class Clostridia; order Christensenellales; family Pumilibacteraceae; genus Protoclostridium. Next base: position 9,023 of record CALWBH010000160.1, read on the forward strand.
CTACGCTTTCGTTTACCACGATGTCTATCTTGATTCCGACGTTCCCGGAACAGGCGCGGAAAGTCAGACGTATTATAAGCTTAAATTCGGACTCAGAACGGGTACGATGCTCGATATGCTCGAAGATATTTACGATCTCGAACCGTTCCCCGAGGAAAGCGACAGCGACGAATCCGAGGAGGATACCGAAGAGGGTACGGACGAAAGCACGGGCGATACTTCGACGACGGAATGACATTGATGTTATCAAAAAAGCGGTTTTCCGATACAAGGAAAGCCGTTTTTCTTATGCTCGGGAGAGCTTGAAACGCGGGCAACGAGCAGGCTTGCGTATAGCGCTCATCCGACAAACGGTCACGAATGCGCGTTCCGCGTCGATTGCGGTTTCGTAAATAACCGAAGCGACGGGCGGAGAATAAGCGCGGACGAATGCGGCGACTATCGATTTAAAAAAACATTGTTGACATCGGGCGGTAAATATGGTATATTTCAGTTACGGAGGGAAAACGATGCAGGCTACGGTAAACGGTTTTGTGTTCGACGAAGCGAAGAAAGGCGCGCAATGGCGGGTGTGCGGCGACGGACTGTGCGCGAAAAGCGCGCCGCATACCGATTTATGGCGGCAGACGTATTACGGATTTTCCGCAGACAACGCGCCCTGCTTGCTGACGGAAAGCACGGAAGAATTTTTCACCTTTACGGTAAGAACGGAATTTTTGCCCGAGGTCAGGTTTGATCAGTGCGGAGTATTGGTTTACATGAGTCGCGACTGCTGGCTTAAAGCGTCGGCGGAATACGAGAATTCCCGAATAATGCGTCTGGGCAGCGTAGTGACCAACGGCGGGTTTTCCGATTGGGCGACGAGAGACATAAGCGCGGATACTCGAGTGATCTTTTACAGACTAAGCCGCCGCGGAAGCGATTTTCTCGTCGAAAGTTCGTTTGACGGAATAGATTATGCGCAGATGCGTATAGCGCATCTTTCGGAAGCGGTCGGCGCGGTGCGGTTCGGGATATATTTATGCAGTCCCGGTGACAGTAATTTCGAAGCGCGCTTCGACTCTTTCGACGTGGGCGAGTGTGTGTGGAAAGCGCACGAATGACTAAACGGTCGCGCGATCGGACGGCGAATAACGGATATGGTAGAAGGTAACGTAATAGCCGCGCTTGCCACTCCCGTGGGGAGAGGCGCGGTAAGCATAATAAGAATGAGCGGAGACGGCGCGAAGGAGATAATATCGCGTTGTTTTTCGCGCGCGGACAGGCTGGAACACGCGCGGATGGTGCTCGGCACGTTCGACGCGGGCGAGATCAAAGATCGCGTGCTCGTCGTACTTTTCGAAAGTCCTCACAGCTACACCGGCGAAACGCTCGTGGAAGTGCATTGCCACGGTTCGCCCGAGATCGCGTCGCGTATATTGCGACGGTTGATAGCTCTCGGCGCGCGCGGCGCGGAAGCGGGAGAATTCACGCGCAGAGCGTTTCTTAACGGCAAACTCGGTCTCGACGAAGCGGAAGCGGTGGGCGAGCTTATAAACGCGCGTTCCGCGGCGGCGGTAAACGCGGCTTTGGACAACGTCACGGGCAGACTGCATCGCGAAACGGAAGGGATATATAACGATATACTCGGCGTGATAAGCGGTTACGACGCGGCGATAGACTATCCGGAAGAGGACGTGGAAGAGCAGACGGCGGCGCAGGCGTTACCCGTGCTGGAAAACGCGGCGGCGCGTTTGCATGCGATAATTCGTTCTTACTCGCAGGGTGAGAAGCTGCGCGACGGCGTGCGCGTGGCAATCGTGGGCTTGCCCAATGCGGGCAAAAGCAGTCTGCTTAATAAACTGCTCGGCAGAGAACGCGCGATAGTGACGGCGAACGCGGGAACGACGCGCGACACGATAGAAGAATCTTACGAATACAAAGGCATGCTGTTCACGCTCGTGGATACCGCCGGGATAAGGGAGACTTCGGACGAAGCCGAACGCGTAGGCGTGGAGCGTAGCGCGCTCGCCGCGCAACGCGCGCATATCGTGCTTCGCGTTACGGATAATTCCTCTCCCGTGTTTCTTCCCGTCGAAACTACGGGCAAAATAATCGAAGTTTACAATAAAACGGATATATCCGACGACCCCGTTCCCGAAGGGGCGGTCGGGATATCCGCGCTTACGGGCGACGGCGTGGAGGAGCTTAAAGAAGCCGTATACGCCGCCGCTTTGGACGGCGGAGTGAGCGCGGACGGGATCGTGATTACAAGCGCGCGGCATTATACGCTTGCGCTTGCGGCTGCGGAAGCGCTCGAAGCGGGCATAAACTGTCTGAAAACGGGCGGCGCTCCCGATCTTGCGCTCGGCGAGCTCGGATGCGCGCTTGCTCATCTCGGCGGCATAACGGGCGCCAACGCGACGGAAGACGTGCTCGACGACATATTCTCTCGGTTCTGCGTGGGTAAATAGCGTTTTTAACGCGCCGATTTGCAAAGCGTACAAGCGCTTGCGCTCTTCCGTATGTCTTAACGACATTTTCGTTGGCTTGTTTTTGCTGTCAACAGTCTCGCGTCGGCGCGGTACGATAAAAGAGACCGCTTGACTTTTACGTCCGCGAAACCGTTTGGGAATGTTCCGCGTCCACGACGTTCCTGATAAATATAGAT
>CALWBH010000161.1 GCA_944376015.1 uncultured Clostridia bacterium
CCGTGTCGGTTCGACCCCGACCACCGGCACCAAAAAAAGGCAGAATCGACGTGTTCTGCCTTTTTTGCCGTTAATCCGACGTTAAACCATAAGCAACGCTCGCGATCGTGCGGGAAAGTCGGGCAAGAGAAAAAGTACAAGCGCGAGCAAAACGCTCCGCCGAACCGCCGTACATAAAAACTCGGTATAAGCGGAAGTAAAACATAAAACAGATAAAGCCTTTCGCTAAGAGATTTTTTTATCGAAAAGAACGCTTAAAAAACGAGCGGAAGGCTTTTCTATTACCAAAAAACCGCAAAAAAAGCAAAAAACACGGTTTAATGTAAGAAAAACCGTAAAAAACCGCAAGCCGTCATAGTCAGAGACAGCAGCGATTGCGGAGAGATTTTCGAGGGAGAACACGGGTTCTTTCACCGAGCGACAGCGAGGGTAGCCGCCGACTAAGTGACCTTGCGGCGGCTGAAAAACGCGTGTTATAACCGAAAAGATACCGCAAGCGCGGAAAAGATTTGGCGCACGCCTATGGCGAGCGTTAGCGGTGCGCAAAATATAAAGATCCGCAAGCGCGGAAATAGTTTAGCGCACGCGGAAGCGAGCGTTAGCGGTGCGCAAAAACAAGCATTGACAAAAAAGAATATTTATACTATACTGATCAAAAACGCGAACAGCGATATCGGTAAGGAGCGGTAATTACAATGTTCGCGGATAAAGTATGCGAGTGCCTTACGTTAGGGAGCCGTTAACGTAACTCATTATGAGTTTTTTCGAAAACGGTCTTGTAATTTACCAACGACTGCGGCAACGCATAAAAAATTTTTGGCGGAAAGGGTGAGAGATGATAAAAATCGCAATTGTCGAAGACGACAAAACACAGTCCGAGCTATTGTCGGATTACATAAAAAGATACGGAAAGGAAAACGGCTGTGATTTTGTCATTACCTGTTTTGACAAAGCGCGGCAGTTTACGGACGCATTCGACCGTAACTTCGATATAGCGTTTCTCGATATAGAACTGCCGGACGGTAACGGAATGGAGCTGGCGGAAAAATTGCGGGAAAAAGATAAAAAAGTAATAATCATATTTGTGACCAACCTTGCTCAGTATGCGGTCAAGGGTTATAAAGTGAGAGCTTTCGATTTTATAGTCAAACCGATATCGTACTATAATTTTGCGTTGAATTTTCCGAATGCGCTTGAATGTCTGGAAAACAACAAAGAAGTGGAGTTATGGGTAAAAAACAATGACGGAAAACGCCGTCTGACGGCGTCGCAGATACTGTACGTGGAAGTTATGGCGCATTATCTGACTTACCATACCAAAGAAGGCACGTTTACCGCTCTCGGTTCCATAGCGAGCGTAGCGGACGAGCTTAAAGGCGCGTCGTTTTCTTTTTGCAATCGGTGCTATCTCGTAAATCTTAAATATGTAACGCAGGTCACTCAGACGCAGGTGTCCGTCGGCGACGAATGGTTGCAGATATCCCGTCGTAAGCGCGCGGATTTTCTTGAAGACCTTAACGACTATCTTGCAGGGGGTAACTGATGTTTTCGGAGCTATTGTTTTTAGCGGAGCTTTTGATCGCGGAATTTCTATTGACTTTTCGTTTAAGGCGAAACAGTTATTATATTCTTCGGGTTTTGGGCGTGGTAGCCGTTTTGTTTCTTGTCGCGTTCTTTTTACCGTTTGTAGACAACGTATGGTATAACTGCGCAATGTATTTAGTGATTTTCGCGCTCAGCGTTATCGGGCTTAAAATCGTATGCAAAGAGCCGTGGATAAACGTTATTTTCTGCGGTATAGCCGCTTATACCGTGCAGCATTTGGCATATCAGTTTACGAATCTTATATTTACTTTCATACTCTGGGGAGAAAGTCCTTTGTTCGGTATGTATCACGTGGGCGTGGTAGACGTCACGCAATTGAATATGGAATCTTTTTTCTGGGTATTGATGTACATCGTCGGATACTTTACGGTTTACGGGTTACTTTGGTTCCTGTTTATGCGGCACGTGAACAAAAAAGAAGATCTTACTATTAAAAACCGTTCTTTGGTCGGGCTTATCGGCGGTTGCCTTATATTGAACATACTGCTTAACGCGCTTATGGTTTTTTCGGGCGAAACGCATAACGTCGTAAATTCCATCGTATATCACGTGTCGAGCGTATTCAACTGTTTGCTGCTGTTGCAATGGCAGTTTAAGCTGGTACAGACCAAAAGGCTGGAAACAGAGCTGGATTTTACGAAAAAATTGCTGGTGCAGTCTAAGGAGCAGTACAAGATATCCAAAGAGAACATCGACCTGATAAACATGAAATGCCACGATATGAAGCATCAAATACGCGAAATAGGTTCGCGCAAACAGCTGGAAGACGAAACCATTAAAGATCTCGAACAATCCATATCCGTGTACGATTCGGTAGTCAAAACGGACAACGAAGCGCTGGACGTAATATTGACGGAAAAAAGTTTCAAGTGTTTGCGTCACAATATAGTGCTTAAATGTATAGCCGACGGTCAGATATTGAATTTCATGAAGGACGGCGACGTTTATTCGCTTTTCGGAAACGCTCTCGACAACGCCATAGAAGCGGTGATAAGATTGCAGGACGAAACAAAACGCGTAATCAGTCTGAAAATACATTCCGTAGGCGATCTCGTGACGATAAACATAAAAAACTTTTATCAGGGGGAAATACGCATGAATGCGGACGGTTATCCCTGCACCACGAAATCCAACAAGGATTATCACGGGTACGGAATAAAAAGCATACGTATGGTTACCGAAAAATATGACGGCAGTCTGTCTATACGCACCAAAGGCGATATATTCAATCTGAATATTCTTATTCCGATACCGAAATCGGCAAACGCGTAGCGGCGGAATAATGCCGCGTCGTCGGTAAATTTCCGCGTACCTCGCTTTAAATATCAGCCTAATAAGCATAGCTTATGACCGAATATGCAACCTCTATTGACGGCGGTTGCATTTTAATTTAAAATTTATGCGGACATAAGGCGAAGTTTCATTGCGGCTGGTGTTATCTGTAAAAAGGAGGTAAATGAGATGAAAAAAGTTCCCTGGGGAATTATTGCCGGAGCTTTTGCGATACTGTGGTCCTTCATAACGTTCGCGATCATAGCGGTTTTCGTGGTTTCGGGAATAATGATCGCCGATGTAGGCGGGGACGACGGATTGCGCGAGTCCTGGTGACTGATACCGTTATATATCGGAGAAGCGGTGTCCGTACTGGGTTTCGCAGTAAGCATTTTTTTCTACATTCGGAAACAAAGGCGGAAAAAGGCGGCGTTCGAAGCCGCGTTGATCGGAGGTAAAGGAGAATAAGATGAGAATTTTTTATAAAAGATCGATATGGGTGATGATAACCTTTTATGTTTTTTTATGGCTTATCGTCACTCTTGTGGCAGGAAACGTTCTCGAAGGCTATAAAAAGGTCATAAATACCACTCTCGGTCTTACGGGTTTCAGAACGGAAACCGTAGATGTCGAAAGCGCGAAAAACGCCGATCTCGAATATTTCAAATCCGATTACGTAAAATCGGACGGCGAAGGCGGTATACTTTATGACACCGACGAGGCGAGCGGTTACAAACATCAGGTATACGACGACGCGGCTTTGCACGAGGCGGATAAAAAAACCGCGGACAGAATTCAAAGGGAAGGCAGTACGCTTTTGTGGAATTCGGATACCAACGGTTTACCGCTTTCCGAACATGCTTCCGTCAGTCTTTTCAGTCGTTCGAGCGTAGCCTGGGGATATTCGGGCGGCGGCAGCGGCGCGGCGAGAACAAACGGCGCCACTAATATGAAGCAAGCGCTCGAAGCTACGGGATTGAGCGTTAATTCCGTGCTTTGGGATTTTTACGACACGGGCGCGGGCAGCGCTTATGAGCGGGTCGGAATGACGACGATGAACGAGGTGCCTTGGAGCGTATATACCGACGAAGTGAAAAATTCCTTTCCCGATTACGGCGACGCGGCGATAATCGTGTTTACACGTCTTACCCGCGAAGGGTCTACGGGCGGCGCTTCCGCAGACGTAACGCAGACGGCTGCCGATACCGCGACGGGCGATTATATGGATCTCAGTCCGCAGGAAGAATCGTTGATTAACGAAGTCGTTGCGTTGAAGAAAGAGGGAACTTTCAAAAAGGTGGTCGTGCTTCTCAATACGCCCGCGGGCATATTCATGGATTCGCTTGTACAAAGGCGGAACGATATCGATTGCTGTATGTGGGTGGGACAGACCGGTTGGGAAGGTCTTAACGAAGTGGCAAGGATACTTTCGGGCGATTCCGTTCCCAGCGGACATCTTGCGGATACTTTTGCCATGGATACCCGTTCGGCGCCCGCTTATGCCAACACGATTGCGACGATGTATACCAACGCGAACGAAATGGGACTGAGCAACGTGGCGCAGCAAGGCGTTTACATTGTTTATCAGGAAGGCATATACGTAGGCTATAAATATTACGAAACGCGTTATGAAGACGCGGTGCTCGGTCTCGGCAGTGCGACGAGCCGTGCGGGCGCGGTAAATTCGTCTGACAATTGGGTTTACAAAGAAGAAGTGGCGTTTCCTTTCGGGCACGGCGATTCTTACACCGAATTCGAATACTACGATTATGACGTAAAAGAAAAAGACGGGGATTACGTCGTCACGCTTACGGTCAAAAACGTCGGCTCGAAAGCAGGCGCCGACGCCGTTCAGATATACGTTCAGAAACCGTATACGGAGCACGACAAAAGTAACGGCATAGAGCAGGCTGCCGTGAATCTCGCAGGCTACGCCAAGACGGCGGAACTCAAACCCGGCGCAACCGAAAATATCAGTATAACGGTACGCGGCGAAGCGCTTAGGACGTACGACGCCAATGACAATAAGACATATATCCGCGAAAAAGGAGATTACTATATAACCGCGGCGCAGGACGCGCATGCCGCCGTAAACAATATTCTCGCGGCAAAAGGCAAGACGCCCGAAAATACCGGCAACGTAATGGACGCGGAAGGCGATACGGCTTTGGTGCGTAAGCTTGTTTTCGACGCGGACGATTTGGAAACGTACGCGATAAGCGAGCAGACGAAAAATGCGATAACGAATCGTTTCGACGACGCAGACTGGAATAAGTACGAAAACAAGGGCGACGAAACGGTCACGTATCTTTCGAGAAAAGATTGGGAAAGCACGTACCCCGAAGAAACGGTCAGACTCAGTATGACCGCAAAGATGGCGGAAGATCTGGCTTTCCAGCATGAGGTCGTAGCCGATCCGAAAGACGAAATGCCTTTGTACGAGCAGGAGCACGTGTTTAATCTCATAGATCTCAAAGGTATCGAATACGATAGCGGCGCGTGGGATACTCTGCTTGATCAGCTTTCCTTCGGAGAACAGGTCGATCTGCTTTCGGGAGCTTATTTCGGAACGCCCGAAATAACGAGTATCGTTAAACCCGCCGAAAAGGCTTCGGACGGACCTCTCGGTCTTAAAAGCCGAATGACGAGCAACGACGAAAACATTTACACTATGTCTTTTCCCAGCCCTACGCTGCTTGCCGCGAGCTTCAACGACGGGCTTGCCGAAGAATTGGGCGAAAGAATGGGCGAGGACGCATTGCAT